>JBGATE010000032.1:289-19896 GCA_044229375.1 Chitinophagaceae bacterium
GAATGAATTGCAACAGGTGCCTGAAAAAGTGGCCTGGACTTTGAAACACAGCGACAATATCAAACGGCTGGCAGAAAAATATAAGGACGCTCATGATTTCCTCTTTTTAGGGAGGGGTTATAACTTCCCCGTTGCCCTGGAAGGCGCACTGAAGCTGAAAGAGATCTCCTATATCCATGCGGAAGGCTATCCCGCCGCCGAAATGAAACACGGACCGATCGCGCTGGTGGATGAACAGCTTCCTGTGGTATTTGTAGCCACCCGCGACGCCTACCACGAAAAGATCATCAGCAATATGCAGGAGATAAAGGCGAGAAAAGGAAAAGTGATCTCCGTGATCACCGAGGGCGACAAAACATCAGAAGAACTGTCTGATGATGTAATGATCGTACCCGAAGCGGATGAGATCGTGGCCCCGATGCTGAGCGTAGTACCGTTGCAACTGCTGGCTTATTATATAGGGGTGGCCAGGGGTTGTGATGTGGACAAGCCAAGAAACCTGGCGAAGAGCGTGACGGTGGAATAACAGATCAAAAGGTACAAGGTACAAGGCACAAGGCACAAGGTACAAGGCACAGGGTACAGGGTACAAGGCACAAGGCACAGGGTACAGGGTACAAGGCACAAGGCACAAGGCACAGGGTACAAGGATAAGGTACTGAGCATCCTAATCAAAAACACGCATGAACCAAATTAGCAAACAACCTGTCTCTTCACTCGGGTACGGTTTTATCGACAAGAAATATATTCCGAAGGGGAAGGATGAATACTACCTGCGCAACCTCCAGAACAGGAGCGGTATCCGTTACCGCAAACTGACGGCCGGGGAAATAAAGACGCTGGAACGGAATGATAACAGTTCCGACAACTGGAACAACGTGCAGGTATCGGATGCATTCGACCCGAAATTGGTAAAGAATTGTTCCTTCTTCGGACTGGTCCGCATCGGCCGGTTGGAACCCTGGTTCCATGAGTTCAATAACCTGCGCATGCCGGTGGGGCTTTACAACAGCACCATCATCAGTTGCGATATAGGCAATAATAATGTGATCGACAATGTGAACTTCATGAGTCATTATATCACCGGTGATGACGTAATGCTGGTGAACATCAATGAACTCGCCACCACGGACCATTCCAAATTCGGCAACGGTGTGGTCAAAGAAGGTGAAAAGGAATCGGTTCGTATCTGGCTGGAGATATGCAATGAAAATGCCGGCCGCAGCATACTCCCTTTTACCGGGATGGAAGCCGCCGATGCCTGGCTCTGGTCAAAATACCGGGATGATGAAAAACTGCTGCAGCGTTTCAAGGAATTCACCGATGCCAAGTATGATACCCGCCGGGGGTATTACGGAAAGATCGGCGACCGCACCGTGATCAAGAACAGCCGGATCATCAAGGACACCTGGATCGGCAGCGATGCCTATATCAAAGGCGCCAACAAACTGAAGAACCTGACCATTAATTCCGAACCCGAGGCCAAATCACAGATTGGTGAAGGCTGTGAACTCGTGAACGGCATCATCGGTTACGGCTGCCGGCTTTTCTATGGCGTAAAGGCCGTTCGTTTCGTGATGGGCGCCAACTCGCAACTGAAATACGGAGCCCGCCTCATCAACTCTTACCTGGGCGACAATTCCACTATTTCCTGTTGCGAGGTACTGAATTCGCTGATCTTCCCCGCACATGAACAGCACCATAACAATTCATTTCTCTGCGCCGCAACGGTGTTGGGCCAAAGCAATATGGCCGCAGGTGCCACCATTGGTTCCAACCATAATTCCAGGGGAGCCGATGGCGAGCTCATCGCAGGCCGCGGTTTCTGGCCGGGGCTCTGTGTTAGCCTAAAACACAATTCAAAATTTGCCAGCTTCACACTGATCGCCAAAGGTGATTTTCCGGCCGAGCTGAACATCTCCATACCGTTTTCCCTTATCAGCAACGATGTGGCCCATGACAGGCTGCTGGTGATCCCCGGATACTGGTTCATGTACAATATGTATGCCCTGGCCAGGAATGCGACCAAGTATGTAAGCCGCGACAAAAGGAAGGACCGTTCCATCGGGATCGAATATGATTTCCTGGCGCCGGATAGTGTGAATGAGATCTTTGATGCGCTGGATCTGCTGAAAAAAACATCTGCAATGGCAATGGCAAGCCACAATAAAAGAAAGATACAGGAAAAGGACCTGGGAAGGACCGGTGAATTATTGCTGCAAAACAATGCGTCCGAGGTTAGTGAACTGGAAATACTGGCCAGCGGTTTCGAGAACAGCCATCGCAAGGTGGTGCTGCAAAAAGTTCCCGAAGCCTACCACTTGTTCCGGGAACTGGTCATTTATTACGGCGCTACGGAACTGATGCAGTTCATAGAGCACCGCAGGATCCATTCCTGGTCACAACTGAAACAGGCGCTTCCTTCCAAACCCGAAAGAACAAAATGGCTGAATACCGGTGGATTATTGATGCCCGCAACCTCCGTTCAGACCCTGCTGCGGAACATTCGGTCCGGCAGGATCGGCAACTGGGATGAAGTACATGCCTATTACAGGAAGAAAAGTGGTTCGTATGCCAGCGATAAATTTCATCATGCCTGGGCCTCCCTCCTGGAGATCCTGAAAGTAACCCCTTCACGGTTCACTAAAAAACTATTTGTACAGGTACTGGAACAGGCGGTGGACACCCGGGAGTGGATCACCCGGAATATTCTTGAATCACGTGCAAAGGATTACAGCAATCCCTTCCGGCAGATGGTCTATGACAATGCAGCAGAGATGGAGAAAGTAATGGGCAAGCTCAATGAGAACAGCTTCATCCGGCAGCAGCAGGAAGAAACAGACCGGTTTCGAAAGAGCGTGAATGACACCCTGCAGCGTTTCGATACAGGAAGCCTGAAGATATCCCGGTAAGGGAAACGCCTGCTTCTGTTACTGCAATATCATTTCTTCTTATACTTGCTGAAAGGATAATACGTTGCCGCAAAACCTGCCTGGTGACAGGCCGTATAATACAGCAGGTCCAGGAGATATTGTTTTAATGGCTTCTTTCCTTCACCTATCTTGATCACTAATGCCGAGCCCCAGGCCAGTTTATTGATGAAATTGTTAAGATGATACTGGTCGGTAAACATAACAAGCGCGGTTGTCGAAAGAAAAAATTTCGGCCCTTCCTGTGAATTATGATTCTTGTATTTGTTCTTATAGCTTATGGCCGGGTTAAACCATTGCGGGTTGGCTTTCGGGAACTGTCTCTTGAATTCCTTCCAGTGAAATTGAAGGGTTTCATTAAATCCCTTGGCGGCTCCCGCTACCAGGACCATTCCGCCGGTCCATAAATGATTTTCCGTGATCTTCCAGCGGGAAGAATTCAGCACTACATCTTTCCTTTTATTTACGGGGGTTGCCGGAGCAGCAGCCAGCGAAAAGCCGGTAATAACCGGCACGGGTTCAGCCATTACGGTTTGAGCGATGCCGGTGGTTGCGACCAGCATAAATGCCAGGAAAATAATTGTTTTCATATAACAGGTGGTTTGTAAACAGGTGGTGGCTGTTCAGCAGGAAACCGGATGGATGCAGGACAGCTACAGTACTTTCATCTTAGTACACGGGCAATCTGCAATGTCTTTCTTGTAAGAGATTGGAGGGCTTCCAGGAAGGTATTGTTTTCGGGTACGGGCTTGAGGCCCATTGGAACGAACCGCCAAATTAATCAGGAGTTTCAACTATTGCAAGTAATCGCATGGAAAAAATAAGGGCTCGTAGAATTACGTGAGCGGAGGAAAGGGATCATTTCTTTTTATCCGGGAAGCTCACCTTCAGGTTGTTTTTCAATGTATCGCTTTTAGGTTGCAAACCTCCGGGTTCCGGACCGCGGGTATCAGCTTCTTCCATACTGTCAGGACCAAATTTCACTTCCCCTCCGCTGTCTACGGATTCCGTAGCCGGTTTCGTTTCAGCGCTGTTACCGCAACCCGACAACAGCAGGACTAAAAACAGGAATGTTAATATTTTTCGCATTGCACAGTCGATTGGGCGTAACGGCAAGTTACTCTTTTATTTTTTACGGAAAAAGATCCGCACCGGCACACCGCTGAGTTCAAAATTCTCGCGTAGTTTATTTTCGAGGTAATTTTTATACGGTTGCTTGATATCATCCGGGAAATTGCAAAAGAAGGCAAAGGAGGGTACGACCACCGGCAACTGGGTGATATATTTAATCTTTACGGGATGTCCCCGCACCACCGGCGGGTGATAACTCGCAATGGCTTTCAGAATGATATCATTCAGTTGGGAGGTGGGTATCTTCCGTTTCCGGTTTTCATATACATCAAGCGCCGTTTCAATGGCCTTGAAGATCCGGGTCTTTTCCTTTGCGGAAATGAAAAGGACCGGCACATCCGTGAAAGGCGCCAGTTTTTGCTTGAGTTCTTTCTCAAACTCGTTTGCCGTATTGGTTTCCTTCGATACCAGGTCCCATTTGTTCACCAGCAATACGATCCCCTTCCCCTTTCGTGCCGCGAGGCTGAAAATATTGATATCCTGGGCCGTCATCCCTTTCGTAGCATCGATCAGCAGCAGGCAGATATCCGCTTCATCCATTGCCTTGATAGCACGGATTACGGAATAGAATTCCAGGTCCTCGTGCACTTTGCTCTTCCGCCGGATACCGGCCGTATCGATCAATATGAATTCTTTCTGGAAAAGGTTGTAATGGGTGTGTATGGTATCCCGGGTAGTGCCCGCGATATCGCTGACGATGGTACGTTCCTGTCCGGTAAGCGCATTCAGCAGGGAAGACTTTCCGGTATTGGGCTGGCCGATGATGGCAAACTTGGGCAATTCCGCCATTTCCCGGGTTTCTTCCGAGGCATCCTCGGTTATCAGTTCCGCGATGGCGTCGAGCAATTCACCCGTACCGCTACCACTGGCCGACGCAATAAAAAAAACATTCCTGAATCCCATGCTGTAAAATTCGTTGGCCTCAAGCATGCGTTCATTATTGTCCACCTTGTTCACGGTCAGGAAAACCGGCTTGGTGCTTTTGCGTAACACCGAAGCCATGGAATCATCCAGGTCGGTGATGCCCGTTGCCGCATCCACCATGAAGATGATGGCATTCGCCTCTTCCACCGCCACCAGCACTTGCTTGGCGATCTCTCTTTCGAAGACATCGTCACTCCCCGCTACAAAACCACCGGTATCGATCACATTGAAGACCTTGCCGTTCCAGTCGGTAACACCATACTGGCGGTCGCGGGTCACCCCGCTCACATCATCCACAATCGCTTTGCGCTGTTCAAGCAAGCGGTTGAATAAAGTGCTTTTCCCTACGTTCGGTCTTCCTACTATGGCAACAGTAAATGACATAATTTTTCAGAAATGGCAAGAAACAAGATACAAGAACCAAATAAATTAAAATGACCAAAAGAAAAATAAAAACGAGGACTCCGGATTGAACATTCTATTCTTTAATGAGATGCCTTTTTGATTTCTTTTTTAATTTCTTTTTGAATTTATTATTCTCTATTTATTTGGTTCTTGCGTTTTGGTTCTTGTGATTTAATATCCGTATTCCTTTAGCTGGAGCTCATTCTCCCTCCACTTCGGTTTTACTTTTACGAACAGCTCCAGAAAAACCTTTTGCCCGATAAAGGCCTCGATATCCTTCCGTGCGGTGGTGCCGATCTTTTTGATCATTGAACCTTTTTCGCCGATCAGGATGGCTTTTTGGGTTTCCCGGTGAACAATGATATCGGCCACGATCTTTACCAGCGTTTCCTTTTCCTGGTATTCCCTGATCAGCACAGCTGTATGATAAGGGATCTCATCCTGGGCCAGTTCATAGATCTTTTCCCGGATCAGCTCACCGACAAAAAAACGGGTGTTCAGGTCACTGATATCATCCCCTTCAAAAAAAGGTTCCCCCTCCGGAATAAATTCCAATAGGGAATGGATCAGTTTCTTTTTATTGATCCCGGAAGCTGCGGAGATCGTGACCACTTTTTTGCAATACGGTTTTGCCGAAAAGAAATCCACGGCCTCTTTGATCTTTTCTTCGCTGGCCAGGTCGATCTTATTGATCGCCACAACAGCCGGCACTTTCAGTTTCAGCGCCGAAAAAATAGTATCACATTCCTCCCAGTTCTCTTTTACATCCACCAGCAACAGGGCCAGGTCCGCGTCTTCCAGGGCACTCTTCACGGCCTGCATCATTTTTTCATGCAGTTTATATTTGGGTTCAATGATCCCGGGGGTGTCCGAAAAGATCACCTGGTAATCCTTTTCCGTGAGGATGCCCTTGATCCGGTGACGCGTGGTTTGTACTTTGGGTGAAACAATGGCCAGTTTCTCTCCCATGAGCGCGTTTAATAGCGTGCTTTTACCCGCGTTGGGCCTCCCGAATATGTTGATAAAACCGGATTTCATGAATGAGCTGCAAAATTGCACAAAAAAACCGGGCTATCCCGGTTTAAAACAATTATTTACCAATATCGTTATTGCCGTGTGAAAACGATGGTTATTTTATCTCCCGCGACAAAAAAATCTGACATGGACACGGTAAGGGTAGTACAGTTGAAATTATCCACATTGGCCGGGTCGCCATCAATGGTAACAGTGTTACCGCTGAGCGACCAGGTGCCATTATCACTGTTGGAAGGGGTACAGACGATCCCGGCATCGGTGAACACATAGGTTCCGTTGGCATTGAAAGTGAATACATCATCTCTTTCACAGGGGTCGGTATACAAACTGGTGTAATAATCCACTTCAGCGGCAGCCGGAGTTGCTTTGTAACGCACGGCCGTGATCCGGTGATTTCCGGCTACAGCATTGGAGCTCAGGGTGCAATCATCATCTTTATTTTTATTACAGGAAACAAATAATGCAACGACAAGGCAGGATGCAAGGATTTTTTTCATAAAATTGATTTAGGTTAATTTGTCGAATAACATAGCAATATAGTAAATTAAAATTTGCGGTGCAAGAGATGAATTTTTCATATGCAACATAAAAGAACAAATCCTCAATACACTGAGTAAAAGAATAATTTCAGGCGCGGCTGAAAATCCCTCAGCGTAAATGAAAATCCCGCAAAGCATCTGAACTTAGTTATCCGAATTGCCAAAGGATATAGAATAGTGCGCGGGACTAAAAAAGCAATTCAACAGAAATGACATATGATGGAGTTGAGAAACTGAAAGTCTCCCGGCGCTACTGAACGTTGTTACTCAATTGCCAAAGGCAATAAAATAAAACTGCGGGACTAAAATTCCCGCAGCGCCTGTTGCGAAGGGAGGGATCGAACCTCCGACCTACGGGTTATGAGCCCGTCGAGCTACCGCTGCTCTACTTCGCGATGTTGAGCGGCAAAGATAAGCTTATCCGTCTACGCTACCAAAGAAAAAACGCCCCGTTCCGGCAAGCGGGACGAAGCGTTCTTCATGACTATACCCTTTAACTGTAGACTATCCTTTGGAAACACTGCTGGAACCACTGCTCCGCAATTCGCGTATAACCGCATCGCCCTTATAACGTACATCACTCGCACCGCTGGCATTGGCAGAAAGTTCTTTGTTCACCGTCACCTTGATATCACTGGCGCCGCTGGCCTTTGCATCACAGGTTTCAGTGGTCAGATCATATCCCTTGAAACCGCTGGCACCACTGGCCTCGACTGATAATTGTGTGGCGGAACCGCTTACCGTGATATCCGAGGCCCCGCTCAGATCAACCGTAAGTTTTTTCACATCCAGTTTTCCTTTCAGGTCGCTGGCGCCGGACTGATCGATGTTTAAATTTTCTGCTTTTAGGGTGCCGGTGATCATCACATCACAGGCGCCGCTGACCTTCAGGAGATCGATCTGTTTGAAAGAAATATAGGCTTTGAGTTTCTTATTGCCGCTGCTCCAGCTAAGTCCTTTGCTGTCGTACCCGATATACAAAATGCCGGCTTTCACTTCCACCCGGATGCGATCCCGGTATTTTTCCTCGGTGGCGCTTACGGCCACCGCTTCCTCCCCGCCCTGGCTGAGGTACACATCAAAGGCGCTCGACACATTGATGCCATGAAAATCCTTTGCTTCTCTTACCACCGCGTTGGGATCGTTCACCTGCTGCGCCGATAATAGGGAACCTATGAACAGCGTTAATGCGATCAATTGTACTTTTTTCATTTTTATTTGGTATTTATGATTTTACCCTTCCGTAGAGACAGGGCATGCTGTAGAGACAGGGCATGCTGCAGAGACAGGGCATGCCCTGTCTCTACGGCATATTTTGGGTTGTTAAATTTTTGAAACGGTTCCGCCGGTATTGGTTTTTATCTCACGTATGCCGGCACCACCTTTGTATTTTACAGTGCCGCCCGTGCTGGCTTTTACCTGTAATTCCTTTTCGGCATTCACAATTATCCGGGCCCCGGTACTCACCTGTACATTACAGGTAGTGGTACTCAGATCCTCCCCGGTGAATTTACTCCCGGTACTGCCTTCCGCTTCCAGTTTTCCGGCTTTACCGGAGAGGGTCACTTTGGAACCGGTATTCTGATCCAGGGAAAGGGTTCCGATATCCACCTTGCCATCGATTTTGGCCCCAGTATTCGCCTTCATATCCAAAGATGAAGCCTCTAATACTCCATCGATCTTCACTTCCGCACCGGTGGTGGCATAAAGTTTATCCAGTGATTTGTAGGATACCCATGCTTTTAGTCCCTTTGTCTCATTTTTTTTATTGATCGAGCCCGTTTTGGTCTCATAATAGATCTTCAGGATCCCGTTCTCCACCCTGGTCATGATCTTGTCGCGGAACCCGGTAGCAGCGGCGCTTACTGCCACTTCTTCCGTATTACCTTTTGTCAAGGTGAGTTCAATTCCGGTGGCCACATCGATACCGTGAAAACCGGCTATCGTCCTTTTTTCTGCATTGGGGTCGTTAACGGTTTGCTGCGCAAAAACGGTCAGCCCGGCAAACACTATTAAAAATAAAGAGGAGAATAACTTCTTCATAATTGATGGTTTGCTGGTAATACGAAGGCTGGCATGGAAAAGTTACAGACCGCACTATATTATTTTGATGTAATTTTGCAGTAAGTTCTTGGCCTTTGATTATAAAGGCCTGTTTTTCAGCGTTTCCCGGGGTGTTCCTGCCGGCCTGGCCGGTAAGGATCTGAGATCATACCCGCAAACCTGGTCAGGGTAATGCCTGCGTAGGGAAGGAATAAATGGTATCCTTTCTCCAACAGCGTTTCCCTCTTCTGTTAATTGAAAAAATTAAACAAATGAAGAGGATCATTATGTCGGGCTGTACATTGTTTACAGTCTTGTTATCCGTTGCACAGCAACCGGAAGCAAAAGACAGTTTTTACCTCCTTTCACCCGTAGAAGTGAGGGCCGTCCGGGCCGCAGATAATGCCCCGGTAACACGTACCAACATTTCCAAAAAGGAGATCGCGAAGATGAACCTGGGTCAGGATATCCCGTTCCTGCTGAACCAGACCCCTTCAGTGGTGATCAACTCCGATGCCGGCAACGGGGTGGGTTATACCGGTATCCGCATCCGCGGCACCGATGCCACCCGCATTAATGTAACGCTGAACGGCATTCCCTATAACGATGCGGAAAGCCAGGGAACCTTCTTTGTTGATCTGCCCGATTTTTCCTCTTCCACCGGCAGTATTCAGATCCAGCGGGGTGTGGGCACTTCGTCGAACGGATCCGGGGCCTTCGGAGCAAGTATCAATTTCAGCACCAATGAAGTGAATAAGGACGCCTACCTGGAACTCAATAACAGTTTCGGTTCCTTTAATACCTGGAAGAATACCCTCCGGGCGGGGACCGGGCTTAAGAATAAATTTTCTGCCGACCTGCGGCTTTCGCATATCAGCAGTGATGGTTTTATCGACCGGGCCACCAGCAAACTCAGGTCCTTTTATTTCAGCACTGCCTATCATGGCAAGCGGAACGGTTTACGACTGAATATTTTCTCCGGTAAAGAGAAAACCTACCAGGCCTGGAACGGAATTTCGCAAGCCGATCTTGAAGCGGGGAACCGGACAGTAAATTATGCAGGCACGGAAAGATCCGGATCTCCGTATGAGAACGAGACCGACAATTACACCCAGACCCATTACCAGTTTTTCTTTAACCAGGAACTCAGCAGCCGGTTCCATTTTAACACGGCGCTTTTCCTGACAAGGGGAAAGGGGTATTACGAACAATACAAAGCGGACCGGGATTATTCCGATTTTGGTCTTCCTTACCCCGTAAGCGGAAACGATACGATTTTTAGTGCTGATTTTGTACGGCAACTCTGGCTCGACAACCATTATTACGGAACGATCTTTTCGCTGCAATACAAAGACAACAAGACACAGGCGACATTGGGCGGAAGCCTTACCCGGTACGATGGTAATCATTTTGGAAAAGTGATCTGGGCCTCCCGGTCAGCCATCCATCCCCGCAAATGGTACGACCTTGATGCGCAGAAGACCGATTTCACCTTTTACCTGAAGGAACAAACCACCGTCCGGAACAACTGGAGTCTGTATTACGATCTCCAGTTCCGTCATGTTGCATACGCTATCGAAGGATTCAGGGATAATCCTTCCTTGCGGGTGAACAACCGTTATAATTTCTTCAACCCAAAGGCGGGTGTTGTTTATAAGAAAAATGCCTGGAAGGCCTATCTCTCTTACAGCATCGCCCACAAGGAACCCAACCGGGATGATTTTGAAGCGGGCACGAATCAGCAGCCGTTACCGGAACGACTTTATGATACTGAACTGAGCCTTGAACAAATGAAGAACCAGTATAACTGGTCCGCCACTTTTTATTACATGCAGTACAAGAACCAACTCGTGCTGACGGGCAGGATCAATGATGTGGGCGCCTATACCCGTTCCAATATCCCCAACAGCTATCGCGCAGGCATGGAGATCCAGGGCGCCGTGAAATGCAATAAATGGTTCAATGCTTCCGCCAGTCTTGCCTTCAGCAGTAATAAAATAAAGGACTTCACAGAATATATCGACGACTATGACAACGGCGGCCAGAAAGCAACGGTTTATCCCAACCCGGCGATCGCTTTCTCACCCTCGGTCGTAGGCGGCGCCACCCTGAATTTCCAGCCGCTGAAGAATACGGAACTGGGCCTGCTGAGCAAATATGTAAGCAGGCAATACCTGGACAATACGGAACAGAAGAACCGTTCACTGGATCCTTTTTTTATACAGGATATCCGCGCCATCTATACGCTGAAAATGAAAAAAATGAAGGAGCTCAGCATCATCGCACAGGTGAATAATATTTTCAGTACCCTGTACGAACCGAACGGCTATACCTACAGCTACATTTACGGAGGAACAACCACGACGGAGAATTATTATTTCCCGATGGCAGGGAGAAACGTTGTGATCGCGGTCAATATCAAACTATAGGACAAATACGTGGAGGAAGGAACGCTTTGATGATTGAGAATTGATCATTGAACATCGATCCTTAAGCTATAAGTCCTGATCGGCGGGTTTTGAGCTGCGGGTTGCAGGCAAGAGTTTTGAACTATAATCGGCCGACTCCTAACTCCTAACTCCTAACTCCTAACTCCAAACCTCTCCTGCCACTCCAGCATTCCGCCCGTAAGATTCTTCGTGTTTTTAAAGCCCATGGTCTCCAGTAGCAGACAGGCTTTGGCACTGCGTACCCCGCTGCGGCAGTGGATAATGACCTCCTGGTCTTTCAGGTCCTCGAGTTCGTCCACCTGGAAGGTCAGGAATTTTCCCAGGGGAATAAGGGTCGCGCCGATATTGAATTCGGCATATTCGTGGGGCTCGCGGCAGTCGATCAGGTTCATTTTTTCACCGGCATCCATGCGGGCCTTGAGTTCTTCAACAGAGATATGTTCCATAATCTTTTCAATTTAGTTATAACCGCCGGCATCCGTTTCGGTCTTTTTGGGCTTATCAGCAGGCATCTCATCCGCCGGTGATTTTATCGTACTGTCCCTTGCGGGTTTACTTACCTGCAACCATACATCCATTGTCTGCCCGCTGCGGATCCGCTGGAATTTCTTTTCCTCATCGAACCGTTCGGGATTTTGCTTGTAAATATAAGCACTGCAGGTGTCTTCCACATCAGCATCGCCCACAACGGCTCCAATAATGATACCGTGTCCTTCCAGTAATTCTTTTGCATCGCAAAAAGTCATCCCGGTTATATCCGGTACTATAAATTCTTTCTTGCCCACCCCGTCACCCAGTACTAGCGATACTACGCTTCCTTTCCGGATGGGGGTACCGGGTGCAATAGGCGCGCCATTGTATAATTGCTCCAGTACCGCGTTCCGCGCAAAGTCGGGTCTGAAAGTGGTATCCCCGATACGCAGGTCCATATTCTTCAACACCATTTCGGCATTCCTGAAACTATACCCTACCAGGTTGGGCATTTCCATGACGGGGGGAATGGACCGGCTGACAACCAGGTAGATGGTCCGGTTGGATTTCACCACCTCGTCTCCGTCGGGTATTTGCTTGAGTACGGTCATGGGTTTTGCCGTATCTACATATATGGAGTCCTGGATCTCTACACTGAACCCGGCTTTTTTCAAAATAGCCTTCGCATCCGCATAGGATCTTCCGGCCACAAAGGGAACCGTAGCGGCTTTGCCATGACCTGTCAACCATTTCAAAGAGGAAAGGAACAGGAAAAAGACCGCCGCGGCCAGTACCAGGCCGGCGAAAATATTCACCCAGAGAGGACGATGTGTGATCTGTTTCAGCAAAGCATATTTTTTAATTTTCCCCGGTTCAATTATTGTTTTCCGGAACCTGTTCTGTTTTCGTCTATAAAACTTCTTCCACCAGTTTGGTATAAAATTCCTTCAGGCTCCAGCCCATCACTTTCACCTGTTCCGGCACAATGCTCGCTTTGCTCTGTCCCGGGATCGTGTTCACTTCCAGCATATAGGGCCTCTCTTCCTTTTCATTATAAATAAAATCGATCCTCACCACGCCCCTGCAGTTGAATACCTCGTATACTTTCCGGGCAGTATCCCTGATCCTGTCCGCGATCACTTCATCCACTTCTGCCGGGGTGGTTTCCGTGGATTTTCCCTGGTACTTGGCCTCAAAATCAAAGAATGCCTTATCGCTGTGCGCCTTCACTTCGGTAAGGGGCAATACAATGATATTTCCTTTTGAACGAAAAACACCCACCGTGAATTCCCGGCCTGCCACCATTTCTTCCACCAGCACCTGGTTGTCTTCCTTAAATGCCTTTTCAATGGCCAAACCGAATTCCCCGGTGAAGGCATCCACTTTAGACATTCCGATACTGGAGCCACCGTTGTTCGGTTTAACAAATACCGGGAATTGAAGACCCTCCGCCACCTGGTCCGGACTGACCGCATGTTCCCTGAATAAAACAACGGATCTTGCCACGGCAATTCCGGACATGCCTGCAACAGCCACCGCATAACGTTTGTTGAAAGTGATCGCGGAAGTGGCGGCATCACAGCATGTATAGGGGATCCCAAGGGTATCAAAATAACCCTGCAGTTTGCCATCCTCACCGGGAGTGCCGTGCATCCCGATAAAGACCGCGTCAAAGCGGATCCTTTCCCCTTTAACTGTTATGCTGAAATCATTCTTGTCAACCTCCGTTTTCGAACCGTCTTGCGCCTCATAGAACCAGCCTTTCTGGTTGATATCGATCAGGTAGACCTCGAAACGTTCGCGGTCGAGATTATTGCTGATCGTTCGGGCACTTTTATAGGATATCACCGCCTCGCCTGAAAAACCGCCGGTCACCAGCGCAATATTCTTCTTCATTATGGGTTGTATAGTGGTTTTACTGCTGCAAATATTACTGAAATTATTAAGATACACAACCTTGGAAAGTAACCGGCAGCAGCATTAACAAAAAATATCAGAAATCCCGGGCTGTTTGAGAAATTTCGGGAAAAAGTGACACTTACGCATACCTTAAGGTACATCTGACACGGCCCTTTAGGGGAGGGGAATAAGAAAGGTGAAGGCCGTTTCTCCTTCACCTTTTTACGACGGGAAATATCACCCGCCACTCCTTAGGCAGTTTTTATACTGCTATATTCAGAGAGAATACAACCAAGTTACAGCAACTTTGCCCGATACCGAAAAATCCGGGGCACAATTTATGCACAGTCCCCGCACGATCAGATATGGAGCCTGCCTTTCTTCGCCATGAGGTCTTCTACTGTTTCACGGTACATTTCATCCGGCACACAGCAATCGACCGGGCAAACAGCCGCGCACTGGGGCTCTTCATGAAAACCCTGGCATTCCGTACATTTATTCGGTGTGATATAGTAAATATCTGTGGATACAGGGGCATTTTTCTGGTCCGCATCCACAACGGTGCCGTCCATCAGCGTGTAAGAACCTTTCACCGTGGTACCATCTGAAACGGCCCACTCTACACCGCCTTCATAGATGGCATTATTGGGGCATTCGGGTTCGCAGGCACCGCAATTGATACATTCTTCTGTGATCTTGATAGCCATAAAACTTTTTTACGGGTTGAAATAAAAATGTACAGAGCTAAGATTAATTATTTTTCGTCTTAGTGGATCATCATTCCTGATTTCCTGTGCCGGATATGGTATTTTGCACGCGAATTGCAGGTATAACGATCCCCTGCAAAATTAACCAACAGGGATGAATTTACCATACCGTATTGATTTATTGTCGAGGCTCGGGGAATATATTTCCGGGAATGAATCAGGCTGGCAACAGGCAAAAGAGAAAGCCGCGCTCGAAAATGGCTGGTTCATACCGGAGTTTGTTGAACTGGCTACTCAGCATATCAGCCGGTCTTTCCTGCAAAAAGACATCCTGGAAGAATGGGTGGCCCGGTATACCGGCGCCGAAAAAGAGAAAACAACCAAAAATGTCGGTATCATTATGGCCGGAAACCTTCCCCTGGTGGGTTTCCACGACTGGATGGCTGTTTTCATCAGCGGACACCGGGCTATCATCAGGCCTTCTTCCCGCGACCAGGTACTCATCAAACACCTGGTGGAAAAGATCGGGGAATGGGATTCAACGGCCGGGACCATGACCCGTTTCGCTGAAATGCTGAAAGGATGCGATGCCTATTTCGCTACGGGAAGCAATAATTCTTCCCGCTATTTCGATTTCTATTTCGGGAAATACCCGCATATCATCCGGCGGAATAAAACCTCGGTTGCCCTTTTAACGGGGAACGAGACCCCGGGGGAACTCGAACTACTGGCGGATGATGTGTATCTCTATTTCGGGCTGGGCTGCCGCAACGTGACAAAGATCTATGTGCCGGAAGGCTATGATTTTATAACCTTGCTGGAGGCATTCCGGAAATACAATTACCTGGCCGATCATCATAAGTACAAGAACAACTACGATTACAACCTGGCCCTGCACCTGCTTAACAAAAAATATTACATGACCAACGGCTCCCTCCTGCTGGTAGAGGAAGCCGCCATTTTCTCCCCCATCAGCCAGTTAAACTATGCCTTTTACAGCGACCCGCTGCAACTGGAATTATCGCTGAAAACCGAAACGGACCTGCAATGCATCGTAGGAAGGGGATATACCCCCTTCGGCAGGGCCCAGAGCCCGGGAATCGCTGACTATGCCGACGGGGTTGATACGATGTCCTTCCTGTCAAACCTGTGACAAATACCTGAAGAAGGGTATGTTTCCTGACAGAAAATCGTATTATTTTTATCCTGTAAAAAGAAGTACGAAGCTCTTAGTAAAGATTTGTTAAACTGAACCGGCGGAACGGGATACTGTTATGACAGTTTGTTACTTTGTAGAGCAGCGGCATGTAATTTGCAAAACCGAACTTTACTCAACCCAAAAAAGATAAAAAGTATATAGCGCTATGAAACTAAAACAGATTTTACTCATCGTGGCCATCAGTGCCGTTTCTGCCGTAGGCAGTGTGATGATCTACAGTAAACTCACCCCGGGGAAGAACGGGGACCTGGTTCAATCCACCCAGGACGGAAAATTACCGGTGAATTATGCCGGTTTCTATGACAATGTCACCGGTGCCGGAGAGCCGGTCGATTTTACAAAGGCTTCCAATGCGGCTGTGCCCGCTGTGGTGCATATCAAGACAAAGATCCCGGCCAAAAAAGTGAGCAATAACCTGGGCCGTAACCGTAGCAACGGTATGGAAGACCTGTTTGAGCGTTTTTTCGGTGATGATATCTTTAACCAGCGGATCCAGCCGGAACAAAGAGCCAGCGGAAGCGGTGTCATCATCAGCGAAGATGGCTATATCGTCACCAATAACCACGTGATCTCAGATGGCGGCGAGGGCGTGGCGGAAGAGATCATGGTGACGCTACACAACAAAAAGACGTATAAGGCCAGGGTGATCGGGAAAGACCCCAGCAGCGACCTGGCAGTGCTGAAGATCGATGGCAATAACCTGCCTTTCCTGCTTTATGGCAATTCCGATAATGTGAAACTGGGGCAATGGGTACTGGCAATCGGTTATCCGCTTACGCTTGAAACAACCGTTACCGCCGGTATCGTCAGCGCAAAGGGAAGAAGCATCGGAATCAACAGCCGTCAGAGCAACACCCCGATCGAATCATTCATCCAGACCGACGCGGCCGTAAACCAGGGAAACAGCGGTGGCGCCCTCATCAATACCGACGGACAACTGGTGGGTATCAACTCCGCTATTTATGCCCCCACAGGTACCTATGCCGGTTATTCTTTCGCCATCCCGGTCAATATTGTCAAAAAGATCGTCAACGACCTGATCCAATACGGTGATGTGAAAAGAGGATTTATCGGCATCAGCTATCCTTCCGTTGACACCGAAAATGAAAGACTGGTAAAACAGGCCGGCCTCAACGATGGCCAGGGCGTATATGTACTGGCGGTTCCGCAAGATGGCGCGGCTGCCCAGTCGGGACTGAAGAAAGGCGATGTGATCACCAAAGTGAACGGCAACCCCGTCGCCTCAGGACTTGAAATGAGCGCGCAGGTGGCCAGCTTCAAACCCGGCGATAAACTGCCGATAACCTATTACCGGAACAACAAGGAGTACAATGCCAGCATCACCCTGAAAGAATCTGCCGGCAAACTGGATGAACTGGCCGTAGCGCCCATCGGTGAAACACTGGGTGCCGAACTGGAAAACCTGTCAAAGGCCAAAGCCTCCCAGTACGGAATAGAGGGCGGCGTGCTGGTGAAGAAAATAACAGCCGGTGGCGCTTTCAGCAAGACCCGGATGCAGGAAGGTTTTGTGATCATCAGCGTGAATGACACGGATATCACCAGCCTGGATCAGCTCGCCAATGCCATTCGGAATGCAAATGGAGGAAGTGTATATTTTGAAGGGATCTACCCCGAGGCGCCCGGTGCCGTATACAGGTACCCGCTGATCCTGGAAGACTAATACAGTAAACTGTTCATTCAGCACAGATAAAAAAAACCGCTTCAAAATTGGAAGCGGTTTTTTTAGTGACGTTACTGCCCATTCAGGTACATACCGGAATTTATTTTACTTTTCATACACCAGGTATTCCCAGTCCTGCATCTCAAATGACCGTTCGGTGGTAAAATCATTCGCGGCACCGGAAAAAATATTCTTATAAATACCCGTCAGCTTCGGATCGGTGATCTCAAAATGAAGGTCCTTTTGCGCGGAAAGGTTCAGTACCACGAGCACTTCCTTATTTCCCTTCCTGCGGAGAAACGCAAATACCTTTTTTGGATCGGAGGTCCTGAGTCGGAATGTCTGTACTGACGGATCGCCGCTGCGGAGGGCCGGGTTATTCGCCCGCAAGTTCAGCAGCGCTTTATAGAAATCATGCAACGCGTTTTTTCCCGTCCAGGCAATGGTATCCTTGTCAAAGAATTTGATTCGTTTGTTATTGGGCAATTCCTGTCCTGAATATAATAACGGAATACCGTTCCAGGTACAGCTGAAAACGGCCAGGGCCCTTGCCATGTCCCCGTATTTTTCATACTCGGTACCGTTCCAGCTGTTCTCATCATGATTGGTGGTGAACCAGGCCCGCATCGTGCTGTCACCAAGATCATCGTAGCGGGTCAGGATATAGGTCAAAGAATCCAGCGCGATCCGACCCTCGTAAAAATCCTTTGCCTTGTGCATCCAGGTCCAGGTATAACTGGCATCAAAAGCCTCGCCGTATTCCGGGTTGTCCAGTTCATCGAATTCGCCCAGCCAGAGCAGGGGTTTTACCGCATCCACTTGCGGCCGGGCCTCTTTCCAAAAATCCAGCTCCACCCAAAAAGCAAGGTCGCAGCGAAACCCGTCGATATCGCATTCGGTGACCCAGAATTGCATGGCATCGGTCATCGCCCTGCGCAGTTCAGGATTGCTGAAATCCAGTTCGATGATGTCTTCCATGCCGGAGGCGACCTGGAAATCCTTTGTTACGGAATCCTTCTTATAATATTCGGGATGCTCTTTTGTCCAGCGATGATCCCATCCGGTGTGATTGGCCACCCAGTCGATGATCAGTTTCATATCCATTTCATGCGCCAGCTTCACGAGGTTCTTGAAATCCTGCAAGGTGCCGAACTCGGGGTTGATGGCGGTATAATCCGAACAGGCATAGTAACTGCCCAGGCTCCCCTTCTTATTCTTTTGCGCGATCGGTGTGACCGGCATCAGCCAGAGTGTCTTCACCCCCATTTCCTTTAACCTCGGCAGTTCTTCCGCAAAGGCATTGAAAGTGCCGGCTATCGTGTATTGCCGGATATTCACTTCATAGATATTGGTGTTATGTGCCCACTCAACAGGTTTAAAACGGTTCATCATACTGCTTGCGGTTTTGGGGGTTTTGACTTCCTCTTTTTTCTTCATCAGCTTGCAGGAAGCGAACAATATGGAAATGACAAAAGCATACAAGAGGCAACGCATGGTTTCAACTTTACGGGAAGATAAGAAGAAGAGGGGAGTTGGCAGTAGGCAGTAGGCAGTCGGCAGTCTGCAGTAGGCAGCCGGCAGTCAGATCCCGATAGTTTAGTATTCTCTACACCCTGCCCACAGCTTAAAGCCCATAGTTTTACAGTTGTTTATTTACTGCAGACTGCCGACTGAGGACTGCCGACAGCAGACTGCCAACTGAAGACTGCAGACTGCTTAACTTTGCATCATGAAAAGCTTCGACGTCCCCATCATCTACCGCAGCCCCCTGATCAGTGCCGTAAAGAAAAAAAGAAAGGAACTGGATAAGATGAAAGATCCTGCCTCGCCATCGGGCAGGAATTTCACACCCACCCTGCTTGACTTTGGCCCCCTGCAGATCTTCCTGGCACGGCATTTCGGTTTTTGTTACGGGGTGGAGAATGCCATTGAGATCGCTTTCCGAACCGTGGAAGAAAATCCCGGGAAAAGGATCTTCCTGCTCAGCGAAATGATCCACAACCCGCAGGTGAACGCCGATCTGCTTGCGCATGGCATTGAATTCTTACAGGACACGCATGGAAAACAACTCATTCCTTTTGAAAGTTTGTCAACGGACGATATTGTCATGATCCCCGCATTCGGAACCACGCTGGAGATTGAAGAAAAACTGAAGGCACTGGGTCTGCACCCC
>JBGATE010000330.1:0-1758 GCA_044229375.1 Chitinophagaceae bacterium
ACCAAATCAGCACCGAACTGAAAATCTAAAAGTCGTGAAATTGCAGATTTCATTAGTGATTCGCGGAAACCAGTACTAAACTATACAATTTCAGGGTCCGACTCTGAACTCTGAACTCTAAACTCTAAACTGTCTCTCATGACTTTCCCTTACTTTTGCAAACATTTTGAAACCCATCCAGGACATATTTCCCCTTCTCGGGCAGCCGCGCAACATAGTGATAACCACGCACCAGAAACCCGACGCCGATGCAATGGGTTCTTCGCTGGCCTTAAAGCATTTCCTGGTACAGTTCGGACACCAGGTTACCGTGATCTCGCCCACCAACTGGGCCGGATGGGTGAACTGGATGCCGGGTACGAACGAAGTAGTGGACTTTGAAAAAGAGAAGGAGCGGGCTGAATCGGCGCTGAATGCGGCGGACTGGCTGTTTTGCCTCGACTTCAACATCTTTCACCGCACCAAAACGATGACGGAGAAGCTGAAGCAGCTTACCTGCATCAAGATCCTGATCGATCATCACCAGGAACCGGATGCGGATTCTTTTGATTATGGGGTAAGCATTACGGCCAAGAGTTCCACCTGCGAGATGATCTATGATCTTATCTATGACTCGGGACATGTCACTAAGTTCAACCCGGCCATCATTGAGTGCCTGTATGCCGGCGTAGTGGCCGATACCGGTTCCTTCCGTTTTTCCTCCGCCCATGCCGGGGTGCACCGGCTGGTGGCCGACCTGAAGGAGAGGGGGCTTGAACACATGCATGTGCACGAGAAACTATTCGATAATTTCCTGGAGAACAGGCTGCGGTTCGTGGGACATGTCCTTATGAACCGGATGGAAGTTTTCTATGAATACAATACGGCGCTCATTGCCATCCCCAAATCCGACCTGCTGAAATACGAGATCCGAACCGGGGATACCGAAGGACTGGTCAATGTCCCGCAATCCATCCAGGGAATCAAGATGGTGGCGCTGGTGATCGACCGCGACGAAGAGCGGAAATGGAGTTTCCGTAGCAAGGGGGAGTTTGACTGCAATACCTTTGCGCGTAAATACTTTGAAGGGGGCGGACATTACAATGCCTCCGGCGGCCGCAGCAGCGATTCCCTTGAAAAAACAGTGCAGCGGTTCAAAGAGGTGCTGAAAGAAAATGAAAATCTTTTACAATAAACAATAACAAAGGATGAAGACTATCAAAACCATGGTATGGATTTTACTGGCCGGCACCGCGCTGATGGCCGGTTGCGGTAAGACCTCGTACAAAAAAACACCGGGTGGAATGCCCTACCAGGTATTCAGGAGCAAAGACACGCAACTTGTCCGTAACGGAAATTTCATCAAGATATCCCTGACCCAGAAGATCAATGACAGTGTGCTTTTCAGTACGCAAAAGGGGCTTCCGGTTTACCTGTTTGTCAGCAATACGGCCGGGAGAACCTATGATATCGCTGAATTATGGACGACCCTTCATGTGGGCGACAGCGTGGTGACGACGCAGATGATCGACACCTTCATCAAGCGGGCGCCGGATAATATTCCGAAAGAATTCAAGAGCGGCGATCGCGTGCTTACCTATGTTAAGGTGCTGGGTGTTTTTGAGAACGACAGCCTTGCCCGGTTGGATGAGGAGAGGATCAAGAAAGAGATCCAGGTGGCTGAGGTAGCCGAGATCGAAAAATACCTGGCTGATAAAAAGATAACCACCCAAAGAACACCCTCGGGGGCCTTTGTGGAAGTCATCCGGCCCGGATCCG
>JBGATE010000331.1:0-1465 GCA_044229375.1 Chitinophagaceae bacterium
CACTTCATGGTAAAAGATATTCGGCATGAACTCATTCAGTCTTACCGGCTGCTGGTAGGTAATAAAATGTACCATATGCCCTTTCTGGGCCAGGGCCTTTCCCAGTTCTGTGGCCAGCACTCCGGAACCTCCGAAAGTGGGATAACAAACAATTCCGATCCGCATATTATTTAAAATCAGTTGCCGAAGGTAACCTTTTTACCGGAGCCGGGTTTACCGTTTATATCAAAACTTCAGCCCCTTCTTTTACATTTCGGTTATCTTTAGAAAAAATTTCCGGATGCGAAAACTATTCCTGTTTTTAGGGTTGCTGGGGATGAATTCCCTGCTTCAGGCTCAGCAGTCTGATTCGGCCTGGATCAAGAAAATTTCCGATGAAATACTGACCAATGGAAGGGCTTATGAAAATTTAAGGGTCCTGACCAAACAGGTGGGTGCCCGTCTGGCAGGTTCGGCAGGAATGGTGAAGGCCGAGCAGTGGGGTTTGAAAACCATGAAGGAAAGCGGAGCCAACCAGGCCTGGCTGCAGGAATGTATGGTGCCACATTGGATTCGCGGCGGAAAGGATGAAATGTGGAGCAATATCCTGGTCTCTTCAAAAAATCCTAACAAACCGGATGCCCGGCTCATGCGAAAAAATTATGATATCGTGGCCCTGGGAAATTCAGTAGGAACCGGTCCTGCTGGGGTGAGCGGGGAAGTGATGCTGGTTAATTCTTTTGATGAACTGGAAAAAAGAATGGATGAGGTAAAGGGGAAGATCGTCTTCTATAATTACAAATTCAATCCAACCTATGTCAATACTTTTTTATCCTACCGGGATGCGGGCCAGTACCGCGGACAGGGTCCAAGCCGTGCAGCGAAATACGGAGCCAAGGCAGTTATAGTCAGAAGCATGAGTCATGCAGCCGATAATCATCCACATACCGGGGCTACCCGTTATGATTCGGCTTATGAAAAAATTCCGGCCGTGGCGATTGGATTAAGGGATGCGGATTTATTAAGTCAATCGGTATCAAAAGGAAAAATCAATATCAGTATTAAAACAAACGGACAGTTTTTGCCGGATACGATCGGACATAATGTGATTGGTGAATTAAGGGGAACCGAATTTCCTGATCAGATCATCACAGTGGGTGGTCACCTGGACAGCTGGGATAATTGTGAGGGGGCGCATGACGACGGAGCGGGTTGTGTGCAGACCATTGAAATCATGCGGGCCTTAGTGGCAAGTGGATACAAACCGAAGCGAACGATCCGTTTTGTATTATTTGCCAATGAAGAAAACGGTTTAAGGGGTGGTAATAAATATGCAGAGGAAGCAAATGCCAAAAACGAAAAGCATATCCTGGCTATGGAAAGTGATGCCGGTGGATTCACACCGCGTTCCATTGGTTTTTCGGGAACGGATGAGCAGTATGCCAAAGTGCTGGCCTGGAAATCCCTGATCGCCCCCTATGGATGT
>JBGATE010000332.1:0-1338 GCA_044229375.1 Chitinophagaceae bacterium
ACGGATGCTTCGGGTTACCAATGGCAACTGAGCACAGGCGGTGGTCCTTTTAGTGATATCGCTGGCGCCACCAACACCGTTTACACCGCTACCGGTGTTACGGCAGGTATGAACGGAAACCAGTACCGCGTTGTGGTCACTTCGGCCTGCGCTACATCCGTTACCTCCAACCCGGCTACGCTTACCGTGATCAACCCGGTGGCGATCTCGGCACAGCCAACCGATAAGGAGATCTGTTCCGGCAGTCCAACCAGTTTCGCAATCACTGCCAGCAGCAGCCAGTCGATCAACTACCAGTGGCAGGTAAGCACTACCACCCCGGCCAGTTGGACCAATATTGCCAATAGCGGAATCTATTCCGGCACGAATACCGCTACACTTACCCTCACGAACGCGGGCACTTCCGTAAATACGTACCAGTACCGCTGCCAGGTATCCAATGCTACCTGCTCAGCGCCTGTCAATTCGGGTGTTGCAACGCTAACGGTGCGCCAGCTTCCGTCGGTAAGCTTATCCGCCAGCCCGCTGACTACGTTGTTGCCGGGTCAAACCACCACGCTTACGGCCATCCCCAGCATTTCCACCGGCGGCGTTCTCTCAACCGCCTGGTTATACAATGCCAGCCCGGTTACGAATACAGGTAATACGCGGGTGGTGAATGTGGAACAGGTAGGTACTTACAAAGTTTTGATCCAGGAAGTATTCGGAAGCGGTCTTACCTGCGCAGCGCAATCCACCGATGTGGTGATCGATGCGAAGGAAAGTGACAAGTTGTTCATCTTCCCCAGCCCCAATGACGGAAGGTTCACCGTTTCTTATTATAATGCCGGAGGGAACAGTACGCAAAGAAGGATCATTATCGTGGACGCGAAGGGAGCAAGGGTCTATGACCGCCAGTTCCCCATCGCCGGTCCCTATACATTAATGAACATCGACCTGCGCCAGGTGAACCGCGGTATTTATTTTGTAATGGTGGGCGATGCCAGCGGCACAAAACTTGCGGAAGGGAAAGTGCATATCCGGTAATAAGTATTAAACAAGATCAGTTCCGAAGAGAATTGCCAGCCATTGGGCTGGCAATTTTTTTTGCATTGCTTTCAGTTCCGCCCCATTCCCTTAAAGGGTATTTGAGGTCGTTGATAAACTAATAGTTCTTCATCATATTGGAATTGCTTTGAATATATAAAAAAACTTCACGCTTTATGATGTCAGATATGAGGAGTGAATCGTTTGCTAAAGACCTTGTGCCTTGTACCTTGTGCCTTGTGCCTTGTACCTTGTGCCTTGTACCTTGTGCCTTGTACCTTGTGCCTTGTACCTTGTGCCTTGTACCTTGTG
>JBGATE010000033.1:0-19599 GCA_044229375.1 Chitinophagaceae bacterium
ATAATTTTCATCTTCGGCCCTTTCCTGCGCCTGTGTGTACAGGGCCACGGCTTTGGGGTTTACTTTGGACGGGTCATAGGTTTGGGCCTCCGAAACGTAAAAATGGAAAAGTAAAAAGCCGGGAGACAATAAGTATCGAAGGATTTTCATGAAATGGATTGACATATAAATAACGAAACTACTTCAAATTTAGTCCTGCAAAAAGAGGAAAATAGCGGCCAATAAGTTGCTTAGGGCACATGGATGTACTTGTGCAACTGCAGGCTTAGCTCCCATTTCGGGTGAGATTTGATGTAGTCAATGATATACGGGGTCATTTCGGCGGCTTTATCCCATTCTGGCTGGAGGTAAAGTCTGCAGGAAGGCGATACCAGTGCCGCGTATTTTTCGGCCCATTCAAAGTCCGATTTGTTGTAAACAACGATCTTGAGTTCATTCGCGAAGGGCAGGATCTCCGGTAACGGCGCTTTGAATTTTTTGGGTGAAAGACAGATCCAGTCCCAGTTACCGCTCAGCGGATGCGCACCGGATGTTTCGATATGTGTGTTCAGTCCCGCGGACTTCAATTCGGTCGTCAGTTCATCCAGGTCATACATCAATGGCTCACCTCCTGTGATCACCACTATTTCAGCCGGGGTCTTGCTGACCTCCGAACTCAGGGTTCGGACATCCAGCAGCGGGTGCTTTGACGCGTCCCAGCTCTCTTTCACATCGCACCATACACATCCCACATCACAACCCCCCAGCCGGATAAAGTAGGCGGCCCTTCCCTGGTGATAGCCTTCGCCCTGGATAGTATAAAAATGTTCCATCACGGGGAGCTTCACCGTTTCTCGCATCACCTGATTCATTTCCATTAGTTTTTCTGCATGCAGGAAGCATACGTGTTTTTCATCAGCGCAGCGATCGTCATAGGTCCCACGCCACCCGGCACCGGGGTGATCCAGGAACATTTGGGAGCCACCGTATCAAATTGCACGTCACCCTTCAGACGGAAACCGCTCTTCCGGGTGCTGTCTTCCATGCGGGTGATACCCACATCGATGACCACGGCGCCTTCTTTCACCATATCGGCCGTTACGAATTCGGCTTTGCCCAGCGCCGCAACAATGATATCGGCCTGCAGGCAGAGTTCCTTTAAATTCCTGGTCTGGGAATGACAGAGCGTAACCGTGCAGTTACCGGGGTTGGTATTCGCGCTCAGTAAAATGCTCATCGGCCTTCCCACAATATTGCTGCGGCCGATCACGATAGCATGTTTCCCTTTGGTTTCAATTTTATAATGTGCCAGGAGCAGCATGATACCATGCGGTGTGGCGGATACAAAAGCGGGAAGACCCTGCACCAGTTTACCCACGTTCACCGCGTGAAAACCGTCCACATCCTTATCGGGATCAATGGTATCGATCACATCGCTTTCGGGGATATGTTTTGGAAGGGGGAGCTGGACTAAAATACCATCCACATCGGGGTCGTTATTCAGCTCCTCCACTTTTTCCAGCAGCCGGATGGCGGGAACATCGGCATCAAAACGTATCAGGGTGGACCGGAAGCCCACTTCTTCACAGGCTTTTACCTTGGCAGCCACATAAGTTTCGCTCGCACCGTTGTTACCCACCAGGATGGCGGCCAGGTGCGGTATTTTTTTGCCTTCGGCGGCCAATTGCGCCACTTCCATTTTCAGTTCTTCCCTGATCGCCTGCGCGGCTTTTTTCCCGTCGAGTATTTCCATGCCGCAAATGTAGCTTTTGAGGACGTTTAAAACCCCGAAATATTCCGGTGTTTTAATAATTGCCGGACCCGGTTCCGGTATTAATTTTCATGCGTAAACCAGGAAATCGTGGGTAAAAGGTTCATGTGGGGTTTGCTCCTCTTGTTATTTAACGCTGATATTTCCGCGCAGACGCTCCGGCGGCCCCTGACGGCAACCGGTACGGGATTGGGTGCGTATAGCCGGAATCATTCCACACTTTTTTCTATTACGACGAACCAGGGCGCGTTGGCCCGGTTGAAAAATACAGCAATAGCATTTTACGGTGAACGAAAGTATTTGCTGGGTGAACTTAATTACTACACCGCGGTGATCGGGTTCCCGGCAGGTTCCGGGAATTTCGGTTTGAAAGCCAATTATTCCGGGTTCAGTGATTACAACGAAAGCCAATTGGGAATTGCCTATGCGAGATCGCTGGGGAAGAAGCTGGATGCGGGACTGCAATTCAATTATAATGGGATCCGGATCGCTTCGGGTTATGGGAGTGCATCGGCCATCAGTGCCGAACTGGGGGTTCTGTTACATATTACCGAAAAATTTCACACAGGCATTCATATCGACAACCCCGCCGGCGGGAAATTCGGAAAACGCAGGGAGGAGCGGATCGCATCGGTATATACGTTCGGGATGGGATATGAGGCCTCTGAAAAATTCTTCATAAGCGCTGAGATCAGTAAAGAAGAAGACCGGCCGGTGAATGTAAATGCCGGGATGCAATACAGGTTCATTCCCTGGCTGTTGGTTAAGGGCGGGTTCTCAGCGGCCACTGCATCGGGCTGGCTGGGAGCGGGATTAACAAAGGGTAATCTTCACATGGAGATCCTTACGCAATATCATCCACAACTGGGAGTCACACCGGGATTGATGCTGCAGTTTGACTGGAAGAAAGAGAAAAAATGAAGAGGCGTAATTTCATATGCGTACTGGTGATGATCTTTCATTCCGCTTTCGGTTTTTGCCAGGAGGTGCCCGTAAACAGGGAGCAGCAACTCGAGAATCTCGCGGAAGCGGAACAGGGTGAAACGGAGGATGATGCATGGTTGCAGGACATGGAACAATTCAGCAGGGAACCGCTGCGTATCAATACGGCGGATGCCGGGGAGCTCAGGCAACTCCGGATACTCAACGACCTGCAGATCGCAAGTCTTATTACTTACCGCGGGCTTTTAGGCCATTTTATCAGCGTCTATGAATTGCAGGCGGTACCGTACTGGGATATTCCGACCATTCAGAAACTTTTGCCATTCATTTCGCTGACAACAGCCGGATCGCAAAAGGAAGAATTGTGGAAACGCTTCCGGGGAGGTACGCACCAGCTTTTGTTCCGGGTGTCGCAGGTGTTCAAAACGAGGCATATTTCGGCTACTGATCAAAGTTATACCGGCAGCCCGCAGCGATTGTTGTTTCGCTACCGTTATTCGTACAACGACTTGCTGCAATTCGGGTGGCTGGGAGATAAGGATGCCGGTGAGCAATTCCTGAAAGGCGCCCAGAAAAAAGGATTTGATTTTTATTCGGTCCATTTCTTTGCCCGGAAGCTGGGTGTCATACAGTCACTGGTATTGGGAGATTTCACGGTGAACATGGGCCAGGGACTGGTTCACTGGCAAAGCCTTGCCTTTAAGAAAAGCGCGGATATTACAGGACTAAAAAGACAATCGGCGGTGCTGCGGCCCTACAGTTCTTCCGGTGAATTCTTTTTTCACAGGGGTGCCGGTATAACCGTGAGGAAGGGAAAGATCGAATCCACAGCCTTTATTTCTTTTCGACGGTTAAGCGCCAATCTTGTTTCCGATACGGCTTCAGGTGATCCATTCATTTCATCCATTCTAACATCCGGTTATCACAGAAGTCCGGCTGAACAGGCCGACCGGAATGTACTTACGCAAACGGCTGTTGGTTCCACAGTGGCCTATAAAAGAAAGCGTGGCCAGGTTGCGGTTAACGGGGTTGGTTATTTATTTTCAGTGCCTATCAAAAAGAGGGATGACCCCTATAATTTATATGCGTTAAGCGGGAAGAAATGGTTTAACATGAGTGCGGATTACAGTTATACGTATAAGAACCTGCATTTTTTCGGGGAGGCGGCGGCGGACCAGAATTTCAATAAAGCGTTCATCAACGGTCTGCTGGTTAGTGTGGACCCCCGTGCTGATCTTTCCATCTTGCACCGGCATATTGCTCCCGCTTACCAGTCGGTTTCCGGGAATGCGTTTACAGAATCAACTTCCCCCACAAATGAAAGAGGGCTATTTACCGGAATTTGTCTTCGACCTGGGTCAGGCTGGAAGATCGAAACGTATGCGGATATCTATCGGTTTCCCTGGCTAAAATACCGGGTGGATGCCCCGGGCAGGGGATCTGATTGGCTGGTATTGCTCACCTGTACACCCAATAAACAAACGGAGATCTATACCCGCTTCCGGGCTGAATCAAAGCTGGGGAACGTCACTGGTAGTGAAAACAACAGCAATCAACTTCAATTCCTGACCCGGAAAAGCTGGCGTACACATGTGAGTTTCAGGGTTAATGCCGATCTCAGCTTTCGGAGCCGGACAGAATTGGTATGGTATGAAAAGCCGGGGTCAGGGACGGAAAACGGGTACCTGTTCTTTTTAGATATTATATATAAATCACTTCAGGGACCGATCTCCGGGAGTGCCAGGATCCAGTATTTTGAAACAGATAGCTATGATTCGAGGGTTTACGCCTTTGAGAATGATGTCCTTTACAGTTATTCGATCCCCGGATTTTCGGGTAAGGGCACCCGGTTTTACCTGAACCTGGGCTATAAGGCCAGCCCGAATCTCAGTTTTTGGGTTCGGTTGGCCCAATCCTTTTACAAACAGGCCCCTCCGGCAATCAACCCCGGACAAGGGCCAGAATTAAAGACCCAGGTCAGGTGGATCTTTTAAGAGCCCAACAACTGTTTGGATTTTTTTTATCTCAATTAACTAAATGTTAAAAAAAGTTTTACATTGCGGCAGCATTTTCAGAGGGTAATGTGTCTTTGTATACGATCCTTACCCTGGGAATTGACGGATTTCCCTGATAATCAATGCTTTTAAATTTTAAAAATTAACGTTAACATGAGAAAATTCGCATCACTGTTTACGATGCTGATGCTCCTAACTGCATTGGCGTTCGGTCAAACCAGGACCATCACCGGTACTGTGACCGATGAGACAGGCGCCCCAGTTCAGGGCGCATCAGTCATTATTAAGAACACCCGGACCGGGGTGGCCACAGACAACAGCGGTAATTTCCGTATCACTGCAAAGACCGGCGATGTGCTGGTCATTACCGGTGGTATTGAGCCTATCGAAGTTACTGTTGGTTCTGAGAGCAACATATCCGTAAAGGCCAAAAGAACGGTTGTGGCCGGAACGGAGGTTGTTGTTACCAGTGCCTATGGTATGAAAAGGACACTTCGTAATTCAACGGTGAACGCCCAGGTAGTAACCGGCGACCAGTTGAACACGATCCGCTCTACCAACGTAAACAATGCCCTTGCGGGTAAGGTTTCCGGTATGCAGGTAAGAAGTCAGTCTGCCGCCAAACTGGGTAACTCCGGTACAGGTAGCGTCAGGCTTCGTGGTGAAACCGGTTTCGGTGGTGGTGGTGAGCCTATCTATGTTGTAGATGGTACCATTCTGCCGAACATCAACGACGTAAACAATGATGATATCGAAGATATCACCGTGCTGCAGGGACCTGCCGCCGCCGCCATCTTCGGACCCCAGGGTTCAAGAGGCGCGATCGTAATCACACTGAAAAAGGCCAAGAAAGGTGCAAAAGGAATGGGTGTTGATGTGAACCTGGGTGTTCAGGTGGATAAAGTGTATATCCTCCCCAACTACCAGAACTCCTATGCCGGTGGTAACACGGCAGATATGTTTAAATACTCCTGGAAGCCGGGTGATCCCGAGCTTTGGAAAAAACTGGATGGCAAATACTACCACGACTATTCGGATGACGCCAGCTGGGGTCCCCGCATGGTTGGCCAGGAATACATTCCCTGGTATTCATGGTATGGCGGTCACCGTTATGAGGGTACAACTGCAGCCATGCAGCCTCAGCCGGATAACGCAAGAGATTATTATGAAACAGGTATCACGTTCAATAACTCCGTGTCTTTCTCCAAAGCCACTGATAACGTTTCTTTCCGTATCGGTTTCAACAATGTGGAAACACAGGGTCTGATCCCGACTACCTTTATGAAGAAGAACGTACTGAACCTTGCCGGTACTATCGATATCACTTCGAAACTGACCGCTTCACTGAACTTCAACTATGCTACCGCGATACTGGACGGTGAGTTTGACGATGCTTATTCTAACCAGACTACGGGTTCATTCAACCAGTGGTTCCACAGGAACCTGGATATGAAGATCATGCGTGAACTCAAGGACCTCCGCACACCCCAGGGTATCTGGGCAAGCTGGAACCATAATAACCCTACCGTTTACAATCCGAGTAATGAAAGAGCTTTCTACGCCGGTAACTACTGGTATAACTTCTACAAGTGGTTCGATCTTGTAAAACTGGTTACCAATACAGACAGGTATTTTGGTGATGTTACCCTTAACTACCAGCTTCATAAGAACTGGAGGCTGAGAGGTACATACAGGAAGCAACAGAACCTGATCTGGGCTGAGCAGAAGTATGCTACCGATCTGGCAGAGAGCGGAACACAGACTTCCGGTAACTGCGGTGAGTGTCTTGGTTATTATGGAACCAACACTTCCAATGCCAACAGGACCAATATGGAGGCACAACTTACCTTCACCAGGAAGTACAATAAGATCAATGTTAATGCCAGTTTTGGTACGGATATCTTCCGCCAGATCATCAAGGGTAATAACGCCAATACCAACAATGGTTTGAGCGTGCCGAACCTTTTCTCTATTTCCAACTCAAAGAACCAGCCTTCTGTAGGAAACACCCGTACCGATCAGAGGTACAGCGCGATCTTCCTTACCGGTGCGTTCTCTTATGATAATTTCCTGAACCTGGATTTCACACTCCGCCAGGACTGGATGTCTGATTTGCCACCGGCAAAATCCTATATCATTTCTAAATCTGCTGGTATATCCTTTATCTTCAGCCAGTTGCTGAAAGTTGATGCTCTTTCATTCGGTAAACTGAGAGCTTCCATCGGTGAGATCCCCAGCGGTATCGGCGCTTATGCCTACCCTGGTTTCAACTATGCTCCCGGTCAGTTCCAGTGGAACGGCAACATCCTGATGGGTACTCCTGACCAGTTAGTGGATCCCGCAATCAAGGGTTCTGTAACAAGGCAGATGGAGTTTGGTATCGACCTTGAATTCCTGAAAAGAAGGATCGGTGCTTCATTTACTTATTGGAGCGGTGATGACAAAGACTTCCCGACATCGGTTACCGTTAACGGTGCCAGCGGTTATACATCTTTGCTTACCAACGCAGGTTTGATCACCAAAAGAGGTATGAACTTCAAATTAATGGGTCGCCCGGTTTGGAGCAGTGCCGTGAAGTGGGAGATCAATACCAACTGGGGTATCCTTTCTGAGAATAAAGTGAAGGAACTGGCTCCCGGTGTTGACAAGACTGCAGGTATCCAGGGTAACTGGGGAACTGTTGGTCCTTACATGATCCACCAGGTTGGAAAAGACTGGGGTCAGCTTTACGGAAACGGTATGAAGCGTGTCAATGGTCAGCCGGTACTGGATGCCAGCGGACTTTACGTGAACGATCCTGCTGTTTCTTACGGATCAGTTCTTCCCAAGCATACTTTCGGCGCACAAACAACTGTTGAATACAAGCGTTTCGTACTGGCAGCCAATGCTGACGGTCAGATCGGTGGTAAGTTCTTCTCCCTTTCCAACATGTGGGGTTCTTATTCCGGTCTTACAGCCAGGACCGCTGTTCTGAATGATAAAGGCAACCCGATCCGTGATGCCGTAGCCGATGGCGGTGGTATCCACGTATTCGGTGTTGACAACACAGGTCGCCCGGTTGATTATTATGTAGATGCTCAGAACTATTTCCATTCCATCTACGACAGAAGGGCATTTGACCCCTATGTGTACGACCTTACATTCGTGAAACTGCGTGAGGTTTCATTAGGATACAGCCTCCCGATCGAAAAATGGGGCTTTACCAAGAAATGGGCAAGACAAGCAGTGCTTTCTCTGACTGCACGTAACCCTGTTCTGATATACGCTAAAACCGATGACTTTGATCCGTCTGAGATCAGCAACCTGAGTGGTGAAGCTGGTAACCTGCCCGGAACAAGAGGTTTTGGTGTTAACCTGAAACTTGGTTTCTGATAACCTTTAACTTAAATAAATAAACATCATTGATATGAAAAAAATAAGCATTCAAAGGTTAGCGGTCCTGCCCCTGGCTTTGGGTTTGTTTTTTACAAGTTGTAAAAGATATTCCTCTGATTTCGGTGATACGAACGTGAACCCGGGTGTTACCGGCAGCCCGTTATATAATGCCTTGCTGACCAACGTAGCGGCCAACCTGTCCGGCTATGCCACATCAACAAGGGGCGGACTTTACTGCCAGTACTTTTCCGAAACGCAGTACACCGACGTTTCCCTTTATTCTTTACCCCAGATAAATTTTGAGGGTAACTATTCAGGTGTGATGAACGACTGCCAGAACATCATCAACAACGGCCCGAATGACAACATGAAGGCGGTTGCAAGGATCATGAAGACCTATATCTACAGTTTCGTTACGGATTCATGGGGAGATGTTCCCTATGGACAGGCACTTAGCGGTAACGGTACACCTGTTTTCGATAAGCAGTCTGATATTTACACCGGCATGATCAACGACCTGGCAGGCGCTGTGAACCAGCTCAATGCAGGCGGTGGCGCCATTACCGGAGATATCATATACGGTGGTAATGTCACAAAGTGGAAAAAACTGGCCAATTCACTCCGTATCAGGCTGGCGCTCCAGCTGAGTAAAAAATATCCCGCTGCGGGTGGTTATGCTGCTGTTCAGTTCAATGCTGCCCTGACCCATCCCGACGGAATTATCACCAGCAATGATGATAATTTCACAGTAAGCTATCCCGGTGGAAATTTCAGCTCACCCTGGTGGGGTCTTTACAACGGTAGAAAGGACTTTGGTGAAAGCAACACTATGACTGCTTTAATGACTTCTATCGGCGACGGAAGGCAAAATGCCTTTGGTGGCAAAACAGAAGATCAGAACCCTTCTAACCCAGACTGGAACCAAACTTCCTCACTGGGAGTTCCTAGTAGTGATCCTTTCAGCAGCCGAAATGTTCCTTTCAAGGGCTGAAGCAGCCGACAGGGGATGGACCGCTGAGAACATGAATTCCATGTACCAGCAGGGTATCAACGCCTCCTTTGCACAATGGGGACTTGCCGCACCTGCACCGGCTTATTTCACGCAACCGGCTGTTGCCCTTGCAAACCCGGCCGGTACCGCAGCTAATATCAAGAATATCGCTATCCAGGAATATATTGCCGGATATCCTGACGGACAAAGAGGCTGGAACCTTTGGAGAAGAACAGGATGGCCTGTACTGACACCTGCACCAGATGCTACGAATAGCTCCGGCCAGATACCACAGCGCTATACTTATGGTCAGCAATCCTATGGTTCCAACACAGCTAATACAAATGCTGCTGCCACTGCAATCGGAGGTGATAACCAGGATACCAAAGTATGGTGGGCACAATAATGCTTAATCTAAAAAATAGAAACACAATGAATAAGAAACAATCATTATACGGACTGCTCTTTATCGCAGTGGCGTTTGCCTCCTGCGTGAAAAAAGAGGTTACGCCCCTTGGTGAAGAAGGCAAGACCTTTGTAAAGATCCTCGGCGGCGGAACACCAGCCACGCTGAAGAAAAACCCGATCGACTTTGTGAACACTTCACAGAGGCTCCTGGTATGTGATCTCCGCAAGGACGCCGCCAATACCGATGCACTCAACACCACTACAACTGTGGTGGTTAAGGATGACACCGCTGCAGTGAAGGCGGCTAACCCGAATTACATTCATTTCCCTTCTGCCTGGTATACCCTTGAATCAGAAGCCCCCAAGGTTGGCGGCATGGGTGGTACATTTACCTTCCAGTTCAACCAGGGAGATTTTGGCAAGCAGATCTATATTAATATCCCGAATGCAACAGTGATGAACCCGAGCAACCTTTATGGCCTGGGATTCACGATCACCTCAGTTAGTGCCGACGGAACCATTTCAACACAGAAGTCAATTGTGGTGGAGATCGGTGCCAAGAACGCCTGGGATGGCACTTACGCGGTTACAGGACCTGTAACGGATATCGTAACGCCAAACCTGGTACAGTGGACAAACCAGCCCGGGTACAGTGATCCCTGGTTGGATGCCCACCCAGGTGCATGGGAAATACACCTGGTAACCACCGGCGCTTCCCAGTGTGAAACTTTCGATAATACGATCTGGGGTTCATGCGGACACGCACTTTACAATACAGCTACTGCCGGAAATACCGGTTACGGAGGTTTTGGCATTGTGGTGAATTTTGACCCGGCTACAAATACCGTGGCAAGTGTGTTTAACTATTATGGCGACCCTTCACGCCCTTCTACGAATTTGGGTAATCCTGCATCGGGAACAGGAGCACCGCTTTACGCTGCCTCAAATGGTCGCCGTGCAGAACTTGATCCGAGCGGAGCCAATTCAGTACAGGGTAATAAGGACGTCCTTATTAAGTATTTCATGTGGCACCCGGGTGCAACTGCACCTCCCCTGACCGTTCCCCGTACTACGTTCGACGAGAAATGGGAATATATCGGCGCCAGGTAATTTAGTTTCTTATTTCATTGTTATATGCCGTCCCGGTTTTAAACCGGGACGGCTTTTTTTACCTGGTATCCAAACCTTATCCTCTTGCAATTAGCTTATTTTTGCGCAAATAATTGAATAATGGAACAGTCTAATGCGCAGCCTAACCAGCTTAATATCGAGATATCGGAGGAAGTGGCCGAAGGAACATATGCCAACCTCGCCATCATCACCCATTCCCATGCTGAATTTGTGATCGATTTCGTGAATGTCATGCCCGGCACCCCCAAAAGCAAGGTGAAATCCAGGATCATTTTTACCCCCCAGCACGCCAAGCGCTTCATGAAGGCATTGGCCGAAAATGTACAGAAATACGAATCGGTCAACGGACCCATCAAGGACCTGGAGGAAATACAATTGCCGATGAATTTCGGGGGGATTGCGGGGCAGGCTTAGGGAGAGTTCAGAGTTCAGAGTTCAGAGTTCAGAGTCGGGAGTTCTGAGTCAGGAGATATTATCTGAATTTGTCAGGGTTGTTTATCATATACCAGATTAGTTTCCCGGCTTCCCCGTTTTTTAATGAGAGAGAAGTGTGCTCATCCTTTGTAATATAGTTACAATCATAAGAAAAATCCAGCCAAACCTGTGTTTCTGCATTTTCCGTTTCCGAATCATTGAGTTTATTGATAAAATATTCCCTGTATCTTCTCCTTCTATATGCTCAACAAGGTTTGTGCACACAGATCTTGATGATCTACGGATTTGATTCGTTAGGGAGTATTTTTCTTCGGAAGGAAATTTTCGGGAAATATGGAAAATCTCCATTGCTAATTCATACGTTTTTTTGAAAGCAATCAATTCTCTGTAATCTGCCATAGGTCTGATTTTTAGATTTTAAACGCACTTACTCTGAACTCTGAACTCACGACTTTGAACACACTTACCCCAACTCACAACAGCCCCTCATCTGCAAAACTGTAATACCCGTTTTCGCTGACGATGATATGATCGATCACGCTGATGTCGAGGAGGCGTGCCGCTTCTTTTAATTTGCCGGTAAGCTGCTCGTCGGCACGGCTGGGACGGAGGCTGCCGGAGGGATGGTTGTGGCAGAGAATGATACTTACGGCATTCTCCTCCAGGGCGCGCCGGAGGATGATGCGGGGGTCGGCTACAGTGCCGGTGATGCCCCCTTCGCTGACGATCTCAAAATGGTTTACTTTATTGGCCCGGTTGAGGAAGAGTACTGCAAAAACCTCGTGCCGGTAATCCTGCAGCTTTACCTGGAGATAGCGGGCGATGTCAGAACTGGTAGAAATGATCTGTTTTTCACGGGGGTTGGTTACCTGCCTGCGGCGCCCGAGTTCAAGGGCAGCTGTTAAAATTATGGCTTTGGCGGGTCCTATTCCCTTGATTTTCATTAATTCACGTGTAGAAAGCTTGCCCAGTTCCCCAAGGTTATCCTTGCCAAGTTTCAGGATTTCCCTGGCAAGGTCAATGGCTGTCTTTTCCCGGGTTCCATTCTGTATAAGGATCGCCAGCAGCTCGGAATTACTGAGGTTTTCTGCACCTGACAATAGTAGTTTTTCTCTTGGACGGTCGTCTTTTGACCAGTGTTTTATTGAGTACTTGTGCTCTTGCATACAATAGCTGCGACCAATAATTTTATTCTTAACAATACCGGGAATGGTATAAAGAACGATCCGCCAATAACCCTTTTGAAAAACACAAAATCCAGTTTTATGAAACCAAGGTCTGTTACTCCAATGGGCTCCCTGCACCCGGTTCTGTTCTTCGCCGGTGTTTATGTGGTGGCTTTATTATTCTCCATTTTTATCTGTTCAACCCTTTTTTACAGTTGCAACTCCAGTTCCGCAAAGCCGCTTGGCAAAACAGGTTCCGGTAAAGAGATCACGCCCCTTACCGTTAACTCCGTGGCTTCAAGGTAGAAATATGCCGCCTGTATCGGCTGCGGAAATAAACGCCGGGAACTGTTTTTTTTAGCCTGCCGGCAGGAGAGTTTTTTTTCAATTCAGGTAGGTGAATTAGTATCTTCGCGGCTCCAAAGGAGTACTTTGGACTCATATTTCCGCCATGCAATATGCAAAAATCTTCTCCGGTACCGGCTCCCAGCACCTGGCCGAGCAAATTTGTAAACGATACGGTACCCGGCTTGGCAAGGTCAATATTCAGAAATTCAGCGACGGGGAGATCTGCCCGATCTTTTTGGAAAGCGTAAGAGGCGATTACGTGTTCCTGGTGCAAAGCACATTTGCCCCCACCGACAACATGATGGAACTGCTGCTGATGATTGATGCAGCCCGCAGGGCTTCGGCAGACAAGGTAATTGCAGTTATTCCTTACTATGGCTATGCCCGCCAGGACCGGAAGGATAAGCCCCGGGTGGCAATTGGCAGTAAGTTGGTTGCCAATATGTTAGTAGCTGCCGGTGCCGATCGGGTCATTACCATGGACCTGCACGCGCCCCAGATCCAGGGCTATTTTGACATACCCGTTGACCACCTCGACAGTCACGCGGTTTTTATCCCTTACATTGAGAATCTGAGGCTGGAAAACCTTACCTTTGCGGCCCCCGACGTAGGGGCTACCAACCGCATCAGGGAGATAGCAAATTATTTCAATGCGGAGATGGTGATCTGCGACAAGCACCGTAAAAGGGCCAACGAGATCGCCAGCATGGTGGTGATTGGGGATGTGACCGACCGGGACGTGGTGATCATCGATGATATCTGTGATACCGGCGGAACCCTGTCAAAAAGTGCAGGTCTTTTGAAGGAAAAAGGGGCAAGAAGCGTAAGGGCGCTGATCACGCACCCGGTATTGAGCGGCAAAGCCTATGAGAATATCGAGAACAGTGTGCTGGAGGAACTCGTGGTTTGTGATACCATCCCGCTGAAAAAGGAAAGCAGCAAGATCAAAGTGGTGAGTGTCGCCGAACTTTTCGCCGTAGCGATCCGGAATGCATTTGAGAACAAGAGCATCACCAGTCTCTTTATCCATTCGCAGCGGAAAGACAAATAAAAGGGTGTTGCAGGCCCGGGGAGATGGTTTCGGCTTTGCCCCGCAAGTAGTAAACAATTAAACAAACATAGAAATGAAAACAATTACAATCGAAGGACAACTGAGGACCGGATTCGGGAAAGCAGCCACCCGGCAAATCCGCTCTCAGGAACTGGTGCCCGGTGTAATTTATGGCGGCGCACAGGAGATCAGCTTCACGGCTCCTGCTGCAGCTTTCAAAAATTTAGTGTACACACCCAGTTTCCAGTTGGCAGAAGTAAAGGTGGATGGCAAGACCTACAAAACCATTCTGAAGGACCTGCAGTTTGATAAGGTGAACGACCACCTTATCCATGTTGACCTCCTGGAACTGGTGGAAGACAAAAAAGTGATCGCGGATATTCCCCTGAAATTCGTAGGTGTTTCTCCCGGTGTAAAGGATGGCGGTAAACTGGTGATCAAAATGAAGTCACTGAAAGTGAAAACCTACCCCCGGTTCCTGAAAGAGCAGATCGAGGTTAACATTGATAACCTGGAACTGAACGGTAATATCCGTGTGGAGGAAGTGAAAGTGGAGAACTATGAAATACTGAACTCTCCCCGGATCCCCATCGCTTCCGTAACGCTCACAAGACAATTGAAACAGGAAGAAGCTACGACACCAGTTGCCGGAGCTGCTGCCGCACCCGCTGCCGGGGCCGCCGCACCTGCTGCCGGAGCCGCCGCACCCGCTGCTGCGCCTGCCGCCACCGCAAAAGGAAAGAAATAAGATCCTTATCAATATTCCAACCCGTTCCTGCAATTCCTGTGGGGACGGGTTTTTTGTTTGCTTAATCCGATATTTGGGAACTATTCACCTGCATGAAGTTTTTAATAGTTGGTCTTGGTAATATTGGCGATGAGTATGCACATACCCGCCATAACATCGGCTTCGACGTGGTCAATGCCTTTGTTCAGAAACACGGAAGCAGTTTCCGGGTCGACAGGCTGGCCTATGTGGCGGAACTGAAATGGAAGGGAAAGAATTTTATATGTATCTGTCCCACCACCTACATGAACCTTAGCGGCAGGGCCGTAAAATACTGGATGGATAAGGAGAGCCTAACCTTACAGCAAATGCTGGTGATCGTCGATGATATTGCCCTGCCGCTTAGTAAGATCCGGATTCGCCCCGGCGGCAGCGACGCGGGTCATAATGGCCTCAAAAGCCTGCAGGAATCGCTGGGTAGCGTTGAATACCCAAGGCTGCGGTTCGGGATCGGGAACGATTACCCGAAAGGAATGCAGGCGGATTATGTATTGGGCAAATGGAAAAAAACGGAGGAGGCGCTGGTAAAATGGAAGATCGATCGATCGGTGGAGGCTATTGAAACCTTTGCCGTACAGGGCATTACACCTGCCATGAACCAGGTAAATAATCAGGTGTATTCGCTATGATAAATCAGATTCATTACTTACTTTAGCTCCCCTGACCTTACTCCCCGGCATACCAAATGGCTGAAGATGGGGGGAATCCAATATACATACTGATGACCACTGAATATATGGGATAAACAAACCATGCGTAAAGTATCCGATGTATTTATCACTAACACCACCTGTTTATGAAGATCTTCTGTGTCGGCCGTAACTATGCAGCGCATGCCCAGGAACTGGGTAATGAGGTGCCCGATGAACCGGTCATTTTTATGAAACCCAAAAGTGCCCTGCTTCAACCGCATACGCCGTTCTATTACCCCGAATTCACCAACGAACTGCATTATGAATGCGAACTGGTGCTCCGGGTCAGCAAAAACGGAAAATATATCCAGGATAAATTTGCCGGCAAGTATTATGATGCCATTACCGCAGGGATCGATTTTACCGCCAGGGATATTCAGAACGAACTGAAAGAAAAGGGCCTGCCCTGGGAAAAGGCAAAGGCCTGGGATAATTCAGCTGTGATCGGTAAATGGCTCCCGTTGACCAATTTCAAGAATAAAAAGGATATCAATTTCTGCCTGTATAAGAACAAGGAACTGGTGCAACAGGGTAACTCGGGAAATATGATCCATAGTTTTGACAAGATCGTATCTTATATCTCCAACTTTTTTTCCGTTAATATCGGGGATGTGATCTTCACCGGCACCCCCGCCGGAGTGGGAGAAGCGGTAGTGGGGGATGAACTGGAAGCCTTTATTGAAGATGAAAGCATGTTTGCTCTTGAAGTGAAATAAGCTGAAACCCGGAACAAACCGGGACCCAATACCAACTGTTATTTGCACCATCCCCACAGTACTGCGGGGATGGTTTTCTTTTATACCTGTGGCGCATGCCCTATTTTTGTCAATAACAATGTTTGCCCCCGAATGAGTGATATCAACCTTTTAGTAAAAGCCTACGGGCTGATGTGCCGCGTGAAGAATATGGCCGATACCTATGAGGCTAACCGCAGCCTCTGTAAATATGTTCATTCTACTTCCCGGGGGCATGAAGCCATTCAACTGGCAACAGCATTTCAACTGCAGCCACAGGATTTTGTAAGCCCTTACTACCGGGATGAAAGCCTGATCATGGGCCTTGGTTTTACACCCTACGAACAGATGCTGCAGCTGCTTGCAAAGGGCGGAGATATCTTCACCGGCGGAAGGGAATATTATTCGCATCCCAATTACCGTGCTGAGGATAAGCCTACGATGATCCACCAGAGCAGCGCCACCGGCATGCAGGCCATACCTACCACGGGCATTGCCCAGGCGGTCCAGTACCTGGAGCGGCACCTGGCAACACAATTGAAGAAAGGAGGGAACGGTGAATTGCCGGTGGTCATTTGTTCCCTTGGCGATGCAAGCATTACGGAAGGTGAGGTAAGTGAAGCGTTCCAGTTTGCCGTGCTGAAACAATTACCCATTATCTATCTTGTTCAGGACAATAACTGGGGCATCAGCGTAACGGCGGATGAAGCCCGGGCCATGAATGCTTTCGAGTTTGCGGCCGGTTTCAAGGGAATGAACCGGGTGCAGGTGGATGGCAGCGATTTTGAAGCATCTTACTCCGTAATGAAAGAAGTGGTGGACTTTGTCAGGGAAAAACGAAAACCCTATCTCGTACATGCGCAGGTACCTTTGCTGGGGCACCATACCAGCGGGGTAAGAAAAGAGTTTTACAGGACGGAAGAGGATATCAGTGATCATTCCACGCATGATCCGCAACCCAAACTCAGGAAGAAATTACGGGAAAGAGGTATTCCTGAAAGCGAGATACTGGATATTGAAAAGGAGGCGGCGGAATTGGTGGCCGCCGATTTTGCCAGGGCCGTAGCTGCCCCCGAACCCGATCCGGCAAAAGTGGAAGAATTTGTTTTTGCAACCACCCCGGTTACCGAAGAAAAAGGAGAAAGAGTTCCATCCGGGGCTGAAAAAGTGATCATGGTGGATGCAGCCTTATTCGCCATACGCGAGCTGATGGAACAACACCCCGAAGCCATTCTATACGGGCAGGATGTCGGCAAGCGACTGGGTGGGGTGTTCAGGGAAGCCGCCACACTGGGAGAACGATTTGGGGACCACCGGGTTTTCAATACGGCGATCCAGGAAGCCTATGTGGTAGGCTCCTGCGTGGGCATGAGTGCGGCAGGGTTGAAGCCTATCGTGGAAGTGCAGTTTGCCGATTATATTTATCCCGGGTTTAACCAACTGGTGACCGAGGTATCCAAGAGTTGCTATTTAAGCTGTGGTAAATTTCCCGTTTCCATGATACTGCGGGTGCCCATCGGCGCTTATGGCGGCGGCGGGCCTTATCATAGCGGCAGCGTAGAGACCACCGTGCTATCCGTGAAAGGGATCAAAGTGGCTTATCCCTCCAACGCGGCCGATATGAAAGGATTGATGAAAGCGGCATACTACGACCCCAACCCTGTGGTCATGCTGGAACATAAAGGTCTTTACTGGAGCAAAGTTCCTGGTACCGAGGATGCAAAGACGATCGAGCCCGCATCAGATTACATCCTTCCTTTCGGTAAAGCGAATATTGTGGTGAATGCATCAGCCGGGGCGATCAGTAATGGTGAAAGCTGCGTGGTGATCACCTACGGTATGGGAGTATACTGGGCAAAAGCAGCCGCAAAAAACTTTAGCGGTCAGGTTGAAGTGGTTGACCTTCGAACCCTGTACCCGCTGGATGAGGAACTGGTCTTTGAAAGAGTGAAGGCCCATGGAAAATGCCTGGTATTGACAGAAGAGCAGCAGAATAATTCTTTTGCAGAAGCATTGGCCGGGCGGATCTCCAAAAACTGTTTTCAATCCCTGGACGCGCCGGTGGAAGTACTGGGCGCACTCAATTTGCCCGCGGTTCCGATGAATATGGGACTGGAACAGGCGATGCTGCCGGATGCGGGGAAGGTTACGTTCAAATTAAAACAACTTCTTTCCTTATAACAATGCACCCGGTGCTTCCCTGAATGCCTGAAAGGCTTTGGTTTGATCCGGGATTTGGCTTTTCAGTTTCCCTTGGATCAATATAATTATTAGGCTTTTAGGGTATGAAAAAAAAGAAAGGGTTTGGAATTTACCTGGAACCCTTTCGTATAATAAGTTTTTACAGGAAGCAAGAATGGAACGTCTAACTCTTCTTGTCAAGCCGGATCTGCAATTCCTCCAACTGCTTTTGATCGATCGTTGACGGCGCATCGAGCATCACATCCCTCCCGGCATTGTTCTTCGGGAAAGCGATGAAGTCGCGGATGCTTTCACTTCCACCCAGGATGGCGCACAACCGGTCGAACCCGAATGCAATTCCACCATGCGGGGGAGCGCCGTATTCAAAAGCGCCGAGCAGGAACCCGAATTTATGCTGCTGCTCGGTTGTATCCATACCCAACGCGGCAAACATCTTTTCCTGCAGTGCCCGCTGGAAGATCCGGATGGAACCTCCGCCGATCTCGTTCCCGTTCAGCACCATATCATAAGCATTGGCCTTGATACCGGCATACGGATGTTTTAAATAGTCGGCGGCATTTGCAATAACAGGATTGTTATTGATCATGGTGTCTATTTGCGAAGGTTTGGGCGAAGTAAACGGATGGTGCCGGGCTACCCAGCGGTTGCCTTCCTCATCATATTCAAATAACGGGAAATCCAGCACCCATAACAGTTTGAATTCATCTTTCTTTCTGAGTCCCAGTCGTTCGGCCATTTCAAGCCTGAGTTCGCTGATGGCCTTTCTTGTTCTTTCTTCCGGGCCGGCCAGCACTAAAACCAGGTCACCGGGCTTTGCCCCGGAAGCATCGGCAATGGCTTTCAGTTTTTCTTCGCTGTAAAATTTATCAACGCTGCTTTTACAGGTCCCGTCGGTATTTACTTTGATGAATACCAGGCCCTTCATACCGATCTGCGGCCGTTTGACCCATTCGGTCAGTTCATCGGTTTGTTTGCGGCTGTATTCGCTGCAACCGGGAACGGCAATGGCCAGTACCGTTTCGGCATCATCAAAGACCTTGAAACCTGTGCCATTTATCAATGCAACCTCGTCTGTTTTTGAAGTATATACAGATGCCGGTTTTTTCAGGTTCAGCAGTTTCATCCCGAAGCGGATATCCGGTTTGTCGTTCCCGTAATTCCACATTGCGTCCTCCCATGTCATCCGCTCCACGGCATCCGCATATTCGATCCCCCTTACCTCCCGGAAAATATGTTTCACCATCCCTTCGAACATGTTCAGGATGTCCTCCTGTTCCACAAATGCCATTTCACAATCGATCTGGGTGAATTCAGGCTGGCGATCGGCCCGAAGGTCCTCGTCGCGAAAACATTTTACTACCTGGTAATAGCGATCATACCCGCTCACCATCAGCAGTTGCTTGAATGTTTGCGGAGATTGGGGCAACGCATAGAATTGTCCCGGGTTCATCCGGCTGGGTACTACAAAATCCCTCGCGCCTTCCGGGGTGGATTTGATCAGGAAGGGGGTTTCAATATCCATGAAGCCCTGTTGGTGCAGGTAATTACGGGCAGCACGGTTCACTGCATAAC
>JBGATE010000034.1:0-19515 GCA_044229375.1 Chitinophagaceae bacterium
AAGTATGTGTACAGTCCGCAGTCGCGTTACCAGTACACCCGTCTCCCGAAAGCCACTTCCGATACGGCGCAACTGATACAGCATGCTTTGCCGCTGGCGGAAAAATTATTTGAACCCGGGCTCAAATACCTGAAGGCCGGGGTCATACTCGGGGCATTGGTACCGGATAATTCCATACAGGCCGATCTTTTTACCGCTGACAACCAGCACCGGCACCGCCCCCTGATGGAAGCCATTGACAATATCAACTTCAGCCAGCGGAATGATATCATCAAATACGCCGCCTCCGGGTTGCAGCGCAACTGGAAAATGCGGCAGGAACTTCGAAGCAAACGATTCACCACCCGCTGGGATGAACTGTACGAAATAAAGTAATGCCATGCTGAACCCTTATACACTGCTCACACCCGAAATACTCACGGCGATGCTGCGGCAGCCGATGTATTTTGTGCGCCAGAAATACAGCCGGGGAAATTTCTTGTATGACCCTCCGGAAATGCAACCGTTGCTGCTGACACATTATGCAGGACATGCTATTGATAAGGAAAGGGCGGACCGTCATATGCGCCTGCTGATGAAAGACCCATTTCGTTTTTTGTATGATAGCCGTGATGCCCGGCACCTGGAAAAACTGGTGAAGGCAGCTTCCCAGCCGGAGGGATACCGGGTGTACATCAACCTTCTCCCCAAAAAATGGAAGCCGGGCGACGGGCTTAAAGTGAAGATCAGCCGGTATGTACGGGAGAAAATACCCTGGTGGAAATATTCCCCGGCCCATAAACTGAATGTCACCCTGAAAGAACGGTACGGAGAACTGTTCATCGCCCTGCTGTGGAAGGGACAGCAGACGGAAATATTGCTGGAAGAGATCGAGGAATTCGGGAAAGAGAGGTTAATGTGTTGAACCTAGTTGAACTTGGTTGAAAATGGTTTTATGTGGTTGACCTTGGTTAGCATAGTTGAAGGGAGCCCTCCCGGTAAGTTTAGGTGCCCCTTGTTTAAATATATTTCCAGGCCCTGCTATTTATGTCCAAATGAACACAAAAACATTCAACCACGTTCAACCACAGTTAAACCATTTTAAACAACCCTTCAACCAACCTCCACTCCTAACAAGCAATCCCGCAGATCCGGTTTATCTTTGAAGCAAGCAAAACCTGTTCCATGTGCTACGACATGAGTTTTTTCTGCAACATCAAACTGATCAGCGATTACCTCGGGATCCATCCCAGCCAACGAATAGAATTTGAACCCACCTGGCACCGGGTAGCGCAGTCATTTGAGTTATGGCCCGTGGTGATCAACGAGGATGGATACAAGATCCGGGTATTTGAATGGGGACTGATCGCCGATTACATGAATACCCCGGAAAAAATAAAAGAATACCGGGCCAGTATGGCCAATGCCCGCAGTGAAAAGATCATCGCCGACAAACGATCGGTATGGCACCGGATCAGGCAACAGCGCTGCCTGGTGTTCACCACCGGTTTCTTTGAACATTATGACGCGGGGCTGAAAAAGAAAGTCCCGTATTTCATTCATCTTAAAAATGAACCGGTCTTTTGTTTTGCCGGCCTCTACAATTATTCACCCATACCCGATCCCGAAACAGGAGAGGCCATTGGCACTTTCTCCATCGTCACCCGCCCGGGTAACCGCCTTGTTGCCACCATTCATAACTCCGGTCCGAACAGCAACCGGATGCCTCTTATCTTAACCAGGGAACTGGCTCAGCAATGGCTGGAGCCGGGATTGACGGATGAAGCGATGGCGGGGATCCTTGATTTTGAATTTCCCGATGTACAAATGGAAGCCTGGCCGGTGAATACGATCCGGACAAGAAAAGCGGATGATGAAAAGGTGATAGAGAAAAAAGAGTATGAGAATTTGCCGGAGCTATGATCCGGGGGCTTTTATTGAACCACAGAGTCACGAAGTGCACAGGAGTACACGGAGAAGTCTTTGTGTGCTCCGTGGTTATTTCTTAAAGAAATAATGATTAAAATGACACGGGAACAAATTCCACATTTTTAATCTTTTAAATCTATATATCTTAGGATATACAAGTATACATTTACCATGCGATCACTCTTATTCTCATTACTGGTTTCCGGTTTTGCTGTTGCCCAGCAGCGCCCCAACATCATTTATATCATGAGTGATGACCATGACGCCGATGCCATCAGCGCCTATAATAAAAGACTTATTCATACCCCCAACATAGACCGTATTGCCAGGGAAGGAGTTCTGTTCACCCGTGCATTTGTCAACAACTCCATCTGCGGCCCGGTAAGGGCAACCCTGATAACCGGCCAGCATTCCCATAAGAACGGGATGAAGGATAACCGTACCCGTTTTGATTCTTCCCGTATCAACCTGCCGAAATTATTACAGCAGGGAGGTTACCAAACCGCTATTGTAGGCAAATGGCATTTGCATTCGTATCCCACCGGTTTCGATTACTGGAAGATCCTTCCCGGGCAGGGTCTGTATTTTGAACCGCGTCTCATTTCGATGAATGGTGATACTTCTACCTATCATGGTTATGCAACAGATGTGATAACGGACGAAGCTTTTCAATGGCTCGACAACCGTGACAAGAACAAACCCTTTACGCTGCACATTCATCACAAAGCGCCGCACCGTTATTTCTTCCCGCCATTGAAATATATAGAAGCTTATCACACAAAAACTTTTCCTGAACCTGCAACACTATATGCTGATACGGCTGGCCGGGGTACCGCCTGGCGTTTACAGACCATGAGCATCCTGCACGACATGAAACTCTCCAGCGACCTGAAAGTGGACCCCGCTTACCTGGCGGATATCCCGGAACTGAAGCCTGATGCGAAGGAGATCAGTTATTACAACGCTATTTTCAACCGGATACCGGAACAAGACCGGAAACGCATTAAAGAGATCTACGCGGAAAGAGGAAAGATCATTCAGCAATTAAAGCCTGAAGGAAAAGAACTGCTGAAGTATAAATACCAGTGGTACCTGCAGGATTACCTGGCCTGTGTGGCTTCCGTGGATGAAAATGTGGGCCGGGTGCTGGACTACCTTGATAAGAACGATCTCACCAATAACACATTGCTGATTTATACGGGCGACCAGGGGATGTACCTGGGCGAGAACGGCTGGTTCGACAAACGATGGATGTATGATGTTTCCATGCAGGCGCCCCTGCTGATGCGCTGGCCGGGAAAAATAAGGCCCGGAAGTATCAATAATACAATGGTGCAGACCATTGACTACGCACCTACCTTCCTGGGCGCTGCCGGCATTGCCGTTCCGGACTGGATGCAGGGGATCAACCTGGTACCGCTGATCAGCGGGCAACAAAAGGACCTGCCCCGTAAAAATCTTTATTATCATTTCTACGAATACAAAGCCGATCATACGGTATTGGAACACCTGGGTGTAAGAGGGGAACGCTATAAGCTGATCTATTTCTATCCCGTGAATGAATGGGAACTGTATGACCTGAAGAAGGATCCGCAGGAACAAAAGAACCTGGCCGGATCGGCCGGTCACCAAAAAGTTTTACAGCAGATGAAGGCTGAGCTGCTGAAACTGCGGGACCAGTATGATGATCATGAACCGGCAGGTGAACTTCACTGATATTTCCGGCTAAGCTGGTATAACACTTTCATTTGTTCCGCATTCAGCCCCCATGTTGTATCCTGCAGCCAGTGACGCTTAAATCCAACAATTGCAGCATTGGTATCTTTTATATCAAATCCTACAATGCGCAATGCCTGCAAATGATTGAAACCTGCGGGAAGCTGCACTTGTGCCGGATCGTCAAACCAATTGCCGAAACCTTTCTCCGAAAGAAGTTTCCAGGGAAACCTCCAGTTGGGATCGTTCTTCCTCGTAGGGGCGATATCCCCATGACCAATAAAATTAGCAGCGGGAATGCTGTAGGCTTTCTTCAGGCGGTCGAGCAGGGTCAGCAGGCTGCTGATCTGTGCCTCTGAAAAATACTCGAACCCGTTATTGTCCAGTTCGATCCCGATACTGGAAGAATTCAGGTCCGTGGTATTACCCCATTTACTCACTCCCGCATGATGCCCGCGCAACAGGTCGTTGAGCATGTGATAAACGGTTCCGTCCCGGCAGATCACATAATGGGAGCTTACTTGTGTGCGGGGAAGGGTAAATGTCTGGAGTGTTTGCTCGCAGGAATTCTGCGCAGTGTGGTGAATGATCACAAAATTGGGCCGCCGCATGGAAAGGTTGGTGGTTCCCACCCATTCATTCGCATAAGGCAAGCCTGCGGAATCTTTCATTGGGTATTCGGCCAATAAACGGGCATAGTTCTTCACCTGTTTCTTATAAGCTTTATTCGTTACCGCATATTTCGACGGGGAACAACTGCAGACAAGAAGGATCGCTACGATAATACCAAGAGCAGCAGTATATTTTTTCATGGTCCGACAATATATGAGACTGCTAATGTAGGAAAGAAATTGGCTTATCGGCGGTTGGGTTTGCCGCGAAAGGAACGTGCCTGCGGTCTCCGGCTCCCGCCGCTACGAAGGCGGGGGTTATAAGCCGGTGCGGGACCCAGTTCCTTTGGCACCGGCGCTTTTTCCACTTCCCTTTCGAGGAGTTTCTCGATCAGGGCAAATTTGTTCTGCTCTTTTTCACCGATCAGTGTGTAGGCGAGTCCATCCGCCTCGGCTCTCGCGGTACGGCCGATCCGGTGCACATAATCTTCCCCGTCGCCCGGCACATCGTAATTGATCACCAGGTCAATGGTATCAATATCGATCCCCCGGCTGAGGATATCCGTGGCCACCATTACGGGGATGCGTCCGGCCGTGAAGGCCCCCAGCACACTTTCCCTCTCCGACTGTTCCAGGTCGCTGTGGATCTCGGCCACATTGATCTTACCGTGTTTCAACTCCCGTGTCAGCTGCTTCACGGTTTGTTTGCGGCTGCAAAACACCAGCGCGTTCTTATACGGCGTCTCTTTCAGTATTTTTTTGATAAGGGGAAGTTTCTGCGGTTCATATACCACAAAGGCCCTTTGGATGATCTTGACCGGAGGTTTGGAGATGGCAATATTAATTTCCACCGGGTTGCGGAGGATCTTCCTGGCAAGTTGACGGATCTTGTCCGGCATGGTGGCGGAGAATAACAATGACTGCCTGTTCTCCGACAACGATTTGATGATCTTATTGATATCATCCTGGAATCCCATATCCAGCATCCTGTCCGCTTCATCCAGTATCAGGAATTGCAGTCCCTTAAAATTCACATAGCCCATGTTCAGGTGGGCGATCATACGACCGGGTGTGCACACGATGATATCGGCACCCATTTGCAGGGCCTTTTTCTCCGCAACAAAACTCTGCGCATCACTGCCGCCGTAGATCGCGATGGAGCTAAGATGGGTGAAATAAGAAAGTCCTTCTATATGCTGGGCGATCTGGATCGCCAGTTCCCTTGTGGGCACTACGATCAGCGCACCTACCCGCCCGTCCACATGGTTCTGCAAGAGGCGGTTCATGACCGGCAACAGGAAAGCAGCGGTCTTACCGGTGCCTGTTTGCGCGGAGGCGATCACATCCCTGCCGGCAAGGATCGGGGGAATGACCTGTTCCTGTACCGGTGTGGCTATTTCGTAATTGGAGGCTTCGATACCTTCCAGGATGGCGGGGAGAAAATTAAATTCGGTAAATCGCAAAGATGTTCATTTAAAGGAGTGGCGAAGGTAGCTGAAAATAGGTCAGCAGGCTAATCCATTGTCAAAACCCGTCAAAATGAAAAAAGTGCGGTTGTTTGCCGCGCTTAACCCGTTTAATGAACCGGCTTAATAATTATAATCAACCCTTACTACGTCCGCATTGTACTATTCAAACTGGGTTTTACCGTCAGGCACACTCTTGATCCTGAAAATTTCTTTCATCACATTTGGCACTTGAATCTTTATGGCTCCGTCATCCAGATGTGTGCGGGTGTCCCTTTTTATTATGATGTCCCAGATGGTACGGGGGGTTGTTCGCGGGTCACCAGTGAGCGGGTATCCCTTTTGTCTCCATTAGCGTGATACACGGCGGTGGACCGGAACAATGCACCGCTGAAATTGACGGTCCAGCCGCCGCGGCATTTTGTCCAGCGGACTTTGAGTGCATTCGGGTAATCACGCTGAAAAGCCGCTCCATCTTTTCCTTTCCTGAGCTCGTTACAGCGGCATCTTCGCCTTTCTCCTTGTCTTTATCCTTGATTTTGTTTTTAACCGGGTCGCCGTTGTTTCCCGGTAAATCCGTTTGGGTGGCCGGGGGAATGTCCTTGATTTTTGCCTTTTTATCCTTATTTCCCTATGCCATTACGGCAATGGAAATAAATGCTGCGGCAACTATGAGCATTATCTTTTTCATATATATCAATTTAGTTGCCGTAACCGGTTCAAAGACGATACAGGAAGTAAATAAGTTGCCCCTGAAATTTACATGCTTCTCCTGTATTGCCCCCCCACTTCATATAATGCATGGGTGATCTGGCCGAGCGAACAATATTTGACGGTCTCCATCAACTCTGCAAAAAGGTTTCCATTTACAATCGCCACTTGTTTCAACCTGTTCAGCATTTCGGCGGATTGGCCTTCATTACGGCTGCGGAATGCCCTGAGATTTTTGATCTGCTGTTCCTTTTCTTCCGTGGTACTGCGGATGACCTCGGAAGGAATAATGGTAGGCGATCCCTTTTTGTTCAGGAAAGTATTGACCCCGATCAGGGGCAGTTCACCTGTATGTTTCTGGTGTTCATAATAGAGACTCTCTTCCTGTATCTTGTTCCGCTGGTACATTCTTTCCATCGCGCCCAGCACTCCGCCCCGTTCCGTGAGCCTGTCAAATTCAGCGAGTACGGCCTCTTCCACGAGATCGGTCAGTTCTTCCAGTGCAAATGATCCCTGTATGAAATTCTCTGTTTTGGCCGTACCCAGTTCCCGGTTGATGATCAGTTGTATCGCCATGGCCCTGCGTACACTTTCTTCGGTAGGCGTTGTGATCGCTTCATCGTAGGCATTGGTGTGAAGTGAATTGCAATTATCATAGATGGCGTAAAGCGCCTGCAGTGTGGTGCGGATATCATTGAAATCGATCTCCTGCGCGTGCAGGCTCCTGCCGGAGGTCTGAATATGGTACTTCAGCATCTGGCTGCGCTTATTGGCCTTGTATTTATACTTCATGGCCTTGGCCCAGATGCGGCGGGCCACGCGGCCGATCACACTGTATTCCGGATCCATGCCGTTACTGAAGAAGAAGGAAAGATTGGGGGCGAAATCATCTATGTTCATCCCCCGGCTCAGGTAATACTCTACAAAAGTAAACCCGTTAGCCAGCGTGAAGGCAAGTTGTGTTACAGGATTGGCTCCCGCTTCTGCGATATGATACCCGCTGATCGAAACCGAATAGAAATTGCGGATCTTATGCTGAATGAAATATTCCTGCACATCACCCATCAGTTTCAACGCGAATTCGGTGGAGAAGATACAGGTGTTCTGCGCCTGGTCCTCTTTTAAAATATCGGCCTGTACGGTTCCCCTCACCTGTTGCAGGGCCTCCCGTTTGCATTGCTCATATGCATCGGCAGGTAACACTTCATCACCCGACAAACCCAGGAGTTTTAACCCAAGCCCGGTGTTTCCATCCGGTAACCCCCCGGGGGAGGATGGATTATTGTAAACAGGTCTGTTACCGGCGGGATATTTTTTCTGTAGTGCATCATTGACCATTGCCCATTGCCCGTTCAGTTCCAGCCATTTCTCACATTGCTGGTCGATCGCCGCATTCATGAAAAAGGCCAGCAGCATGGGAGCCGGTCCGTTGATGGTCATCGAAACGGAGGTCTTCGGATCGCAGAGATCAAACCCGCTGTATAATTTCTTCGCATCATCTACCGTGGCAATGCTCACGCCGCTGTTGCCCACTTTACCAAAGATATCCGGGCGGTGGTCGGGATCCTCACCGTAAAGAGTAACCGAATCAAAGGCCGTAGAAAGCCGTATGGCCGGCTGGTCCATACTTACATAATGAAACCGTTTATTGGTTCTTTCCGGTCCGCCTTCACCCGCGAACATCCGGGTGGGATCTTCACCCTCCCGTTTCAGCGGAAACACACCGGCCGTGAAAGGGAAATGACCCGCCACGTTCTCCTGTGCCTGCCATTTGAGCAGGTCGCCCCAGTCCTTGTATTTGGGCAACACCACTTTGGGGATCCTTGTCCCGCTCAAACTTTTGCTGGTCATGGGCAGTTTGATCACCTTATCCCTGACCGTATATTCATAAAAATCCTTCTGGTATTCCGCCAGCTTATTCGGCCAGTTGCTGATCAGTTTACGGGCGACGGGAGTGAGTTGTTCTGTATAAAAATCAATTTGCTGTTGTAACACTTCCCTGATCCCGATTGTTACCGGGGCCTCCAAAGGAGGTGTTTTAGATCCCTGCTGTGCAAGTGTTTCCAAAGCACCTTTCAACTGGTATATTTTGGTTGCGATGGCAGCCTGGTCTTTTACCAGTTGATCATAACCCCGGTTATTCTCCGCTATTTCGGAGAGATATCGCACCTTTTTGGCCGGTATGATCGCCTGGGAAACCTTCGCGGTTTCGGAAAAATGAAATGTTCCGAACCGGGTGTTTGTTTTGGTCTCTATTTTTTTCAGCAACCATTCAAAGAGGTGGTTCACCCCTTCATCATTGAATTTGCTGGCCATGGTACCGATGATGGGCAACTCTTCATCCTTTGCCGTAAAGAGCTGGTGATTTCTTTTGTATTGTTTTCTTACATCCGCCAGTGCATCAAGGGCGCCGGCCTTATCAAACTTGTTAATGCAGACCAGGTCGGCAAAATCAAGCATATTGATCTTTTCCAGTTGTGAGGCAGCACCATATTCGGGTGTCATCACGTACATGCTCACATCGCAATGATCCAGGATACTGGCATCACTCTGCCCCACCCCGGCCGATTCGAGTATAACAAGATCAAAACCGGCGCTTTTACAGACATCGATAGCTTCCTGTACGGCTCCGCTCAGAGCGGTATTATCATCCCGCGTGGCCAGGCTCCGCATATAAGCACGGGGATGATTGATTGAATTCATCCTGATGCGATCGCCGAGCAAAGCACCCCCGGTTTTTTTCTTGGAGGGGTCAACGGATATCACCGCTATGGTCTTATCCGTAAAATTATTAAGAAAGCGGCGTACGATCTCGTCGGTAACGCTGCTTTTACCGGCGCCACCGGTGCCGGTGATGCCGAGGACAGGAGCCCCGGTCTCCCTGCCTTCCCGGGGAGGGTTCTTAGAACCTGATAATTTAAGTAGTTCCTCCAGTTGCACGGAGTAGTTGCCTTCATTTTCTGCAATAGAAATGATCCTTGCAATACGTCTTACATCTTTTACTTCGTTCAATGGCAGTTTGCCATTCCAGTTCGGTTCCTTTACAATCACTCCATCAGGGGGCTGGCATTGCCTTATCACATCTTCGATCATACCTTCGAGGCCCATTTTCCTGCCATCATCCGGTGAGTAGATCCGGGTGATCCCGTACTGGTGCAGTTCCTCGATCTCTTCCGGTAAAATAGTTCCACCTCCACCCCCGAATATTTTGATATGCCCGCATCCGTTCTCTTCAAGCAGGTCCTTCATGTATTTGAAAAATTCCACGTGACCGCCCTGGTAGCTGGTGATCGCGATGCCCTGGACATCCTCTTCGATGGCCGTTTCCACGATATCTTTCACGGAACGGTTGTGACCGAGATGAATGATCTCGGCGCCCTTGCTTTGCAGGATGCGGCGCATGATATTGATGGCGGCATCATGACCGTCGAAAAGGCTGGCCGCGGTAACAATACGCACCCGGTTGCGAACGGGTTTATTGGAAGGGGAATTACTCATATCGGATGGTAAAATGCAAATTTAACTTAAAAAGCTAATGCCCGTTAGCCTTATCAACTGCCGGAATTGCAGGGGGTTAATTACATTTGCCGGGTGCAGCAAATCATTGAAGCCATAGCAAGACTCTTTCAGCAACTGACGGGGTACCCGCCCCGGTCGATCGACGTGCTTCCGCAAAGCGGGAGTGAACGCCGTTATTTCAGGCTATACGGTAACGAAGGCACCCTGATCGGTACGTATGGAGAGAACATAAAGGAGAATGAAAGTTTTATCTATTTCTCACAGCATTTTGCCGCAAAAAATCTACCCGTACCGAAGATCCTCGCGGTAAGCGATGACAAATACGCTTACCTGCAGGAGGACCTGGGTGATGCTTCCCTGCTTACCCACCTGGAAACAAAAGGTAAGACCGATGAAGTGTACGCGCTTTTCAAAAGAAGCCTGGAGGCCCTGGCCGAACTCCAGGTGAAGGGCGACAAGGGGCTGGATTATAACAAATGTCTTACCAATAAGGAATTCGGCCGGCAGGCCATCATGGCCGACCTGCTTTATTTCAAATATTATTTCCTGGATGCTTTACGCAAACCCTACGATAAACAAAAACTGATCGATGATTTCGAGGCCCTGAGCAACTACCTCACCCATACCGAATACAAATATTTCATGTTCCGGGATTTCCAGAGCCGGAACATTATGGTCAAAGAAGATAACAGCATCGTTTTTATCGACTACCAGGGCGGGATGAAGGGCGCCCCGCAGTATGATGTGGCTTCGATGCTCTGGCAGGCCAGGGCCAACCTGCCCGGGGACTGGAAAAACGACCTGCTGGAAGATTACATGAATGCTTTTGAAAAGACGATCGGCAAAAAACTGGATCGTTCGATCTTTCGAAGCCAGTTCAACGGATATGTGCTGATCCGCCTGCTGCAGGTACTGGGCGCCTATGGTTTCAGGGGTCTGTTTGAAAGAAAAGCGCAGTTCCTGACCAGTATCCCGTTGGCGCTTCGAAACCTGAAAGAGTTCTTTACAAACCAAAGCGTAGGTATAGCGGTTCCGGAGTTCAGAAAGGTTTTGGGTCTCTGCGTGGGCGATGAGATCATACAGCAGTTCACACCCACACAGGCAACAGAACAAACACCGCTGGTGGTCAGGATCCACAGTTTTTCATACCGCGGGGAGATCCCGCAGGATAATAGCGGAAACGGGGGTGGATTTGTATTTGACTGCCGGGGCATACTCAACCCGGGACGGGTGGAAAACATGAAAACCCAGACCGGCCGTGACAAGGAGGTAAAGGATTTCCTGGAACAACAGACAAAGATGCCGGAGTTCCTGAACAGCGTTTTTGACATTGTAGATATGGCAGTGGAAGAATATATCACCCGTGATTTTGAGAGCCTGGTCGTAAGTTTTGGCTGTACGGGCGGCCAGCACCGCAGTGTGTATGCGGCGGATGCGCTGGCGAGACATTTGAAGAATAAGTTCAGGGTGAAGATCGAACTTAAACATATTGTGCAGGAAGAAAAAAACTGGATCAACCCGCTGCCAGAAAAGAAATAAAAAAATGGGCCACGAAAGCACACAAAAAAACACGAAATTTTACCCATAGATCCGCGGAATTATTTTGTAACAGATTACAAGGATTAAGAAAGAAGTGTTAATGAATGAAATACTTTTTAATCATCAATGCAGTTATAAAAATTGACTAATTAATCTGAGTCTTCCTCCTGAGTTTACGAAGGATCTGGGAGACAGGGGGTTTCGTGTTTTTTTGTGTGCTTTCGTGGCTAAATTTTAGAGTATGCAAGCAATGATATTTAGTGCCGGACTCGGAACCCGGTTCAAACCCTGGACCGATAAACACCCCAAGGCCCTGGCAATGGTGAACGGGAAGTCGTTGCTGCAACATAATATCGGATACCTGCAGCAGTACGGAATAAACGACGTCATTGTCAATGTGCATCATTTCGCGGAACAGATCGAAGAGGCTCTTGAAAAGAATAATGGCTGGGGAAGCCATGTACAGATCAGTGATGAAAGAAATGAATTACTGGAAACCGGTGGCGGTTTGCTTCATGCAAAGCCATTATTCAAACCCGGAGAACGTTTCATCACCTGCAACGTAGACATTCTCACCGACCTGGACATAAAACGCCTTCTCACCTTTCATGAAGAAAAAAAGGCACTTATTTCTTTTGGGGTGACCCGCCGCAAAACTTCCCGTTATCTTTTGCTGGATGACCATGACCGGCTTTGCGGCTGGAGAAATACCGGCCCGGGATTAGAAAAGATCGCCATCCCGGGCAGAACATTGTTTGAGAAGGCGTACAGTTGCGTGGTAGTGTGCGAGTATGATATTTTCCGGTTGATGGAAGAAAAGGGATTTACCGGAAAATTCTCCCTGATCGATGTGTACCTGGCCCTTTCCACCGATCACCGGGTCATGGGTTATGACCATACCGGCGACCGGCTGGTGGATGTAGGAAAACCGGGGAGTGTGGCGGAAGCGGAGGAGCTTTTTGATGAATAATTGTTTAAAGTGGTTTAAGGGGCCGTTGAAAATTATAAATGATGGTTTGGGAGCATAAACCAGGGTTAAACAATATTCAACAACTATTTAACCCTAATCAACAACTATTCAACTTTTCCCTTTTCCTTTCCGCGCCCGTTTCCATAAAGAATTGCAAATACCCTTTGAACGGTAGATGATTTGCCCCCGTTTGGATTATCTTTCAGCCAATAAATATTGAAGTACTTATGAAAAGAATTTCCCTAGGTTTAGGCGCCCTGTTACTATTCTTCCTGTCGTTCGGACAAAACCAGCAGGTTTCCATTTACGACCACAAAGAAACATTCGCCCCCCAGTTTTATCCATACCCCGGTAATGATTACCGCAGTGCCAGCGGTGAACCGGGACCCAAATACTGGCAAAACCGTTCCGACTACAGGATCACCTGCACACTGGATACCGGCAAACACAGCGTGAGCGGCACCGCCGAGATCAGTTATACCAATAACAGCCCGGACAACCTGAAGTTCCTCTGGCTGCAACTGGACCAGAATATCTACAAAAGAGATTCCCGCGGATCGGCCACTACCACGGAAGCCGGCGGCCGATGGGCCAATTCCAAATTCACGGACGGATATGCGATCAGATCCGTAACCGCTGATATCAACGGAAAAAACACAACGCTTAGTTACACGGTAACGGATACCCGCATGCAGACCTGGTTGCCCCAGGCTCTAAAAGGCGGCGGCGGAAAAATAAAGCTCATGATCAGTTTTGAATTTACCGTACCCGAGTATGGCACCGATCGTATGGGAAGGCTTAAGACAAAAAACGGCTGGGTCTATGAGATCGCGCAATGGTTTCCCCGTATGTGCGTGTATGATGATATCCAGGGATGGAACACCCTGCCTTACCTGGGTGCGGGAGAGTTTTACCTGGAATACGGAGATATTGATTTTACCGTTACGGCACCTTCCGACCTGATCATCGCGGGTTCGGGGGAATTGCAAAATCCGCAGGAATGTTATACCCCGGAACAAATGAAGAGATGGGAAGCGGCAAAAGCCAGTGATAAAACGGTCATGATCCGCAGCGACCGCGAGGTTACGGATCCTGCTTCAAGACCCAAACAACCCAACCTTACCTGGAAATTCAGGATCACGAACACAAGGGATGTAGCCTGGGCGGCATCGAAAGCATTTGTGCAGGATGCGGCAAGGATCAATCTGCCCAGCGGTAAAAAAAGCATGGCCATCAGCGTATACCCGGCTGAAAGCATCAAAAAGAACGGATGGCAGCGGTCCACGGAATTTGTAAAGGGCAGTATCGAATTTTATTCCAATAAATGGTATGAATTCCCATATCCCGCAGCTACCAATGTGGCCGGGATCGTAGGCGGCATGGAATATCCCGGTATTGTTTTTTGCAGCTATAATTCATCCGGTGCGGGATTATGGGGTGTAACGGATCATGAGTTTGGTCATACCTGGTTCCCCATGATCGTCGGCAGCAATGAAAGAAAATACGCCTGGATGGATGAGGGTTTCAACACGTTTATCAACGATGGCTCCACCGAAGCATTTAATAAAGGTGAATTCAAGGAAGGCGGCTTTTTTGGCGATCCCAACTCGTCTTTCATGGTGAAATACACATTTGGCGATGAAATGGACGGCTTGTACACCATCCCCGAAGCCATCCAGCAGGAGAACCTGGGTGTGGTTGCCTATATGAAACCGGCGCAAATGCTTACGACCTTACGCGATGTGGTGCTTGGAAAGGAGCGTTTTGACGCCGCTTTCCGGGAATATATCAACCGCTGGGCCTTTAAACACCCCACTCCCTGGGATTTCTTTCATACCATGGAAAATGTATCCGGCGAGGATCTTGGATGGTTCTGGCGCGGCTGGGTGATGAATAACTGGAAACTCGACCAGTCTGTAAAAGCTGTGAAATATGTAAAGGACGAACCCTCTAACGGAGCGGAGATCGCCATTGAGAACATGGAAAAAATGGTGATGCCCGTAACCGTACTGGTGAAGGAAATGAACGGAACAGAACATAAACTGAACCTTCCTGTGGAAGTATGGCAGCGCGGAGCCGTATGGAACTTTGATGTTCCCAGCACCAGCGAGATAAAAGAAGTGATCCTGGATCCCGATAAAAAACTGCCCGAATGGAACCGGGAGAATAATACCTGGAAGAAAAAAGCATTTTAAGAAAAAGCCCCTCACCAGAGGGGCTTTTTTGTTTTTGAATCTGATCCTATGACCGTTAAAGAAACCGAAACCCATTTCGTTCCGGAAGGATAGGGTTTATTAACTTACCAGATCCTCAACATGGATCCTTTTCCAATGCCAGGCCACTTATTATATGAGTGGTTTGTGGTTCTTTGGCAACTCAATTATTTTTAGTTCCATAAACAATTCTCCATGAAACAGATCCTTGCTATACTGGTGTTTTCCCTGCTTTGCCGATCCGCCTCTGCGCAGACTGAAAAAGAAAAGGTCGCAAAGGCCTGCCTGAACTATATTGAAGGTTTCTATGAAGGTGATACGAACAAATTAATCGCGAGTTTAAAACCCGCCCTTTATAAGTTCGGCTACTGGAAAGATAAAAATACCGGCAAGTACGGCCCTGACGGCAACATGACCTACCGGCAGGCGCTGGATTACGCGAAAAGAGTTGCGGAAAAGAAAAATTTCGCGAAACCCGAAGCCCCAAAGGAAGTGGAAGTACTGGATATACTCAACACTATCGCTTCTGCAAAAGTGAAAGCATGGTGGGGGTATGATTATATCCTGCTGGCCAAACAGGATGACAGGTGGATGATCGAACAGGTATTATGGGAGGGGCCCTTACAAAAATGACCCGCTGCTCAACTTCTGAAACCCGGCAAAATTTTTAGAAGGGTTCAGCTCACTTCCTTCTCCAGCAGGCTTTCTTCCAGCACTTCCCTGCCCTTTTGTGCCGACCATTTGATGAGCCTGATACAGCCGTCTGCGATCTCGATCCCGGTGATATCCCCGTCACTGAAACAACAGCAGCCGGTATTGAAATAAGTTGGTTTCATGCCCATATAATCCACCGATACGGCCGTAAACTCTTTTTCCCTTTTCTTTATTTCGTCCAGCAGTGATGGAAGCTGTTCCTTGTTACCCTCCTTTGTCAACTGTTGAAATTGTTTATATAAACGCTCCAGGTGGGTAAGCGACCCAAATACCGGCTGGTGGGTGTGCCCGGTTACCAGTAAGGTATTTTCCTGTTCAGCCGACCATTCGTACATGATATGGTTGTGCAGGGTCTTTTTCTCCGCGTCATAAGCCGGTGTATTGGGATTGATCCGGAGAAAGGCCTGCAGGGGCGCCCAGATATTCGCCACAAAGAATTTGCTGAACCAGTTGCCGTCGCTGCTGGCATCGCCCTGGTGGCCGTGGGTGAGGAAGAGACTGAGTTCGGAGTCGGGAGTTCGGAGTCCGGAGTCATGCGTGTTAACTCCCGGACCCGGACGATTGACCAGGGTTTTTAATACAACTCCTTCATAGGCTTTTACTTTTTCGCCGTAAATATCTTTCAGGTGCCACCAGGCAAACGGGTCGTTATCCCAAAAAAGATCGTGGTTGCCAAAGACTTTGATATAGCGGTTATGATCGAGGAATCTTTTTTCGGCATCGAAAGTGGCCTTATTCCTTTTCTTCACCTGCCAGATCTGATTTTCCCATAACTCCTCGCTGTCGCCCAGGTTGATAAAATAAAAATCCTGCCGGTAATAATGATCAAGGGCGGCGAGGTAATTGGGTTCAGCCATTGTAAAATCATCCGCGCCGTTGCGCCTTCCCTTGTGCTGGTCGGAAAAGATGATGAATTTGCCGGCATGTTGTTCAAACGGGATCACCAGGCCTTTTTTCCCGGGTTCCTCCAAAATGGAATGCAGCAATTTACCGAGCGCCTTAAAGATCCTGTCGCGGTTGGGTTTGGAAGAAAATTTAGCGGCTGCCCAGTATATGGGTCTCAGCAATACTATCCTGAGCAGCTTTCGCATACATTATAATAGCAGATGAAAAAAAACCGAAGAATGGAACCAAACCAATATCCCGTCAGCCAACATAAACCCGGATCCGGTTTACCGGGACCTCTCAACCAGCTTTTCAGCTATACATGGGATTAACGGCTATCATGCTTATCTCCACATTGACAAATTTAGGAAGGGCGGATACCTGTACGGTTTCCCGGGCCGGGAAATCCTTTTCAAAATATTTCCCGTACACTTCATTAACGGCACTGAACTGGTGCATATCGGTAATGAAAATAGTGGTCTTTACCACATAACTGAAATCCATACCTGCCGCCTGGAGGATGTTTTTCAGGTTGTGCATCACCTGGTGTGTTTCTTCCTGTATATCCTTATTTTTCAGTTCCCCGGAAGCGGGGTCAATACAGATCTGGCCGGAAATGAACAGCATATTGCCTGCAAGAACAGCCTGGTTATAGGGGCCGATAGGTGCAGGGGCGCTGGGGGTGGTTATGATGGATTTGGCGGAAGGAGTATAGTCGCTCATAATGTATATGTTGTAGTCGTCTGGCCGCTCGTAGCCGTCTGGCCGCTCGCAATTTCTTTATAATTTTTAGTCTCCCTTTTAGCGGCTTGACGCTTACGAGCCACCAGGCGCCTATTAAATTCAACGAATTTAGCTTTATACGTTTTCTTTGCAAAAAATAGTATCGGCATGAAGATCGCTGTGATATCAGATGAAAGGCTGAAAGAAGAATTGCTGGCTACAGGTCTGCAGGAGGCCGTTCAGGTTGAATGGCTGAAGGAGCCCTTACCTGTTGAGGGCGCAGATGCCTATTTTGACCTTCTTTATACACCGGGTGTTGAAAGGACCAGGGTATTAACTGCCCTCCCGCGGGTTCCGGTATTCATTAATGCAGTTGATACTACACTCCGGGATCTTCCTGAAAATATGATCCGCCTGAACGGCTGGAACAGCTTTTTGAAACGAAACCTGGCAGAACTTTCCTGCAGCGGAAATACCATAAAACCCGCAGCCGAAAAAATTATTGCTGGCATTGGCAGAACGGCCGAATGGGTGCCGGATATTCCCGGTTTTATTGCCGCAAGGGTGGTAAGCATGATCATCAATGAGGCCTATTTTGCACTGGATGAAAAAGTGAGCACGAAAGAAGAGATCGATATTGCCATGAAACTGGGCACCAATTATCCATATGGACCATTTGAATGGGCCGGTATCATCGGGCTTAAAAAAGTTTATGACCTGCTTGCCAAACTGGCTGAAACGGAACCGCGTTACAGACCTTCCCCATTACTGGAAAAAGAAGCACTATCATCATGAGCCTGATCCTGCATATCGATACGGCCCTTGAGGGTGCGGCTGTTTCCCTGGCAAGGAATGGCAGGGTGCTGCAATTGGAAAGCAGTCATGAACAAAAGGACCACGCCGCATGGCTGCATCCTGCCATTGACAGGTTGATCAAACAGGAGGGTTGCACGCTTCGTGACCTGCAGGCAGTGGCGGTAAGCATTGGTCCGGGTTCTTATACCGGGCTGCGCGTGGGTCTTTCCGCCGCCAAAGGATTTTGTTTTGCGCTGGATATCCCGCTGATCACCGTGGGTACGCTTGAAATACTGGCTGCTTCCGTACAAAATGCGGCGGCTGATCTCATTTGCCCGCTGATCGATGCCCGCCGGATGGAAGTGTATGCTGCTGTTTATACAAAAGATCTTACAGAAAAGCAGCCGCCTCATTCCCTGCTGGTAGATTCAAATAGCTTCCATGAACTGCTTTCCGCACATCCTATACTTTTTTGCGGAAGCGGTAGCAAAAAAATCCAGGACCTTATTTCGCATCCAAATGCTGTTTTCTCCGCATCATCCCCCGACCCGCAAGCATTTGCCCACCTGTCACTCCGCTATTTTTCTCATCAACAATTTGCTGCACTCGCTTACGCTGAACCACTTTATATTAAAGAATTTTATACTCCTGCCCGAAGGAATTGACATATTATTCCGTCTTAATAAGGGTTAATCACTCACTAACAGAGAATTACATTCAGAATTTATTGAACCCGAGACAACTATGAATAACTATTCCCTCATTTTCAATGCTTCAGCTGATAAGAACGGAGCCATTACCGTGAACCTGCTGAATGTCAAAAAGGCTTCACTTGTTTTAAGGGCCATCAATCACAAGTTGCGCCAGCAAATCCTGAAACAGATCGACGAGCAGGGCAAACTGACTGTAACTGAGCTGTATGTAAAACTTCGGCTGGAACAATCGGTGGCATCCCAGCACCTGGCCATCCTGCGAAAAGCCGGTTTCGTCAAAACTGAACGGAACGGGAAGTTTATCTATTACTCCCTGAACACCGACCGGTTGAAAGAGGTTAATGAACTGGTTAATAACCTGCTGTCCTGATTTACGGGCCCCGTAAAAATTTCTTATCCTATTTCTTCCCTTCTCATAAACCGGTAATTTTGCCGTTTCCTGTTTGCGGGAAAGTAATTCGCAACAAAAACCTACAATCGATCATGTTCATTCAGCAATTGTACACCGGTTGCCTTAGTGAAGCAGCCTATTATATCGAAAGCGACGGAGAAGCGGCGGTCATTGACCCTCTCAGGGATATCGATGCCTACCTGGCGCTGGCCAGGGAAAGAAAGGCCCGTATCAAATACATTTTCGAAACTCATTTTCACGCCGACTTTGTAAGCGGTCATATTGACCTCAGCAAGGTGACGGGGGCGCCCATCGTTTACGGGCCCAATACCCAAACGAGTTTTCCCGTACAGGTAGCGAAGGACGGGGAGACGTTCCGTATCGGAAAACTCACGATCGAAGTGCTTCATACCCCCGGTCACACCATGGAATCCAGCTGTTACCTGCTGAAGGATGAAGAGGGTAAAGATCATTGTGTATTTACGGGTGATACCTTGTTTGTCGGTGATGTGGGTCGTCCCGACCTCGCGCAAAAAGGGGAAGAGATCACTATGAACGACCTGGCGGGTATGCTATATGACAGCATTCATACCAAACTTTTCCCGCTGGCAGACGAAGTGATCATTTATCCCGCCCATGGA
>JBGATE010000035.1:0-18443 GCA_044229375.1 Chitinophagaceae bacterium
AGCAAAAAAGATTTCGTCACCTCGGATAAGATCAGGAATGAACTGGCCAAACTTGGCATCACGCTGAAAGATGAAAAGGGCGGGGAGATGAGTTGGGGGGTGGAGTAGGCAGTCTCTTGCAGCCCAGCAGTCGGGCAGTCTTGCAACCCAGCAGTTTTGCAGTCGTCTTGACCTGCGTAGCTGTATCTTTCTGCTCCTGCCGGCTATTAAACATTAGCTTTTAACCACTCCCCTTAAACACAACTCGCTCCCTCTTTACATCAATTCCCTCCTTTTCGGTATCGTTTCGCTCCGATATGCGTATCACTTTTTATTCCATGCTGTTGTAAGGTTAAACAAAACAAAAAAGCTATGGAACTGAAAATGATCTTGCGCAAAACACTCCTCGCCGGTGCGTTCAGCCTGCCGGTTTTTCTTACCGGATGTGATAAAGACGATCCGGCGGTAACATCCAACACTATTACGGACGTAGTGGTCAATAACGGTAATTTCAGCACACTTGAATCAGCTGTGCTTAAAGCCAACCTGCAGGGCACGCTCAGCGGAGCAGGTCCTTTCACCGTATTTGCACCGGATGACGCGGCATTTACCGCTTCCGGGATCACCGCTGCGGCTCTTAATTCGCTCACCCAGGCACAGGTTTCAAACATTTTACTGTACCACACCATCGGTTCAAAAATAATGGCCGCGAATGTTCCTGCGGGTCCCAATGCCAAAGTGACTACAGCCAGCGGTGACTCCGTATGTGTTACAAAAAACGCGAACGGCGTTTTTATTAACGGGATCAAAGTGAATACCGCGGATGTGGGGGCTGATAATGGGGTTGTTCACGTGATAGGCCGTGTACTTACTCCCCCCGCCGGAAATATTGTGGAAACCGCGGTGGCAGGCGGCCTGGATTCACTGGTAAAAGCGGTAACAAGGGCAACCACTGCGGCCGGAGGGGATCCTTCACTGGCCGGGACGCTTAGCAGTGCAACCCTAACGGTTTTTGCTCCAACCAATGCGGCTTTTACCCAATTACTGAGCGCCTTAAGCCTCACAGATATCAACCAGATCCCTGTGGGTACCTTGCTGGCTGTGTTGCGTTACCATGTTGTGGGGGGCAGGGCCTTTTCTTCTGATCTTACAAATGGTTCATTAGCAATGCTGGCCGGGGGTAGTACCACTACGAACCTCAGCAACGGAGCCGGGGGTGGCCCTTCGATCCTTGGCAATGGAAACGGGGGCAACATATCAAATATCACCGCCACGAACATTGTGTGCCGGAACGGTGTTGTACACCTGATCGACAGGGTATTGTTGCCATAATCAAGCAGTACAGTATCCCTATGCGAACTATTGTCAGTCCCGTGCGGCAGCGGGACTGACTTAACTTTTATATGTATGCTGTTTCATCACCGGCTCAGGTATGTTTTTATCGCATTGCTGACCCTGTATGCTTTTATGAATACGGTCCTCTGCGATGTGTATTATTACTTTGATATTGACATTTCCTGGTTCCATGCCCTCCTGACCATTTTGGGTGTAACGCTGTTCACCTGGGAAGGCAACCGGCTGGTCAAACCATTCCTCAAGAAAAAACTCCGGGTAAACGGGAATAAATTCCGTTTTCTCGGGTTCTTTTTTTTAACCGGGAACATCATTGCCGTAACCGCAGCCTGTTTGGTAGTTTACGGTGTGGGAAGTTTAGGCTATGGGTATAGCTGGGAACATATCCGGAATCCCCTCAAACTGAACATCATTTACGCCACACTGATCAATCTTTTTTTACATCTCGTCAATGCGATACTCTTCTTCTTCAACGAGTACCGGCAACAATGGACAGAGGCCGAGGAGCTGCGGAGGACCAGCGAGCAGGCGCAGTTGCAACTGATCAGAAACCAGGTCAACCCGCATTTTCTTTTTAATAACCTGAATGTGCTTTCGGGGATGGTGATTAAGGACAACCCCGAGGCCAACCGGTTCATTGAAGCGTTTTCAAAAGTGTACCGGTATATTCTGAGCAACCAGCAAAAGGAACTGGTGGAACTGCGGTCGGAGCTGGAGTTTATTCAACCCTACCTTTTTTTATTGCATAAACGATTTGAAGAGGGTTTGTCCGTCAGCATTGACATACCTGAAAATTATATGAGCTGGCATGTGGTACCGGCGGCCCTTCAGATGCTGATCGAGAATGCCATCAAACACAACGTAGTGAGCCGGCAAAAACCGCTGCATATCGATATCCGGATCAATGGCAACCACTCGTTGCAGGTTAAAAATAACCTGCAGCCAAGGATCATGAAGGAAGCTTCCACCCGGATCGGATTGCAGAATATCCGGAAAAGATATGAACTGATCAGCGGCCACTCTGTACGGGTGAGTCATACCCATGAGACTTTCGAAGTGAACCTGCCTTTACTGCAATTAAACTGATATATATGAACGTGATCATTGTCGAAGACGAAAAACTGGCGACGGAAAGATTAATCACTTTGCTGAAACGCTACGATGAAACGATCGAAGTGACGGCCTGCCTGGAGAGTGTTGAAGATACCGTTCGGTACCTGAAACAGCACCCGCATCCCGATCTGATGCTGCTCGACATTTCCCTTTCCGACGGGCAAAGTTTTGAGATATTCCGGCAGGTCAATTACAGCCGGCCGGTGATCTTCACTACGGCCTTTGATCAGTATGCACTCGATGCTTTCAAAGTATTTAGCATCGATTATATCCTGAAACCGGTTACCCAGGAATCGCTTGCCGCGGCGATCAATAAACTACGGTCCCTTTCTGCAGGGTATGCCCCGGTTGATTTTAGCCGGCTTTCACACCCAATGATTGAGCAACGGTTCAAAAAAAGATTTTTGGGAAAAGTGGGTCAGCGGCTGTTTTTCATCAATGCCGACGCTATTGCTTTTTTCAGGGCGGATGACAAGATCGTTTACCTGGCTGACAAGGAGGGAAACCAATTCGTAGTGGATCATACCCTGGAGCAACTCGCGGATCTGCTCGACCCCCGTCAGTTCTTCCGGATCAACCGCAGTTTCATAGTCAGTATCAATGCCATTCAACAGGTGAAACCTTATTATAACAGCCGGTTGCGCGTATCCGTATTGGGCAACGGATCTTCCGAAGATATGGTGGTGAGCCGCGACAAGGTATCCGAATTCAAAACATGGGCCGAGGCCTGATGTGGCAAGGCTATGATTTGGAAAATCATCTGCACGATACTCCCGGCCATGACCCCCGCGCCTCTATTCCTGAATTATATTAACGGTATAGAATTATTTACTCCAATGCATTAATTTTCCATCCGCCTGGATAAAAATAAACGGTGACCGGGCCTGTCCAAATCCTTTCAACCGGGTAGATCCCGGTATTTCAGGTTCATCGGTCATACACAGCCTCAATCCGGAATTCGGCTTGTGATAGTGTGCCGCAGAACCAGTCAAACCTCCCGGTGGTTATCCGGGTAACGAATTAACCAATTAACTTTAATGCACTATATCCCCCATCTCTCCAGGGATCCGAAAATAAAAGCGCTGATCAAACAGCATGGCTCTTTCCGGCTGGAAAAGAAAAAAAACCTCTGCCTCTACCTCTGTTATTCCATCATGGGCCAGCAACTGAGCACCAAAGTGGCAAGTGTGATCCGGCAACGGTTCCTGGATCTGTACGGGGGAAAAGAACCTTCGCCGAAGGATATCGTGGACACGCCCTTTGAAAAATTAAGGGGTGTCGGGTTGAGTAATGCCAAAGTGGGTTATGTGCAAAACGTGGCCCGCTTTGAATTGGAACAGGGGATGGACCATCGCAGGCTGTCGAAGATGAGCAATGAGGAAGTGATCGCTTATCTTACACAGATCAGGGGAGTGGGCCGCTGGACCACCGAGATGCTGCTGATGTTCGCCCTTTGCCGGGAAGATGTGTTTGCCATGGATGACCTCGGACTGCAACAGGCGGTCATAGGATTATACGGGCTGAAGAACCGGAAGAAAAAAACATTGCAGGCGGCCATTTCCAGGATTACTGCGCAATGGACGCCCTACCGTACTTATGCCTGTCTTTATCTTTGGCGATGGAAAGATAATGTGCCGGGGAAATAATTGTCTTTAGTGCAACTCGATCGTTTCCACTTCCTTTATATTTTTCAGGATAAGCTGGATATGTTTATTGTGGGCCTTCTGCTTAAAATCCTGCACTATTTCAAGAATATCCTGGTCAATATAAACACTGTCGGTGCCATCGATCTCCACAATGGAATATTCGGGGATGGTATCCAGCATTTCCAGGAATTTTTTCTTATTCAGGAAGCTTACATTCAGGGCCAGTTCTATGGTGAAATGTTTTGTGTGCCCTTCCGTTCTTTCCTTCATCACAAAACCGGCCCGGTAGGTATGCTTGATGATGAAATAAACGGAGTACCCCACGCCAATGAGAACGCCGATCAGCAGGTCGGTGAACAGGATGGCCACCACGGTGATGATAAAAGGCAGGAACTGTTCCCTTCCCTGTTTGTACACCGCGCGGATCATTTTTGGTTTGGCCAGGTTATAACCGGTACGGATCAGTATCACGGCCAGTACGCAATAGGGTATGAGGTTAATGATGCTTACCGCGAACAGCACCGCCAGCAGCAACCAGATGCCATGCGCAAAGGAAGACGTCCTGGTTTTGGCGCCCGCTTCGGCATTGGCCGAACTTCTCACGATAACGGCCGTGATGGGTAAACCGCCCAATAACCCGCTGAGGAAATTACCGGTGCCCTGCGCTACCAGCTCCCGGTTCTGGGGACTGATGCGGTTATAGGGATCCAGTTTATCAATGGCCTCAAGGCTCAGGAGCGTTTCCAGGGAAGCAACAAAACAGATGATGACCGCCGTTCTCCAGATCGCCGTATGGCTGAAAAGTTTGTCTATTTCCGGCCATTGCATTTCGTTGAATATATTTCCCGGAATGCTGATGAACTGCGTGGGCTTCAGCGCAAGGGATGGAATATATAAGCTGAACAACCAGGCCAGCAGGCTGCCGAACAAAACGGTGATGAAGGAAGTGGGGAGGAAGCCGATCTTTTTGGATAATGTTTTTTTCCAAACGATGAGGAGCAGCAGGGAAAGCATTGCGATGAGTATGGCCCCGGCTGAAGAACTGTGGTACAAACTCTTGATATGGCTGAAACCATGATCCAGGGTGATGATATTGAACAGTTCATTGCGCCAGAAATCGGGTTTGTCGTACCCGATCAGCAACGGCACCTGTTTGGAGATAAGGATGATACCAATGGCCGCCAGCATTCCCTTGATCACGGCCGACGGGATAAAATGAGTAAAGCCGCCCAGTTTCAGCACACCCAGTAATAATTGAAACAATCCCGCCAATGACACGGCCAGGAAAAAAACCTGGAGCGAACCCATTTCGGTGATGGCTGCTGCGCAGATAGCAGTAAGTCCCGCGGCCGGTCCGCTTACACTCAGCGGCGATTTACTGATGAGGGTGATGATCAGCCCGCCGATGATACCGGCGATCAGTCCGGAATAAACCGGGGCATTGGAGGCCAGCGCTACACCAAGGCAAAGAGGCAGTGCAACAAAAAAAACCGTGATACTGGCCTTGAAATCGTGATGTAAAAAACTGAGGTAATAAAACTTTACCTTTCTCTTCGTTAAACTCATCTTGGCCTAAAGGTCGGAAAAATTTTATGAAGAAGGAAAGCACTGACGTTTCCCAATGAAAACAGCTAACGGTCAATTTTTATATTGAACAGATCCGCCAAAACCAGCCGCACCTCTTCTTCGCTTTCTAATTCCCTCTCCGTTACGGTTCCTTTGGCGGTTATCTTCAGCATATTCCCGGTTAATGTGATACGCCCTTCCTTAACAGGTAAACTGCAAATCCTTTTTTGGGTGAAATGTGAATCGCTGCTGGTTTGATGATAGCGGCACATGTCATAAAAATCGGCCAGTTGTCTTTCCTTTTCTGAAAAAAGATACTCGGGAATGAATGCCCCTGCCGCATTCTTTTTCATTACAACCTTATATTCTTCATTAAAAGGTTTGATCCGGAAAATACCCGTGGGATCTTGCAGCTCCTTGTGTAACGTTATTTTCAGAGGATACAAAGCGAAATCCCCGAAACCAACATCCACCAGGTAGTCCGTCTTGTCAAGGTTCGCAATGATCGCCATATGGTCGAACTCCGGGCCAAAGCCTTTTTCACCGGCCGATACCCTGGCCGATACCATTTTTACAGTAAACCCGGTTGTCTTCAGCAGTTCATGGAAGAGCCCGTTCAGCTCATAACAAAAACCACCCCGGCGCCGGGTTACTATCTTATCAAATGTGTTGGCAAGATCGATCGGTACATGGGAGTGGATGTCAAGGTTCTCAAAAGGTACAGCCATCAAATGGGAACGCTGGAGGGCTGCCAGCACATCGAATCCGGGGATGATTTCCCCGGAATAATTGATCCGCGCCAGGTAGGATTGAATATCCACAGAAGTTTTTTATATCTCGTTTGACGTTGATTAAAGGAACGATATTTTCTTAAAACGGGTAATAATGGGATTGAACCCATCGCGCCGGGCGAAAATGTTTACGGAATGGTTATACAGGTGGGTAGGACAATCCCCCTGGATCTCCCAGGTAATCGCGACAGCTCATGAACAGTGGTCTGCAAATGGCTGAGTCAACTTGAAACAGGGTGGGGTACCGGGTAACTCGCCCCCGGCTCCGAATAAAAAGCAGCTTCCCATTTCCTGTGATTCTGCATGGCTTCCTTAACATAGGAGGAGTTCCCGATAAGTTTTACGATCCTGTTATTGATAAAAGAAAGCGGTGATCGAAAGGGTCGTATCACATCTACCAGCAATACCACCCGTATTTCATCCGTGTTGTTCCATACTTCATGCTCATAGGTGTCATCAAACACCACTGCCTTTCCTTCCTGCCAGCAAATATTTTCTTTTTCGATCCTCATCACACAATCACCCGGTTTGCCGGGGATAATCAATCCCAGGTGACTGCGAATGATCCCCTTAAAGATCCCTTTATGTGCGGGTATGTGCTTATGGGGGGAGAGAACGGAGAAAAAGGCGGTTTTCATTCCCGGGATCTGCTCCAGCAGGGAAGAGGTAACCGGGCATGCCTGGCAGTTGAGGGTTGCTTTGATGCCAAAACCGTAAAGAAAAAAAGTTTTCCAGTTGTTATCCTGGTTCAGCACCTTTTGCTCCTGTTGTATTTCCTGGATGCTGGGAAGCCTGCTGTGATAAGCGAGTACACCCTCTGCTTCTTTGCGGATGGCACTCCAGTTGTTCTCCAAAACGGATGTCCACAGGAATTGACGGTTATCAAAAACAGGATGATCACCCACTGTGGAATATTTCCCCATCCAGTCCCCGATCTTCAGCAGAGCCGGCCGGAAAAACCTGAATTTTACTTTTTCCCTGTACCAAAAGACCCATTTTTTCATTCTCGTATTTAAAAATGAGTTAGCCAATGTATGACTGACCAAAACCGCTATTGATCGTGACAACCGTACCGAAAGCTTAAGATCATCCGACCCGGCTTACTGAAGGTATTATAAATAGCTGATTTTTTATGACGGATCCCCCGGGGCATAATAATTCAGTAAATTGGACTGTCAAATTTTATAAACGCAGCGCTACCCCTTCGCCAACTCATCAAATGGCCTTCGTGGACATCATACTGCAAGAACCTTCCTATGGCTGGGCCGATAAGGAAGGAAAACTGGTGAAGCCAACAGCAAGTCAATTGTTCCGCGAAGCTGTTTCAAGGGTCAATATTTTTAAAACCAGGAAGAACTGGATATCGCTCTACAGTTGGCTGCTGATAGCGTGCATGATCCCTTTTTTATATTTCTACCTGATCTATTTTTTTTCCTGGCCGCTCACTATTCTGCTGCTGGTTTACAGTATGTTTATCATGAGTATCCACACAACCGTGTGGCTGCACCGGTATTGCACGCATAAGGCTTTTCAGTTCAGCCACCCGGTCTGGCGTTTTCTTGTGCAAAACCTTGTCATTAAAACGGTCCCTGAAGAAATATATGTGTTGTCGCACAGGGTACATCACGCCAAATCCGACCAGCCGGGTGATCCCTATAACGCCCGGGGCGGTTTCCTGTATTGCATGCTGGCCGAAGTAAACCACCAGTGTATTTCAAAGAACCTGGACGAAAAGGATTACAAAACGGTGGCCCGGATAATGGCGCATACGGGGATCCGGATCAATAGTTACCGGCAATACAGCCGGTGGGGATCGGTGGCATCGCCTTTTTTAACCATCGCCCTCCTGGTATTGAACTGGTCCTCCTGGTTCACGGTCTTTTTCCTTATCGGCGGACCGGGACTGGCCGCTGCCATGTTCAGTGCCGCACTGTTCTGGTTTATAACAGTCCGGACATTCAATTACACAGGACATGGCAAAGGGAATCATAAGCACAAAGACGGCATCGACTTTGACCGGAGCAATCTTTCTGTGAACCAGGCAAGACCGGGCATACTGGCCGGGGAATGGCATAACAATCACCATTTATATCCATCCAGCGCCCGTACCGGGTTTCTTCCTTACCAGCTTGATCTCCCCTGGATTTTTATTTACGGCATGTTCAGGCTGGGAATGGTTTCTGGTTATCACGATTCTAAAAAGGAATTTATGCGGAAATATTATAACCATGCGGGCACTGCCTGACGGGATACGATTCAATCAGCAGTCTGCTGCAGGTTGTTTGGAAACAGGGTTGAATGAAAATGCTCTTCTCCGGAACCGGCGGGTTTCATCCCCATCTTTTCCAGGAATTTAAAATGATCCGTTACACCGGTGGCAAAACTTCTTTCCGTATAGGGAATACCCCGTTCAGAAAGTTTTTGCCGGATCATGGTGGTCAGCTCCCGGTAATGTACATGACAAATATTCGGGAATAAATGATGAACCAGGTGAGTGTTCAGTCCGCCCAGTAACCAGCTCAACCATTTACTGCCCGGGGAACTGTCAATACTGGAATGTATCTGCTGCATTACCCAGTCATCCTGGTTTTTTATGGCAACCTTATTTTCATGTTGCACGGCAAATTCATTGATATGCGGGATCACCAGTACAACCAGCATCGATCCGCTGCTGACACCCAGGGTAATTATGTAAATGATCAAAACCTGCCACCAGGAGAATGGTAGCAGCAGGACGGGCAGGATCAAACTAATGAAGACATACAGAAGTTTTGTTGCGATAAGTTGTACAACAAAGAACCGGGGTAGTCTTTTCACGCCAAAGGATCTTAATTTATCCGAATAAAGCATGATGAAGTCCTTTATAAAAATGACAAAGATCCCGAACAGCAGATACAGAAAGGGGGCATACAGGTGCTGGTACCTGAAATGCGCGCGATAGCGGTGGGTGGGACTGTAACGGATCCAAACTGTTTCGACGATATCAACATCCCGGTGGGGGACACCCGTATGGTTATGATGGGAAAAGTGATGTTGGATATCCCAGAGGTATTTGCTGATCCCCATGACATTCCAGGAAAAGCTCAGGAAATGGTTGACAGATTTATTTTTGGAAATGGAATGGTGTGAGGCATCATGGGCCACATTGACCACGAAAAGCGTGGATCCTAAATTAATAAGCAGGTAACAGGCCAGAACAATCAGCAATGAACGCTCACCGATGGTAAGCAGCATACAGTATCCGGCCACTATTGACAGCAGAATGACCGTCATTTTGATCCAGAACGATCGGTTTGCATAGCGGCTTATTCCCTTTTCTGCAAAGTAATGGCCAATGCATTCCTGTAAGGCTTTATAAACCGGCACATTGTTTTTTGAAATGGTCATTACAACGGGTGTTCAAGTCAGAATTTTGAAAAAGCCCATGCACTGCTGCCGGGTATAAAGCTACAGAATGATGCAGATATCCGGACGGCAGGGGTTTGAAACTTGCAGCAGTTTCATGAAGTGAGACGGCAATAGTGCTGTTTTGGCGTACTCCATTTTCTGTAATTCACCCGGGGAGGCAAAACTAAATCCACAGCGATAATTACAGGGGAGGTCTGCGGTGTTTAAAATATCAGGCGCTTCGTAACAGGGAAAAATTTATGAATAATAGATCCAGAGCAGTACCGGCTTTTTGGAGTTCTTGATATAACCGGTAAGCACGCCCAGGAAGGATTTGGAAACCATCGGGCAACCCGCGCTCAGCGAAATATGGTTCGGGAAGGGTTCCGTGTCCGGTATACTCATGGCGGAATGCAGTACGACCGTGCGCTCAAAGGCCTTGTTATTGGTACTCTCCAGCCCGTATAATTTATAGGACAGCCCGAATGTTCCCTGGTATGAATAACCGATTTTATATTTTCCCAGCGAAGTCATGTAGCTGTCCGGCGTATTGGAGAATATGAGCTCGTCATAGCTATTGGGTACAGAAGAACCAAAACCATGTGCCACCAGGGACGAAGCTTCTATGATGTCCTTTTTGAAATTATAGATGAAAAAACGGTTCTTTCCTGAAGGGAGAGACATATCTATGAGGAAAGCGTATTCTGAATTGTAATTATTCGCGGCGGCATAGGTTTTCAGTTCTGTCGCCTTTTCCTGTACCCGCACCAGGGCGGCTTTCGACCTGGTTTCGATACGGAACATCGAAGTATCGATATCGGGCCGCATAGCCGTGGCGACAGGAACGGGAGTTGAAGTACCATAACCGGTGGAGTCACTGTTATCAGTTGTCTCCTTTGCCGGGCCGGACACTGCCGGCTGCTGCGGGGCGCCGATCCCGGCAATGGATACATTCAGTAAACACAGAGTAGTAAACGCGTTTATGACTTTTTTCATTTTACAGGATAATCGGGTGAGTAAAATTGCCGGAAACCACACTCAAATTGTAAAAGAGTTTGACGATGGTTCCCTTAATTTCTTTTACAAAAATCTTTCTTTTTTTAGAAGACCTTGTTAATGTCTAGATAACGGAGAGATCTGGAATTTTGTTATCTGGTTTCCCCCCGTATCGGCTGATTATGAAGCTGTTGGAAAATCACCTTACTACTGTTGAAAAACCCGGAAAACAGGGAATCGTTTTCCTGTGAAGAAGCGCCCCGGCATCCTGAGATTCCTGGTATTCGATACAGCATTTTTAGGGTTGCAGGGTTTGTAAAACAATCAGGATAGAGATTAATTGAATATATAAGGCATTGAAATGAAAATGGGATGACAGGTCAAGATTCGTCTTTTGGATTGCATTTTATGTGTTGCAAAATTCTGAACAGCGTAATCAATTATACCGCAGCATATCGTAAAAAATATTTGCAACCATTAAGGAGGCTTATTTACAACCTCCGGGTATTAAATAAAAGGGGATCCCGGGCCTCCTTTACACGGAAACCGGCTTTGTTCCCTTGCCTGCCGGTATGTACTGGATTTTATAAATTTTATTTGTCAACGTTTATTTTAAACCGCATAACACGCCGGTGCTGGAACAGTATTTCCAGGTAATACAGGGAGTTATCGGTAACGACATGATCAAATGCATAATGATTCCCGGTTTTTTCGTACGGGATATACCGTTGTTTTTTCAGGGCAAGGGTATCGGTTACCATCCTTGATCTTCGCCGGGATATTTTTTCCTCTACCGTAACAGACGGGTTGCGGAAAATATTTGAATTGATCTGCAGTTTTTCAATATTCCCCGTATACCTGAAATTAAAATGAATGGTATCCCCCTTTTTTACGGCGATTACCCCGGTGGAAGGGGAAAGTAACCGGATCTCGCTGATGATGTCCGGCGCAATCCAGGGATTGTTCGCAAACTTTTCTTTTGTATAACCGGGCTCAAACACCCATTTGGCTTCTTTGGGATAATGGTTTCGTGCCAGGTCTTGAAAGGAGGGGAACCAGTAATAATCAGTATACTGCTTCTTAAAATTCAGCAGTTTGCCGGTGGATTCATCTTCTTCGCAGTAACCGGCCGCCCAGGTGGGATCAACAAAATGATATTCGTTGTCGATCCACACCGCGTTCCAGGCATGGTTCACCGGGCCGGCAACCCCTACCTGGTAAGGTTTTGTTTTGGTATACCCGGAAATGACCGATGAGCGGATCCCGGCGATATCGCACATTTTTTTGAAAAGTCTCGCATACCCGTCGCAAACAGCCTTTCCCTGCCGGATGACCTGTTTTAAATAATTGTTTTCCCAATCGATCAGCATTTGCCCGCAGTCAATTCCCGGTTTGCAATCGGGGATCTTCACCTCCTTCTCCTTATTGATGAATTTATAGTCATACCGGATATTGTCGGTGATCCAGATAAAAATGGCCCGTACCTGGAACAGAGGCAGCGAATAAGGTTTTACCAGGTCGTTGGTCAGCTGTTCGATGTCACCTTTATAGTCAACGGTTTTAGCGGCACTGTCAACGCGGGAAAAATCAATCTCTGTATGGATTGGCTGAGAAAAAAGAAAGACGGGGGAAAACAGGATGAATAACAGGTATAAAGACGTAAGTCTGCGCATGAGATCCTCCGTTTACGGATACGTAAAGCTATACCCTCCACCGGTCATTTTTTGTTTTGATCCGTAATAAATGTCCGGATCAGTACGGCCAGCTTTTGCAATTCCTCTTCTTTGTCAAAAATGGAATGACCGGTTGGAAAGTTGGCATAGATCACCCTTCCGGCGGGCACCCTGGTATGTTCCAGTACATACCTTGCGGCATAGACCGGTGTGGCAAGATCATAATAACCGCCGGCAACCAGTAATTTCAGCTGAGGCTGTTCTTTAAGGGCCTTGATGATTCCCGGGGCCACCGTCCAGTATCCAAACTCTTCCCCCATAGATGAAAAGTTCCACCTGCTGTTAACATCAAGGTTCAGTGTCCTGTACACGGCCGAATCCGCGAACCGCAATGCCTGGTTGAAATATTTCCCAACCAGTCCGCGGGTGGAAGGACCGGAACTCATGGAAGGATCGTCAAAGGGTGGTTTAACGCCCGGGTTATGCAGCGGTCCGGTGATCTGTCCGTTCAGTTGCCCGACCCGTTTTCCTTCTTTGGCCAGTAATAGCAACTGGAAATCCTTCGGGGTGATCCGAAGGTCCTTTTCCAGGATGGTTTCTTTGGGAAGACCGGTAAACGAGGATAATTTGGCGGCTGTTTGTTCCCTTTCCTTTTCAGGAAGATGTATTCCTTTCGCAAGTGCGGGCAGGTATTCATTCAGTGAAAATTGAACGGCTTCTGCATAAGCCTGCTCCGGGCTATTGATCCTTTTGTCAAGTTTTTGATGAAACCAGGCCACGGATGCCATGCCGGGCAGGTACAAAACATAAGGCATATCATTGCCGGGAGCGGGCGCTACAATACTGAAATCAAAAACACTGGCTAACAGGATGGCCCCGGAAACCGGGAGGTCTTTGGCAAGACCCAGCATGGCAGCGGCGCGGGTGGTGCCATAACTTTCACCACAGAGAAAGACAGGCGATCCTGCCCGTTTGTTTTCTTCTTTCCATTTTTTTATGAGATCGGCAAACAGCTGCGCGTCGCCTTTTACATCCCAGTAACGGGCGGCCCCGCTGGAATCAAAAACACGGGTGTAACCCGTTCCGGGAGGATCAATAAAGACAAGGTCGGCTATGTCCAGCAGGCTGTAAGGATTTTCGATGAGACTGCTGCTGTCTTTCCCGCCACGGATCCGCCAGGGTCCAAAGGCATTCATGTGCAGGGGAGAAGAAGAAGCGCCGGGACCACCATTGAAGATAAAGAGAACGGGTCGGTCACCGGCTGATGGTACGTTTAATTTTATATAGGATGTCGCTATTGCAGAAACGGCAGGTGAACCGGCGCTATCGGGACTAAAAAAATATTCTTGGACATGCGCCGTGTAATTGACAGCCTGTTCGTTGTAGATGCCATTATGATGTGATAAGGCGCTGCGTGGAACGGGTATGGATACGGGCTGTCCCCACGCTGGACCAGCCAGCAACAGGTACAGCATCGTAACAGCGAATGATTTTTTATGAATGGAGGGTATTGGGTTCTGCATTATTTTGGTTTGACCATACAAGGCAAAAAAATCTTTATCTGGAAAGCGACTTCAGGAGCCGGTGAATATCCTCTGTATCATTATATACAGAAGGAGAGATCCGGATCCTGTTTTTGTACAACTGGATATTGATACCAGCTGCATCTGTTTTAGGCTTTAAGTTTACATAAGCATCTTTAAACGCAAAAGAAACGATCGGCGAAGTTGAATCCGGCGGGGTAAGCGGCATAAAACCCATGGCCGGCAATTTTTGCTGCAGCAGGTCCAGCATGGGCTTTCTGTATTGTTCGATTTTTGCCACGCCGGTGTTCAGCAGGTAATCAAGCGAATGCCGGAGCGCGGGAATGGCCTCGTTGGCAAGGGTGCCCACTTCAAAATGACCTCCCGTGTCTTCCCGGCTTTCCGTTTCAAACAGCGTGTTACCGGGTTCATCAAACGGATAAATATGGGAGATGAAAGCTTGCTCCTGCCGGTACCCGGTCTGGCTTCTTTTCAGTAAGGGAAGCCTGTCTTTTCTTACATAGAGGAACCCCGCGCCAAAATCACCCATCAGCCATTTATACGTGGCGCAGGAACAGAAATCAACGCCGCTATCCTTCACATCGACAGGCACGGCTCCCGCGGCCTGGATGATATCGGCAAAGACAAGCGCATTTCTGGCATGCGCGATCTCACAAACTTTTTTCAGGTCATGCTGGAATCCGTTGAAAGCGGAAACCAGTGAAATAGCCACCAGTTTTGTGCCGGGCGTGATGGCGGCTTCCAGGTCATCATAATCGATCCTGTTATTGCGGGGAATAATGATATGCAGATCCAGGCCCTGTTTGGCCAGTTCATTATAAAGATATAGGGAGCCGCTGAAATGATATGCATCCGTTACCACCCTTCCCTTTGTGCCGGGGAGCGACAACCCGTTCACAATACAATTTTCCCCCACCATGGTACTCGGCACCCAGGCGATCTCATCGGTACCGGCATTGATCAGTTTTGCAAAAAGACGGGCAGCTTCCTTCCTGTTCTCATCCATATTATAGCGCGGTAGTTGCCCATTTATCATGCGTTCATTCAGGTAGGCGCCGATGGCGCGAAAACTTTCCTTACTCATGGGATGTACATAGGCCGCATTGAGATAGGTGCCGTTGATGTCAAAAAGCGCTTTATGCGGAAAATCGCCGGGCTGTTCCGACTGTAAATGTTCCCAAGACGGTTTTCCGGGTAACAGGGAGGTAAAGGGCAAGCCGGCCATCATGGTAAGCAGGTTCCTCCTGGACTGATCAAACTGTTTATTCATCGCTTTTTATTTTAGTAGTTGAAAAGGGCCAGGAATTTATTTTCATCCGTGATCCTGATACGGGGGATATCGTTTTCGATGCTGACCCTGAATTCCGGTATCAGCATTTCATTGGTAAACGGGACCGGGTTTCCTTTCATGATATATTCTTCCATCACAATTTCGACCTGGGATCTGGGCAGGAAGGCGGAAGCCTGGTTGATGAAATCTTCCACCGTGATCTCATATTTCGCCGGTTTACCGTTCCGGAAGGCTGCCAGCGACAGCAACAGGTCACGGATCGTTTTTTTTCCCTGCGAAGCCAGCCGTACCTGGTTATCGAGGTAGAAGGCGAAAATGCATCCCCGCCGGTAAGGCAGTTTATTGTAATCTCCCATTTTCCAGTAATTGTTGAATACACTGTCATTGGGAATATTTCGGATGCTGCTGGAATAATGCGCCTTAAACACATCATTCATCCGGTTCTCATATTCGGCGGCTGTCAGCAAGCCGGCGGATAAAAGTGTATTAAAAGTGATGTAGTCATTAAATCCTTCGCCAAACCACTGGTTGCTGATATTCATCTCCAGGCGGTGCCCGATCCAGTGGTGCCCTATTTCATGCGAGATCGTATAAACTCTGTGGGGGGTTACAATCGTATCCGCATTATATTTTCCGATAAAACCATTCGCAAATGCCACGCCCCCGATATTATGGTCGGCTTCCAGGAAGGGCTGAAGGACCAGGGAAAAACAACGGTCGCTGTAATCATTCCAGTATTGGCGGATGGATTGATTGAAACGCGTAAAATAGTCGCGGATGGCCCTGCGGTTATATGCATCTTTTGATCCCCCGCGCAGGACTATATAATTCTGTATCCCGTGCAGTTCGAACTGATCCACGGTCAGATCACCTGCCCCGGTGATCAGGCTGAACATGACCGAATCAACCGTACTGATGGCTTTCTTTTTTCCCTTGTTCTCCGGATCAAACCCGTAAAACAGGTGAAATCCAGGGCGGCCGGACCATTTTATGGATACGGTGGCTTTCTTTCCGGTATCACGGAACTGGGGATTCAGGAAAAGATTTACGCCATGACAATAAAAATAGTTCTGCTGAATGATCGGCCGGAACAATTCTTTTCGCACATCTTTTTTGGCTTTGGAGGTATCAAGGATGTCATACCGGACAGTAACAGGTTCCGCTCCTGTATAAAATATTTTGAAGGTCCTTGCAGCGATATCTGTTTGCAGCCTGGCAGGAGGGGAGACCCTTACATGGGCGATGCAATTAATGATATCTGGCTGGCCGCCAAACATCGGCTCGCCATAGGTGAAACGGGTGCTGTCTTTTTCAACAGGACTGTACCGCATCGTAACCCGAACGCTGTTGCCTTCGTATGTCAATTGGTATTGCAGGTCGGCTTTTGCCTGTGAAAGTGCCACAAAAGACAGGCTTGTGAGCAACGCTAAACTACCGGAAACTTTTTTTCTCATATTCGGGCCGCGGCATTACTCAGGCAGGCATGGTTTCGGAACTTGTGCCCAACCGCAGGTAATTAAAGTTACTAAAGCCGGGAACATCTTTTAGGATGCATTGAGCCGGTCACAACTCCCGGTCTGCGGGGCTGTCACGAATCTTGCAGCTTCACCCCGATCGTTTCACCGTCTTCGATAAGCTTGTTGACCAGCATTTTTCCGCCGTCGGTTACTGTTACGCTGAGTTGAGCACCGGTTCTCGTAACAACTATGGTTATATCCCGGTTAAATAAGCGTATATGCCGGAGACTCATTTCCGGCCAGGAAACCGGAAGGCGGGGAGTCATACTGAAACTTTTCAACCCGGTCGGCCGGACACCGAATAAGCCTTCAGTAAAGATCCGGCAGTATAGTCCGCTCTCCGCAGAAAGATGACGCTGGCTCCCTTCCGGGTAGGCTTCTACCGGGTACGGCACATGGTCGCCCAATAAACGGCGGTTGGAATAATAATGCAGGTAATTGATTGCTTTTTCTGTTTCTCCTGCGGCCAACACACCCCGTAATGCATAGAGTGTTGACCGGTCCCAGAATGTTTTGTCGCCTGCAAGACTTGCCAGTCCGTCGGCTGTCCATAACCTGGGGGAGAACAGGGCGGCAATCGTTCCTGCTTTGCGTTCGTAGATGCCCATGGTGAGTGGTATGCAAATCCAGGCACGCAGGGTGTCATTTTCTCTGTAATATTTATAGGTTTCAAATCCTTCAACAGCAGAACCAAAATATTTTTCAATAGCCGTTTTTAGTTTCCGTGCCTGTGTTGTATAAATCCTGAGTTTGCTTTTTTCCTTACCCAATGATTCGCCCAGGTAAACGGCCGAGTTCAGCGCATCATAGTATAAGGAAGAAGTACAAAGGTTGGCATTGCCAGCGGGGAAACGTCCTTCCAGTTCATCCGAGTTGGAAAGGACCACCCCCTCCTGATTTAATTTACGGCGGCAATATTCCAGGCACCATTCGACCAGGGGCCATAATTCTTCCGCCTGTTTTTTATCACCGCTTGCCAGTGCATACCTGGCGGCGCCATAGGCGATCATGGCCCCGTCGCCGCGGTCACCGGCCCCGTTCCATATATCAGTTCCTTCCGCTATGATGGAACTTGGAATAGGTTCATACCGGTCGTTCATGAACCTTGCAAAATGCCTGTAGGCATTCAATGATGCCTGGTTGCCATAAGCATAACCCAGGAATGGAAAGAAAGGGCCGATATATTCCGCCTGGTCATTGGCCCAGATGGCAGCATAATAGGCTTCACCGCCGGGGCCATGCATGGGCCCTCCCTTTGTTTCAAAAATACTTTCAGCGGCCCTGATCTTTGCAAAGGCGAATTCACGGTTCAGGACGCTATCCGGAGTTTCCAGTACAAGTTTGCCCCAAACTTCCTGTATGAATGCAAGCCGACTGTTTTTTTCATGTTCAATATCCACCGGCAATAATGGTTCATTGGCTTTGGACCCTGAAAAGAGAACGGAAAAACGTACAGAGTCATTAGCCCGCAGGTTAAAATTCCCCGCATTGAAGAGATCAACATGGATGGTATAACTGCCGGCTATTCCTTTAGCCGGGTCGGTGGTATATATGTAATTTGCCTTCGGAATTTCAACCACGCAGTTT
>JBGATE010000036.1:0-18354 GCA_044229375.1 Chitinophagaceae bacterium
CGTTATTGAACAAATGTATGGCAATATGGCTAATCAATCAAAATTATTCAATAAATATTTTGTATTTATAGAAATTATTCAAATATTTGTCTTTTTATAAAGATAATATCTAAAAACGATGCAAAAAACAACCCCTAAATTAAATCTTGACAAACTGGATCTCCAGATCATCCACCACATGATGGAGAATGCCGAGATCTCCTATGCCGACCTGGGTAAAAAACTCTTTGTTTCGGGGGGTACCATCCATGTCAGGATCAAAAAACTGCAGGAGGCCGGCGTGGTTAAAGGTACGAGACTGAAAGCAGACCTGAAGTTGCTCGGCTATGATGTCATTTCCTTTATCGGCATCTACCTGAAGGAAAGTTCCCTCTATGATTCCGTGGCAAGGGAACTGCAAAAGATCCCCGAGATCGTACGTCTCAATTATACAACGGGCAATTACAGCATGTTCGCCGAGATCGTTTGCAAGGATATCACCCAACTGCGTTATGTATTGCACGACCAGTTGCAAAAGATCAAGGGGATCGAACGCACGGAGACCTTTATTTCCCTGGAGGAGAGTTTCAGCAGGAATGTAAAAGTGATGTAAGAAATGAATCATTAAGCACCCGGTAATGAATGCATCCAACCGCTTTTATTCTTCCTTAGGCCTGCTGATCATACTGAACATGATCATTAAACCTGTCTGGATCTTTGCTATCGAAAGACAGGTGCAGAACTCCGTGGGCAACCTCCTGTACGGGACCTATTTCTCCCTGCTAAACCTCACCCTCATGGGTGGTTTTCTGCTCGACTGGGGAGTCAGCGCCTACCTGAACCGGCAAATGGCCGCTGTAGGCCCCGGGCTTGCCCCGGACACCGCAGGGCATGCAGGTACCGCAGGGCATGCAAGTACCGCAGGGCATGCCCTGCGGCTACTGTCCATTAAATTTCTCTTCTCCGTTATATATACGGCTGTGATTCTTTTCATCGCCTGGCTGGCCGGAACAAAACGCTGGGATATACTGGGTATGGCCATTGCCATACAGGTACTCACTTCCTTCTTTATTTTCCTGCGTGGTATCGTTACCGCACAACAATGGTTCCGGGCCGATGCCTGGCTTTCCGTTCTTGATAAAACCTTAATGATACTTGTTTGCGGATGTTTTCTTTACCTGCCCGCGGTTGCAGGAAATATTTCCATCGAAAAATTTCTCCTTGCCCAGGTTGCCTGCACGGCGATCGCAATACTCGTGGCTATCAGCCTGCTGCTAAAAAAGGGTTTTCGCTTTTCAGCCGCAAGGGACGACACACCCCGAAAACAATTACTAAGATCAGCCCTGCCCTATGCCTTTATCGTCCTGCTGATGACCCTGCATTACCGCCTGGATGGTTTCTTGCTGGGGCTGCTAAAAAATGAATACGAGGCCGGTATCTATGCTGCCGCTTACCGCATCCTCGATGCTGCCAATATGGTTGGTTTTCTCGGGGCAGGTTTCCTGCTGCCTTTTATCGCTCGCCGGTGGAGTTTGGGCCAGTCGTTCAACGGGGTCGTGCTGGATATCCGTCACGGGCTGATGCTTTTCTCGCTGACCACGGCTATCCTGTTTTTCTTCCTTGCGGGATGGTTCCAGGAATTACTCTACAACAACCCTTCCACCTCCGCCACCGAAGTACTGCAATGGTGCCTGCCCGCACTGATCGGGTATTCACTCGTGCAGGTGTATGGCACCGTGCTTACGGCAACCGGGCATATCGTTTCTTTTTGCTATCTCGCTTTGGGGGCTGCCCTCCTCAATACCCTGCTCAACATGCTGCTGATTCCCTTATTGGGGGCCAAGGGTAGCTGCGGGGCCGCAATTGTCAGCCAGGTCCTTTTTGGCATCGCTTCCCTTTTACTGGCCCGGAAAAAATGCGGAGTGACCCTGCACCCGGGCTCATGGCTATTGTATATTTTTATAGGAGCAATACTGACCGCCTCATTGTACTGGTTTCGCCTCAAAGAATTGAACGCTGTTGTACAGATCGCCCTGGCCGGATTGATCGTTATTACCGCCGCATTCGCTACCAGGCTTGTCAGCATTAAAAAATGGACAGCATTTTCCGGGAGCACCGGTTCATAAAATAAAAAAATCGCTATGCCGGATCTAACCGATCTTTTTAAAAAATGGTGGAAACAGATTTTATTCACCGTGGTACTTGCCGCCACTGCCACGGGCGCCATTGTTTTCTTAAGCGAGCGGCAATACCTCTCGGTTGCCACCGCGGTGCCCGCCAGTACCTACCTGTCTGACAAGTCAAAGGTCTTCAATGAAAATATTGAAGCCTTGTATTCTTCGCTGGGTACGGCCGACGATCTCGACCTGGTAACGGGTACGGCAAAGCTGGATACCGTTTACCTGGCAGTGACCGATCTTTTCAACCTGGCCGATCATTATAAGACAAAGGAAAAAGGGGATGCGGGAAGAACCCGGTCTGCCGCATTGCTGAAAAAGAATACCCGGGTGATGAAGAGTGAGTATGGTGAACTGAAAGTAAAAGTGTGGGATACAGACCGGAACCTGGCCCCCCAACTGGCCAATGCCGTACTGGACCAGCTACAGGCCATCCACACCCGGCTGCAAAACAATGGCAACGAAGTGACCCTGCAGGGTCTTTTAAAAAGAAAAGAGCAAATCCTGCTGCAAATAGACAGCGCAGGCGGATCTCCGGAAAAGCTGGTCAACATAAAAGAACAACTGGCGCAATATGAAAAATATATCAGCGAATACCGGTTGATGATCGATACGAAACCACCCGCGCTGATCGTGGTTGAAAAAGCTAAAGCTGCCGAAAGACCCGACCGGCCCCGGAGGATGCAATTCATCATCGCTGCCGCTTTCCTGGGTCTTCTTTTTTCCCTTCTGGTGGCAGTCGTTCTGGACAGAAAAAAACAAACCGGCAGTGACCGCTGATATCCAGGACAAGAATACCTGGTTTGGCCTGTTCTCCGCAGGCTTTATACTGACCGTGGCAGCGGCTGTCTATACAGGTAACCTGTACCTTATACTAATTCCCTTCGCGGCGCTTTTTTTATTTGCCGGCTGGCAAAGGGGGGAAATGATGTTTTTCCTGCTATTGTTCACCTTGCCGTTCTCCTTTGAATACCAGGTCTCTTCAAAACTCGGAACGGATCTGCCGGATGAAATACTGATGCTTTTCGTAAGCTTTATTTTCCTGGCAGTATGGCTCCATTCACCAAAAATGTTGCCGCTGCAAATAGTAAAGCACCCTCTCCTCATAGGATTACTGCTTTCACTTGCCTGGATTATGATTGCGGTTCTTTTTTCCGGCGACCGGACCGTATCCCTGAAATACTGGATGGCCAAATGCTGGTACACCGGCGCTTTTGTGATGGTTCCGCTGATCGTATTCAGGGAAAAAAGAAACCTGCTGATCGCGTTCAAAGTGCTGGCATCTTCCCTGCTGCTGGTAACGATTATCATACTTTATCGTCACGGCCTGACCGGTTTCAGTTTTGCCACGATCAATGAGGCCGCGAACCCCTTTTTCCGGAACCACGTGAATTACTCCGCCATGCTGGTCTGCCTGCTGCCGGTCTTTGTTGCCTTTCTCGTTCGTGTACAAAACCGGAAGACAAAATATTATATCGCCGCCGCCATATCCGTACTCCTTATCGCTCTTTTCTTTTCCTATGCCCGGGGCGCCTGGCTGGCACTGCCGGTTGGCTTGTTGGCCTGGTGGCTCATACAAAAGAAGTGGCTGTTCAGCTTCTTCCTGGTCGCTGTGATCAGCACCATAGCATTGGTGTTTTGGCTCCGGTCAGGCGACCGGTATCTGCACTATGCCCATGATTATAAGACCACCATTTTCCATAAGGATTTCAGTGAGCACCTGGTTGCCACGTATAAACTGAAAGATGTTTCCACCGCCGAGCGTTTTTACCGCTGGATCGCCGGGGTAAGGATGATCAAGGACAACTGGCTGACCGGTTATGGTCCCAATACCTTTTATGATAATTACAAAGGCTACACGGTTCCTGCATACAAAACCTGGGTCAGCGATAACAAGGACCGTTCAACGGTACATAATTATTACTTGCTGACGGCGATTGAGCAGGGCATCCCCGGGTTGGTCATCCTGCTCATCCTGCTGGGCCTGTTGCTGTATTATTCGCAGCACCTCTATCACCGGGTAAAAGATAATATCTATAAAACAGTTGCTAGTACAACAGGCGTTGTGCTTTCAATGATACTGCTGCTGAATTTCCTGAGCGACCTGCTGGAGACCGATAAGATCGGAAGCCTTTTCTTTTTGTGCCTGGCAGTACTGGTGACAGTTGATGTCAATACAAGAAAGGAATCAGATCCTTCCCCTGACGTTCAGCGCATCCCTTAACCCGTTCCCAAACAGATTAAAAGCGAGTACCAGGAGCATGATCGCAAATCCGGGCGCGAGTGCCAGCATCGGATTCTGGGTGATTATGAAATTGTAGTTTTCCTTGATCATCAGACCCCAGCTTGGTTGCGGTGGCTGTACACCCACCCCCAGGAAACTTAACCCGGCCTCAATAACGATGGCAGATGCAAAATTGGAAGCCGCGATCACCATTACCGGTCCCATGATATTGGGCCAGATATGTTTTACGATGGTCCTGAACCCGGAATAACCCAGCGCCTTTGTGGCTTCGATATATTCCATTTCCCGTACGGCCAGCACCTGCCCCCTCACCAGCCTGGCCACATTCACCCACATGGTGAGTCCCACGGCAACGAACACCTGCCAGAAACCTTTTCCCAATGCGAGGGTGATGGCAAACACCAGCAACAACGTGGGTATGCTCCAGATCACATTGATGAACCACATGATGATATTATCTGTTTTCCCCCTGTAATAACCGGCAAGGGATCCCAATACCAGCCCGATACTCAGGGAGATGATAACGGTGATCAAACCCACGCTAAGACTTACCCTGGTACCCACAATGATCCGGCTGAAAATATCGCGACCGTATTTATCTGTTCCCAAAAAGAACTTCTTGCTGACCACCGGCTTCTCAGCCGTTTGCGAAACCGGGTAGGCGATCCTTTCGCTAACACCTTCATCAATATATTTTTGGGTAACGATGCTGTCACCTGTTTTTTCATACCGCAGGATCGGGACATAATAAAACGCATCCTCTTTCCCCGCTATGAGCTGTCTTACCCGGCTGGTTGCAACAACATCCTTTTCCTTTTTCACTTTCAGAAAGCTTTGCGTGTAGCCCGGTTTGTTCCCCCCTATCTCAAGAATGATCCGGTTGGCAAAAGGTGAGGGATCGGGTGCAATGAAGTAAGCAAAAACGGCAACGAGCACGGCGACAGCGATCACCGCCAGTCCAAACAGCGCCCCCTTGTTTTTTTTCAGCCTTTTCCATGCCGCGTTGCTGAATGATGTTTCGTTTGCCATTGATGAGTGGGTGTCGCTTTACAAATATATTGGTATTGAGGCAACCGGAATTGGGACATAAGAGAGTTGTACAAAATTTCCAACGGCTTGATTTTTTCCCGTGCTGTTCGCCGCGAGAGGACTTACAAAGTGATCCACTTTGCATTCTTTGCGATCACATTGCCTCTTTGCGTGAAACAGTAAAGGCAGGAAAAACTTTACGACACTTTCCTCCCTTTCCACTCGTAACTGCCCGCCTGGCCAAACAAACCGGAGATCACTGTATAGATCATATGCAAGGGCTGGAAAAAAAAGAACCATATCGCTGTTGTGGTCGCCTGGAAGAAACGGGCGGCCGACAGGAACAGCGGGAGTTCAACCATCGTTTTTGCAACCCAAAGGACCAAAAACCATTTCCAGTAACAGGAGCACCAAAGACCGGCGACCAGCAATGATAGAAAAGAGAGATTGAACAGGTAGACCCATAACAGCACGGGAAAAAAACGTTTGTCCTGGTACCGGGCCGCCTTGCTGGCCCAGCGCAGCCGCTGGTTGAAAAAGGATCTCCAGGTGGGCTGGGGTTGGGTGCTTACAATAGCCTGTTCCGATTTTAGGTACATTACTTTTTCCGGGTATCGCTTTCCTATTTTATACATCAGCAGCATATCATCCCCGGAGGCAATGTTATCAATACCGCTAAACCCTTTTACTTCTTCAAACGCCTTTTTCGTATACGCCAGGTTTGCCCCATTGCACATGGTCAGTTGTCGTTTATGAACTACCGCGCCGGTTATGGCCTGGAGTACCATGAAATCCATCGCCTGGAACAACTGGAGTAACGACTTGCTATGCTTCATGTATACCGGCGCCGCAATGAATACGGCTTCCTTCTTTTCGGCAAAAGAGGCGATCGTTCGCAACCATCCCGCGGGAGGGATGCAATCCGCATCTGTTGCAAGTATCCATTCACCGGTGGCGGCCGCAATACCCGTTTCAATGGCTTTTTTCTTATAGGAGTTGATCGTACCGGCACGGAGTAAAATGAGGTGTACGCCGGGAAATTGCCTGACAATCTCCGCTGTTTCGTCTTCGGAATGATCATCCACCACAATGATCTCAAATAAAATGGAGGGATAGTCCTGTTCCTGCAGGGCTTTCAGCAGGTGACCGATATGGGCGGCCTCATTTCTTGCCGGAATGATGATACTGATCCGGGTCTGCGGTGCGGATGCTGCAGGAGTGAAGAGGGGAATATTCTTCCACCCATACCAGTAATACAAAACCAGCAGGCCGTAACCCATAAAAAGTATCCCGCAGGTAACCAGCAATACCATAGAGGCAAAACTACCGGAAATCTTAACCTTCTATGTTCTGCATTATTTCCAGTGCATGTTTTTCATGCAGCACCTGGTGACCGGAAGGAATGACCGAGATCCGGCATTGCTGTTCAATTCCCTTTTTGAATTTTTCTCCCACGGAAGACAGGATGATCCGGTCATGTTTCCCGTAAACAAGATTGACGGGAGTTCCCCGCTCCCGGATAAGTGATTTGATCGTTGGCAGACCGGGTTTCAATTTCCGGAGTGCGGTCCAGCGGGCGTATAAAAGGTTCCTGACTTCCTTATTGCCGATATAGTAATTCACGAACTTGAAAATACTGGTGTTGACAAGCCCCAGCCTGTTGAACAATTTTAAGAACCCGAAGAACCATCCCGGGTGTTTCAGCGTAAAGGCAAAGAATTTATTGCCTGCCAGGGTTTGCGTGGAAAGCCAATACCAGAAATTCACTTTCAGGCCATCCGGTGCAAGCAGGATCAACTTCATTACCCATTCCGGGCGGGACTGGTAAAGGCTGAGTGCCACCCGGCCGCCAAGACTGAACCCCAGAAGCGTGAACCGCAGATCGTTCGCAACCTGTTTGGCGTCCAAAATATTTCTTACGATCTCTTCCAGGTCGGTTTCCTCAAACAGGAGACCTTCCTTCCATTCGGTCCGGCCATGGAATGGGAGATCGATCGCATAAATAGTGTATTGACTACCAGCATATTTGGCAAGAAATTCAAAGACGCCTGCATTTTCACCATAGCCGTGAAAACACAACAGGGTCTCCGGTCCATCTCCAAACCGGTAATAACCGATCATTGAGTTCTTATATGGCAGGAACTGTTCCGGCATCACTTCATCAAATAAAATTTTAAGGTAATAATGTTGGTTGATTCAAAAATAAGATTAATTTTGGATAGTTGCACAAACAACTATATGCCAAACAACCATTTTAAAAAGGGGGAGCTATACAGCTTTATCACCGGCAAGGCTTCAACGGCCATTGCCCGGAGACTGCAGAAGAAATTCAATACGGCAGGGCTCAACCTCACGATCGAGCAATGGAGCGTGCTCTACCATTTGTGGAAACAGGATGGGATCAGCCAGCAGGAGTTGTGTAATGCTACTTTCCGTGACAAACCCAGTATAACACGTCTCGTGGATAACCTGGAAAAACTGAACCTGGTGAAAAGAGTGCCATCAGAACATGACCGGCGGATCAACCTGATCTACCTGACCAAACAGGCACAGAAACTGCAGGAAGATGCGATGTTGCTGGCAGAAGAAACCCTGAACGAGGCCCTGGATACGGTGCCGGCGGAGAAAGTGGATATCTGTAAGGAAGTGTTGCAGGTGGTGTATGATAACCTGAAGTAGTGAATGGTGAATGCTGAATGCTGAAAAACGGCAACCCTTAAAACAATAATTTTTAAACAATAAACATATTAATATGAGCACGGAAATAGCAGCAAAAACAGTACTGAAAGGTGGTGAATGGCTGATCAAAGAATCATCTCCCTCCGAAACATTCATACCGGAAGATTTCCAGGAAGAACAAATAATGGTAAGGGATATGTGCAACCAGTTCCTGGATGCGGAAGTATATCCCATTCTTGACCGTATTGATAACCTGGAACCCGGCCTGATGAAAAGCCTGGTGACAAAGGCCGGTGAACAGGGGTTGCTGGCGGCCTCCTTTCCGGAAGAATACGGGGGACTGGGCAAGGATTTCGTGACCTCCACGATCGTAAATGAATACCTGGGCGGCGGTCACTCTTTCTCTGTTGCCGTTGCGGCACATACCGGGATTGGCACCTTACCCATCCTGTATTTCGGCACTCCCGAACAAAAACAGAAATACATTCCCAAACTCATCTCCGGCGAATGGGCCGGCGCCTATGGCCTTACTGAGCCCAACAGCGGAAGCGATGCCCTGAGCGGTAAAACATCGGCAAAACTGAGTGCCGACGGAAAATATTATTTACTGAACGGGCAGAAATGCTGGATCACCAATGGCGGTTTTGCGGATGTGTATACCGTATTCGCAAAAGTGGATGGAGATAAATTCACAGGATTCATTGTAGAGAGAGGAACAGAAGGTTTTACCCAGGGACCGGAAGAGCATAAGATGGGAATAAAAGGTTCGTCCACTGTTCAGTTATATTTCCAGGATTGCAAAGTGCCGGTGGAGAACCTGCTGGGCGAGATCGGTAAAGGACACAGGATTGCCTTCAATATCCTGAACATCGGCCGCCTGAAACTGGCCGCAGCAGCCATCGGTGGTTCCAAGCGTTCCATCGGCAATTCCATAGAGTACGCGAAAACACGGGAGCAGTTCAAACAACCGATCGCCAATTTCGGCGCCATCAAATACAAACTGGCACAAATGGCCATCCGCGTATTTGTAGCGGAAAGCGCCCTGTACCGTACCGCACAATGGATCGGCGACAAAGAACATGAACTCCTGGGTGCCGGTAAACCTTTCAATGAATCCCTGCTGGGAGCTGCGGAAGAATATGCGATTGAGTGCGCCATGCTGAAAGTGGATGGCAGCGAGACACTGGACTATGTAGTGGATGAAGGCGTACAGATCCACGGCGGTAACGGTTTCAGCGCGGAATACAATGCATCAAGGGCCTACCGCGACAGCCGGATCAACCGGATCTATGAAGGCACCAACGAGATCAACCGCCTGCTCACCATTGATATGACATTAAAAAGGGCCATGGGCGGAAGGCTGGACCTGATGGGACCGGCTATGTCGGTACAAAAGGAACTGATGAGCATTCCTGAATTCGGCGACGATAGTGAAGCACCCTTCGCCGCGGAGAAAAAACTGGTGGCCAACCTGAAAAAAGCGATCCTGATGACCTCCGGGGCCGCCGTGCAAAAACTGATGATGAAGATCGAGAATGAGCAGGAGATACTGATGAACCTGGCGGATATGGCCATTCAGACCTTTAATGCCGAAAGTGTTTTACTCAGGGCCATGAAGATGGTGGAACAACAGGGTGAAGCTAATTGCCGTCTCCAGCTCGATATCATGCGAACCGCTCTCTATGATGCGGCCGACCACGTGAACAAAGCCGGAAAGGATGCCATCAACTCATTTGCCGAAGGCGATGAGCAAAGGATGATCCTGATGGGATTAAAACGTTTCACCAAAGCGGAGCCTTTCAATTGTAAAGATGCCAGGAGAAGAATTGCTGATAAACTGATCGCAGAGGGGAAATATTGTTTCTAATTCCACTGTTCCCTGTCAAAATCTAACATGGCTGTTTTCCGAAGGGGAACAGCCTTTTTTTCGCCCGCGTAAATATCGGAAAGCTCCCGGCGGGTCGTTTTCAGTTCGTTCAGCTTGCGGATCCTTTTTTGTTCCGCAAACAACCCGGCCGATAACAACAGGGAGGAAAAAGTCACCACCCAGAAATAGACCAGGAACGTGTCGTCAATAAAAGGGGTTTCAAATACATAATACATCAGGTAAATAATGCCGAAACAGCCATAGGCAAAAAGCAATGCCGCCGCGATCAGTGACTTCCCGATTCCCTTTTGGTGCGTGATGGAGATCTTTGCCTGGCGAATGAAGAAATAGACACTGAGTCCTAATATGATCAGTATCCCGGGGCCCAGGATAACGGTAATAGCCTCCCTGTTGAACCCTTTCAATCCCACAACCAGCCCTTCAAACAGTACAAACGCCGCCATCAGGATCTTGATCCTCCGGGTAAAGGAAGCAGAGGTGCTGAAATGTATCAGGAAAAAAAGCATCAGGGGTGTATCGAGTAAATTATTGGACATCCCCCAATAACGGGCTACCGCCGGCGCCACGGTGATATATCCTTCCGTCATCAGGTTATAGATCAGCATGCAGGCATAATAGACAACCAATGCAGGGAATGTGCTGTAAGCTGCAAGGCGTAAGGCAAGTACAAATAATACGGGACAAAAAAGGGCAATGGATGAAATGATCCCCATCACGGAATTCCAGGTCATATTCTATCGGGTTTTCAAGGATACAGATACGGAAACGTCACGTGTCAATACCTCCTTCGGTATTAACGGGCACTTGTTGCAGATAGTGCTTGCTGACAATTGTTTGTAATTAAATTCAGTAAAACTATGCGGCCTCTTCGTAATACTACGAAAAGCAGGAAGGGGATTTTATTATTAACTTGCTGTGATGTTACGATTCATTTTTTTTATGGCTGTTTCGGGATTTTTTTCCGCCTCGGCCCAGGTTTCAACTACCGCATTCATCCCTTTTGCCGGCAAAACATCCGGCATCCTTCCCTACCTTGAATACGGGCTTGGAACCGACCGGCTTGGCGGGGCCAAGATGACCTTCCTGGATACAGGTGTGGTGGTGAAAGTGGTGGACAGCACCATTATCAATTATAAGATACAGTTGTCGGAGGATCATTTTGCCTATCTGCCCAAATCCAATTTCAGCCGCGACAGCAGCATACAACTCCGGCCCTACTACCTGGCCAATAGCTGGATCGCCGCCGGAAATGAGCGCTATGATTCGGTGGCAGTAACACTGGACGAACGGCTTCCCTACAAAAGCATGCAGTTGATCAACCCTTCCCGTATCGTAGTGGATGTCTATGGCGCCACAAGCAATACCAACTGGATCACCCAGCGAACCTCCCTGAAAGAGATCAAAAATGTTTATCATGAACAGGTGGAAGACGATGTGTACCGTATCACCATCGAACTCAACCACCACCAGCACTGGGGTTATAGTATCTATTATATAGGAAAGCGCCTGGTGATAAAGGTTAAACGCCAACTCCCGGAACTGGATATGGAATGCCTGAAGATCGCCGTGGATGCAGGGCATGGAGGTTCCAACAGCGGGGCCGCAGGGGTTACCAGTAAAATACAGGAAAAAAAATACACCCTGCTGATCGCGAAAGAACTGGAAAAACACCTGAAACTCGCAGGCGCCACCGTCTTCATGACAAGAAGAGAAGATGTGGGCCTCAGCATGCCGGAAAGAATAGAGATGCTCAAAAAAGAAGACCCGGATTTCCTGATCAGCATTCATCTCAATTCATCCGCCAAAGACAGCATCAAAGGCGTGAGCACCTATTATAAACATATCGGGTTCCGGCCCCTCTCGAACTTCATTCAGGAAAAAATGCTGGATCTTGGCCTTGTCGATTTCGGAAATGTGGGCAGTTTTAATTTCGCCCTCAACGGACCTACGGATTATCCCAATTGCCTGGTAGAAGTAGCCTTCCTGAGCAACCCGGAAGACGAGAAACGGATTCTGGACCCGGGGTTCCACCATGATGTGGCGCGGCAGATCGTAAGGGGGATCAGGGAATGGTTGCGGTATTGCCGGTAGAGACATGGCATGCCATGTCTGATACGTGGCATGCCGCGTATTAGAGACATGGCATGCCATGTCTCTACAGCGGAAATGCCTCACCCCGGTGACAGGTCTTACAGGTCACCGTATTCAGGTATTCGGGCCGTTCATTCTTGTTGAACCAGAAATTATTCTTATTGATATCGATCACCATGCTCATCATCTTGCGGGCATTTTCTTTCATGGGTTCCGCGTCCGACATATAATCGAGACTGTCTTTGAACCCTTTGACAGGTAAATGGCAGAATTCACATTTCACACCCAGGGCCACATTATAGGTCTGCATGATGCTGTCCAGCTTTTCATCACTGATCTCTTTGGGCAGCACTTTCAGGTTCCTTTCCTTTTGATAAGGCGCCCGTACAGCCGCCACCCCCAGCAGAACAAAGGCGGCAAGCGCAGCCATTATCTTTCCCTTTTTGTTTTTTCGCATCATAGCACAGACGATTATTCCATGATTTACGTGGCAGTCAGTTGTTAAATTTATTTCCCGATCCAGCGCTGGAAAAACTCATAGGTCCGCAGCATCTGGTCGATCCGCTGGCGGTTATTACCGCTGCGGGTCAGTTCATGGGTGCCGCCCGGGTGCCTCACATATTCAACGGGGCGGCCCAGTACCTTCAGACTTTTGTAAAGCATTTCACTCTGGACAAACCCGGTGCGCCGGTCATTGTCGCCATGGAAAATGATATACGGTGTACGGATGTTCTGCACATAATTAATCGGTGATTCCCGCTCCAGTGTTGCCCGGGCTTCGGGTTCCCAGGGATACCCGCCAAAATAGTTGGGCACCAGCCGCCAGGCATTTCCCTCCCCGAAGAAGGTGAGCAGATCGTACACCCCTCTTTGTGAACAGGCCGCTGCAAAGCGCTGGTCGTGGGCAATGATCCATGCCACGAGGTACCCGGCATAAGAACCACCCGTAACCAGGAGTTTTGATGTATCGGCCCATCCTTCCGCAACCGCCTTATCCAGTGCGGTCAGCACATCACGGGTGGGACCGGTTCCCCAGTCGTTGATATTCGCCCTTAAAAAATCAAGACCATAGCCTCCGCTCCCTCTCGGGTTGCAATAAACGATCCCATACCCTTTACTGCAGAAATACTGGTATTCATGCCACATGCTGCTCTCGCCTGGACCCCACATGGCAGAAGGGCCGCCATGTATCTCCAGTAACAGGGGGTATTTTTTACCTGTCTCGTAGTTAGATGGTTTCATCACCCAGTATTCAACGGTCATCCCTTTATCATTGGTAAAACTGTGCTTCTCCGGTATGCTTAATTTCTTCAAGCTGATCCACCCGGTGTTGAAGGAGCCGATCCTTTTCTGATTTTTTGCCGCCGCATCAGCCAGGTAGAGTTCAAAGGGGCTGGCCGGTTCCGTTTTTACCATGAGCAGTTTATCATTTGCCAGCGCGAAATTGCTGATACCGCTGTTATGGTCTGTAATCTGTTCCACTTTTTTACTGCTAACATCAGCACGGTACAGGGGTTGCCCGCCATTACTTTGTGCAGAGAAATAAATATACTTTTCGTCCTCCGTCCAGGTAATATTCCCCTTGTTCCTGTCGAAGGGGATATCCATTTTATCTTTTAAAGTCCCGCCGACCGGTATAATGGCAAGGACCGGTACGCTTACAAAGGAAGTATTGCCATACTGGAAAGCCAGCCATTTCCCGGAGGGGGAAATACGGGGATTCGAATAATTCTTTCCCGGCTCACCCAGGATCTTACGAAGATTGCTCCCGTCTGCGTTTACCATAAAGATCTCTCCTTCCAGTGCGCGGTCGGGGTGCTGTGCTGCATCCATATTTCCCGACAGAACCAGTTGTTTGCCATCCGCCAGGAATTCGGCTGCGCCAAACCGGTAGAATCCCGTTGTGAGGGCCAGCGGCTGAGCGTCGGGTTTTGCCTCAATGATGAACAGGTGGCTAAAACTCATCTCCGCATTCACATCCGTTTCATCCAGGAAATTAAGTTTGTTAACCACTTTGGCCTTCCTGTCACTGGCATTATTTTCCAGGTAGGCCCTTATTTCGTTCATATTCCCGTCGGGATCCGCTTTCGCGGAAGATGATTTCAAATGGCTGTTCTTTTCAAACCCCGGCTTTTCCATCGGCCATTCGGGAACTCCTTTACCGGGGTTTAACAATGAATCTTTCAAAAGGTCTCTCAGGGAAACGGAAGAGGTGAAAATTATTTGTTTTCCATCGGGACTAAAACGGGGGCTCCCGGCACCATATTTAAATTTTGTGAGCTGGATGGCCTCGCCTCCTTCCAGGGAAAGTAAAAAGACCTGTCCCTTTCCTTCCACGGACCTTACAAAGGCGATCTGTTTGCCGTCGGGACTGAAAACCGGTTGAGAGGAATTTTCTTTCCCGGTCAGTTGCCGCGGAACCGAATTTCCGTCGGTTCCGGTCATCCATAACTGTGTCACATATTTATACTCCAGTTTGCTTTCGCCCTCGGGTTCTATGGCCGTAACGGTGAATACAGCCCGGCTGCCATCCTTATTCATAGCTACATTCCCGAGCGACCTGATCTTCAGCATATCGGTTACTTTTACCGGTTCTTTCCCGTTCTGGGCAAAACTGAATGTGGCTGTCATCCACAGGAAAATGATCAGTGTGATCCGCTGCATACTGTAAGAATTTAGATGCCTGAATATACGATTTCATGTTTGTTTCCGTCTTTGGCAAATGACGAATGGCAGGGTTCTCTACATTTGAGAATAAAATACACTTACCATGAGCAATCTAGTAAAGGAATTCAATGATTACCGCAGCCGGATGAACGAGGTCATCCTGGGCAAGGACAACCTTGTCATCAAGCGCCTGTGGAACCTCGACACCAACACCTATGCCGAAGGAGCCCTGGATGTTACCACCAAGGAACTGCTGGGGCTGGTGGCCAGTATGGTGCTGCGCTGCGACGACTGTATCAAATACCACCTGGGTAAAACACATGAACTGGGAATAACAACCGAACAGGTCTACGAAGTTTTTGCTGTCGCCAATATCGTAGGCGGCACGATCGTGATACCGCATACGAGGAGGGCGGCGGAATACTGGGAAGTATTGGAGGGAAATGTTCAATAAGCAATGTTCATTGTTCAATTCACAAAGAAATGAACAATCCAGGCAGGTGGTAAAACGATACAAAGGGGGAAAGGCTCGTGTTTCTGCGTTTTATTTCTAATTATTATTATCCAGGTCATGTATAGTTTTGACAAAAGTCAGGATTTATGAGTGTTAAGGAAAGGAGTTTTGATCTGGAGGACAGGCTGGTTGAATACAGCTGTAGGATGATCGATGTGGTGGAATCGCTACCGAATACCAGGTCGGGTAATTATATAGCCGGGCAGTTAGTACGTTCCTATCATTCCCCTGCATTTAATTATGGAGAGGTTCAGGCTGCCGAATCGAGAAACGATTTTATACATAAACTGGGAGTAGTGCTGAAAGAACTTAAAGAATGCAGAATTGCACTGAAAATAATTAGCAGGCGACAATTTATAAAACCAGTAAGTAAACTGGAAGCCATTTTCAGTGAAACCGAAGAATTGATTGCAATTATTGCAAAAAGTATCGGAACAGCAAAAAAAAACAGGTCAGTCCCGCCTTTAGTAAAACCTGAACATTGAAAATTGACCGTTGAGCATTGAACATTTTATTTCGTAAATTTGCAGCAATTTAGACAACCATGAGTGACCCTACAACAGCCCCCGCCCTAACCGCCAAGGATTTTGCCACCGACCAGGAGGTCCGCTGGTGCCCCGGCTGCGGCGACTATTCCATCCTTGCCCAGGTTCAGAAAGTGATGCCCACCCTCGGCATACCCCGTGAAAATATCGCGATCATCTCGGGTATCGGCTGCAGCAGCCGTTTTCCTTATTATATGAATACGTACGGCATGCACTCGATCCATGGAAGGGCCACGGCGGTGGCTTCGGGATTGAAGGCTTCCCGTCCCGAACTGAGTGTCTGGATCGTGACCGGTGACGGTGATGGTCTGAGTATCGGGGGGAACCATACCATACACCTGTTGCGCCGCAATTTTGACGTGAACGTATTGCTTTTCAATAACCAGATCTACGGTCTTACCAAGGGGCAATACTCCCCTACCTCCGAAGAACATAAAATAACCAAGAGCACCCCGATGGGGAGCATTGACCATCCTTTTAATCCCCTGGCCCTTGCATTAGGTGCGGATGCCACTTTTGTGGCAAGGACCATGGACCGCGACCCCAAACACCTGCAGGCCATGCTGATCCGGGCCAACCAGCACAAAGGGGCCTCTTTCCTCGAGATCTACCAGAACTGCAATATCTTCAACGACGGCGCTTTTGAGATCTTTACGGAGAAATCCAGTAAGGCACAGGAAACCCTGTTCCTGGAACATGGCAAACCCCTTGTATTTGGCACTGCCGCTGATAAGGGTATAAAACTCGACGGGTTTAAACCGGTAGTAGTAGACCTGAACAGCGGGCACAGCAAGGACGACTTGTGGATACATGACGATGCTGATATTTACAAAGCCCAGATCCTGACACGCATTTTCGACAATCCCGCAACAGAAGGTCATCTTCCCCGGCCATTTGGCGTATTCTACCAAACCGACCGCCCCTGTTATGAGGAGATGATGACCCGGCAGATCGAGCAGGCCAGGGCCAAAAAACCTGCAGACCTGGATAAGCTCCTGAAAGGAAATGAAGTGTGGGTGATCAACTAACCTCTTTCCGGTAGTTAAAGGATCTATTTTCAGGGGATTCTTTCATTTTCTGCCAATATGCGGAAAACGGCATGATTTTTTTATCAGAGCGCTGGTCCGGCTCAACCTGTCATGTTCCGATCTGCCAAATCCATATTTACCTGGAATTCTTCTGTAAAAGGTCACCAGCGAAGGATCGTATTGTCCATAGCGACAGCCTGGACCATTGCAGACCTCGTTTTCTTTACCTGGCGTAAGGCAATCGGTGTACTGCCGGAAAAGTATTATCAGCCGGAAACGGACCTGCTGAAAGAAATCCTGGTCCGTGAAGTGAATGTTTTTATCATCAGCCTGGCACTGGGTTATTTCCTCGTTTTTACCCTTCGCAATTACCTTCGTGGCTCCTCCCTTTGGTTCAACCTGTTTGTAAAAACAATGCTGCTGCTGGTGGCGGCACTCGTGATGACCTTCTTTATTTACATTTCGTATGAATGGCTGATCGCAGGTCATACGCTTTCGGCTTCTTTTGAAAAGTTTACCTATAACCTCCTGCACCGCCGACTCCTGCTGGAAAAAATGCCCGAATGGTTGCTGCTTTTTGTCTTCACCCTGCTGGCCATGGAGGTCAGTGAAAAATATTCGCGCGGCGTATTTTTCAATATCATCATTGGCAAGTACCTGCAACCCAGGGATGAAAGACGGATCATTATGTTTCTTGACCTGAAGGATTCCACCCCCATTGCCGAAAAACTTGGGCACAAGGAATATTTTAAATTCATCCGTGATTTTATTTTTTATATTTCTTCCGGGTTCATTGAAAACGACGGCCGGATCTACCAGTATGTGGGCGATGAGATCGTGGTGTGGTGGCCCGAATCAAAAGATAATGCCAAAAAAGCGGTGTCATCCTTATTGACGGCACGAAGAGATTTACACAAAAGACAGGACCGTTTCAAACGCCGGTACGGCATCTTTCCCGAATACAAAGCGGGTCTTCACAGCGGCACGGTTACCGTTGGACAGGTCGGCATCATTAAAAAAGACCTGGTGATGAGCGGGAATACCATCAATACCGCCGCCCGCATCCGGAGCGCCTGCACCGACCTGAACCAGAAGTTCATTGTTTCAAAAGCAGTAGTGGAGCTTTTGGATATGAAAGACTGGCAAACCGAATCGCTCGGGATGGTTGACCTGAAAGGGAAGAATGAGGAAATGGAATTATTTGCGCTGAAGATCTGAAAAGTCTACCCACTAAATTTGCCGACTGCATGACTGCACGACTGCATGACTGCACGACTGTTCGACTGCACATCTGCCCGACTGCCAACTTAACCCCTTCAATAATACGGGCTGATCATCCAGTACACCAGCACTCCCGTCACCGCCACATAGAACCAGATGGGCCAGGTGATACGCGCAAGTTTTTTATGCTTGGCAAATTCGCCCGTGAGCGCCCGGTAGGCGGAAAAAAGAATAAACGGAAGAATGATCCCTGCCAGCGGGATATGCGTGCCCAGTATGATATAATAGATC
>JBGATE010000037.1:0-18327 GCA_044229375.1 Chitinophagaceae bacterium
CTGCTCAGAGAAGATGGGTGCTTTACCAAGCGTATCATTCAAAGCCAAATCCAACAACCTGAGCGATGACGCTAAAGCAGTACTTTCAACGGTGGCTGCCAAATTGCGGAACAACCCGGGTTGTAAAGTGGTGGTGATCGGTTATTGCTCTTCCGATAAGAGAGAGCAGCAACTGAGCTGGGATCATGTAAATGCTGTAATCAATTACATGGTAGATAAGGAAGGTATCAGCGCCGATCGTTTCATCTTCAATTATGGCCAGGAAGGCGGCGATTGCAACACCGTTGATCTGCGTGCTGCAGCCGAAGGTGAAGACGGACCGAATATGGTTGAACCTCCGCACCCGAACCTGAGGAAGAAAAACTAAATTTTAAGGATTTCATACAGAACCCTCCTGCCAACCGGCAGGAGGGTTTTTTTTAACCCGCGGGTAAATACCTTCAAAAAACTCATAAAACACTGATTATATGGTTTATAATAACCTTAACGGGAAGATTTTGGCGGCTTATTTTTTTTACCTAAGTTTTGCCTGTATCAGTTAACTTTGCACACCTTTATGAGATATACCTGGATCGTCATTTTGAGCTTATTTTTAATCAGTTGCGGAAGCAGTAAGAAGGCTTCCCGGAAGAACACAGCCTCTCAGAAAAGCATCAGTAAGATCCTGAAGAATACGGACCCGGCTTATAAGTTGCGGATGGCCGAACAGTTCTTTGTAAAAGAGAAATACACCAAGGCCCAGTTGCTTTACGAGGATATCATGCCCTATTACAAAGTGGAAAAGGAATTCGAGGATATCTATTACAAATATGCCTACTGCGCCTATAACCAGAATGATTTCATGAATGCCGAGAATATCTTCAAGACCTACCTGGAACTGTTTCCCAACAGCCCGAAAGCGGAGGAGGCGGATTATATGCGGGCCTTTTGTTATTACCGGCAGTCGCCCAAACCTGAACTGGACCAGACCAGCACCATCAAAACCATCGGGATGATGCAGACTTTCATCAATACCCACCCGGGTTCAGCCAGGAACAAGGAAGCCTGGGAGATCATTGAAAAGTGCCGTGCCAAAATGGAAACGAAAGAATTCAAGGCTGCGCAATTGTATTACGATATGGGCCAGTTCCGGGCAGCCGGTGTGGCCTTCAGCACCCTGCTTTACAATTTTCCGGAATCGGCCCGTGCGGATGAATACAAACTGATGATCATTAAATCGTATTACCGTTTTGCGGAAATGAGCATTGAAGAAAAAAAGAACGAACGGTTTGAACAGGTGATTACGGAATGCAACGAATTTACCGACCGCTTCCCCGACAGCAAGCTGAAAAAGGAAGTGGATGATTTTTTAAACTTATCACAGAAAAATTTAAAAGCTACAACGAATGAGCAAGTTAAGACGGCAGCTTAGTGCAGGTATTACCAACAATGTGGAAACCCGCAACCTCGATGACATTAAGTTAAAAACGGGCAACCTGTATGAGTCGATATCCATCGTCGCTAAAAGGGCCAACCAGATTAATATTTCCCTCAAAGAGGAATTGCACAACAAGCTGGAGGAATTTGCGAGCCATACCGACAGCCTGGAAGAGATCCACGAGAACAAAGAGCAGATCGAGATTTCCAGGGCCTATGAAAGGATGCCCAACCCGGCGTTGCTGGCCACACAGGAATTCATGGACGGAAAAGTGTATTTCCGCAAGGGCGAGGATGAACTGTTCAGCTAACTGGCGTTCCCCGGTTCAACTTTTTAAGCGATGGGTTTGCCTGTCGCTTTTTTACTTTATGCTAATATTCTGGCAACAGTAGAGGTTATTCTAACTAAATGGTATTTTTGATCACCGGTGTTTAAAGGAAAAAAAATAGTAGTGGGCATCACAGGCAGCATCGCGGCCTATAAGGCTGTGTACCTGGTGCGACAGCTTGTGCGGGATGGGGCCGAAGTAAAGGTCATCCTTACACCCGCTGCAAAGGATTTCGTTTCTCCCCTGACACTTTCCACACTAAGCCGGAACCCCGTACTGACCGGCCTTTTTGATGAGCAAAGCTGGGCCAACCACGTGATGCTGGGCAGATGGGCGGACCTCATGGTGATCGCCCCTCTCAGCTGCAATACTCTGGCTAAAATGGCCAGCGGAATCTGTGATAATCTCCTGATGGCAGTCTACCTCTCCGCAACCTGTCCCGTGCTGGTCGCACCAGCCATGGACGAGGATATGTGGCTCCACCCGGCAACTAAAAATAACATGGAACGAATACGCTCATTTGGTAACCGGGTCATCCCGGTTGGCAAGGGCGAACTGGCAAGCGGTCTCGAAGGTGAAGGCAGGATGGCGGAACCCGGGCAAATCATCGAATTCATCCGAACTGATTTTTTTTTGCCCCGCCCCCTGAAAGGTAAAAAGGCGCTGGTAACGGCTGGTCCAACATACGAACCGCTGGACCCGGTTCGTTTTATCGGGAACCATTCCAGTGGTAAGATGGGCGTGGCCATTTCAGAGGAATTGCACCGGCAGGGGGCGGATGTTACGCTGATATTGGGACCTTCTTCACTCACCGGCTTTTCAACCGGTATCAGGTTAGAACGGGTGACAACCGCGGAGGAAATGTACGGGGCTTCCCTTGCGGTATTTGAGGAAACCGATATTGCAATAATGGCTGCCGCGGTGGCCGATTACCGGCCTGTGGAACCGTACCGCGAAAAGATCAAGAAGAAAGAAGAAACGCTTGCAGTTGAACTGACGAAAACAAAGGATATTTTGCAAAGTCTTGGCGAAAGAAAAAAATCGGGGCAGGTGCTGGTGGGATTTGCACTGGAAACCGGGAACGGTGAGGCGTACGCGCTGGAAAAACTCAAAAAGAAGAATGCCGATATGATTGTCCTGAACTCACTCAGTGATACCGGGGCAGGATTCGGGCTGGATACGAATAAGATCACTATTTTCGAAAAGAACGGGCAACGGGTCCCATTTGGGGTAAAACCCAAAGAGGAAGTGGCAAAAGATATTGTTGAAACTATAATCCGTCATTATTATGCTTAAAAGAAATGGGATGCTTCTGTTACTGGTCCTGGTATTCCAGTCAGTGAAGGGCCAGGAGATACAGGCCAGGGTTTCCATCATTGCCAGCAAGGTCAGCACAACTATTGACCGGAAGATCTTCCAGACCCTGCAAACCGGTCTGACGAATTTCATCAATGCCCGGAAATGGACCAACGATGTTTTCCAGCCCGGGGAAAAGATCCAGTGCAGTTTCCTTCTCACTATTGATGATGCCCCCGGGAACAATATTTATAAAGGAAAACTGACGGTCCAGGCTGCCCGCCCGATCTACAATACAACGTATGTATCACCAATCCTGAATTTCATTGATGATAATATCACTTTCCGTTACGTGGAATTTCAACCCATCGAGTTCAATGAGAACAGGGTCCAGGGAAATGACCCGCTGGTCGCCAATATCACTGCCGTGCTGGCCTATTATGTCAATATCATCCTGGGGCTGGATTATGCTTCCTTTGCCATCCGTTCGGGCGATCCGTATTTCCAAAAGGCCTGGAACATAGTGAACAATGCCCCTGAAAGCGGGCGCGAGATCGGTGGATGGAAATCCTTTGAAAGTTTCCGTAACCGTTACTGGCTGGCGGAGAACCTGAATAACAGCCGCTTTGCGCTGATCCATGATGCCCTTTACGCGTATTACAGGAATGGCATGGACCTCTTCTATGAGAATGAGGAAGCGGGCCGTTCGGGTATCCTTAACTGCCTGAATTTCCTGAATAACCTTAACCGCGATAACCCCAATTCCATGATCATGCAGGTCTTCTTCCAGGGTAAAAGCAATGAACTGGTGAAAGTGTTCAGCAAAGCCAGTCCGGATGTAAAATCAAAGGCAAAAGATCTGCTGACCAAGCTCGACCTGACCAATTCCGCGGTCTATAAGGAATTGAAATGAAGGGACTGCTGCTGATATGCTTTTGCTCCCTGGTCCTTTGGGCATGTTCCAATAAGGAAAAGATTCCCGAAGGCGTACTCCCGGAGAAGAAGATGCAGGCGGTTTTGTGGGATATCATGAGGGCCGACCAGTTCCTGGCAAATTTTGTATTAAGCCGGGATACGGCACTTGATAAGCGGAAGGAAAGTATAAGATTATACAGCCGGATTTTCCATTCACATGCCGTTACTAAGGAAGATTTTCAGCAAAGCATGGCTTACTATTCAGCACATCCCGAACTTTTAAAGACCCTGATGGATTCGGTGAGTGCGCTCTCGCTCCGGCGGCCCGTTACACCGGTTGACACATCCGTTGCAAAACCACCTGTCCGTAAGGACTCGATACTTCCCAAAAAGACGCTGAGACCCGTTAAGGTAAACTGATCCCGGTCACTCCCATGCCCTTCAAGTTCCTTAATTTTACCATCTAATAATTGCTGAAATGAATAAAGTAGTTGCAAACGCGGATGAGGCGATTAAGGATATTCCCAACAGCGCCGTACTCATGCTGGGAGGATTCGGATTGTGCGGGATACCTGAGAATTGTATTACGGCCCTCGTTAAAAAGGGGACCCATAACCTGACCTGTATCTCTAACAATGCCGGTGTGGACGATTTCGGGATCGGCCTGATGCTGCAGCAAAAACAGGTCAGGAAAATGATCTCTTCCTATGTGGGGGAGAATGCGGAGTTTGAACGACAGCTGTTAAGCGGGGAACTGGAAGTGGAGCTGATCCCCCAGGGCACCCTGGCTACCCGTTGTCTTGCGGCCGGTTATGGAATGCCTGCCGTATTTACACCCGCGGGTGCGGGAACGGAAGTGGCCCTTGGAAAGGAGACCCGGACCTTCAACGGCAAGGACTACCTGCTTGAATACGCATTTGAAGCCGATTACGCGATCGTAAAAGCCTGGAAGGGGGATACGGATGGTAACCTGGTCTTCAGGGAAACGGCCCGTAATTTCAATCCGCTGATGGCCATGGCTGGTAAAGTAACGATCGCTGAAGTGGAGGAGCTGGTTCCTGCCGGTGAACTTGACCCGAATAATATTCATACTCCGGGGATCTATGTTCATCGTATTTTCCAGGGAACGAATTATGAAAAGAGGATTGAACAGCGGACGGTACGGAAGGTTAAATAAGTCTTTTCGGTCAAATGGGCCAAATAAGTCATATTGGTCAAATCAGTCAAAGCAGTCAAAAAATCATATGGCATTAACTAAGGAGCAGATAGCGCAGCGAATAGCCCGGGAACTGAGGGACGGGTATTATGTGAACCTCGGGATCGGGATCCCCACATTAGTGGCTAATTATATCCCGGATGGTATCAATGTGGTGCTGCAGAGTGAGAACGGATTACTGGGCATGGGTCCATTCCCGCTGGAAGGAGAGGAGGATCCTGATCTTATCAATGCGGGCAAGCAAACCATAACCACGGTGCCGGGTTCCGCCTTTTTTGATTCGGCAATGAGCTTTGGCATGATCCGGGCCGGGAAAGTGGACCTCACGGTGCTGGGAGCCATGGAAGTGAGCGATACGGGTGATATCGCCAACTGGAAGATCCCCGGTAAGATGGTAAAAGGCATGGGTGGCGCAATGGACCTGGTGGCCAGCGCCAAGAATATCATTGTCGCCATGATGCATACCAATCCCAAAGGGGAATCAAAGTTACTGCCTGCCTGCACGCTTCCGCTGACGGGTGTTAATTGTGTGAAAAAGATCGTAAGTGATCTGGCTGTTCTGGATGTTACCACGGACGGATTCAAATTACTGGAAAAGGCCCCTGGTGTAAGTGTTGATGAAATCAAAAGCAAGACGGCGGGCAAGCTTATCGTTGAAGGGGAAATTCCCGAGATGCGCTTTTAAGTTAGCAGCGATTCGTGTGTTGTTCTGACAAATTATTTTCCAGGAGCATAGCGGACCCCGGCTTTAGGATCTTATTCTATCAAATTATTCTTCACGGCAAAGAACACCAGTCCTGCCGTGTTTTTGCTTCCAAATCGTTCCATCAGCCTGTCCTTGATAGCTTCCACCGTACGGGGACTGATCTCCATCTTCTGGGCGATCTCGGCCGCGGTGAATTCCATACAGATGAAGCGAAGCACATCTCTTTCTTTATCGCTGAGGGTTACTTCGTTGTTGAGGGAAGGCACCACTTTCTGGCGGGCATGTGATTTTTTCAGCAGGATCCGGTTCACAAAATTGTTGAGGTAATATCCTTTCTCGTAAACTTCCATGATGGCCCGGCGGATCTCGTTGGGTTCCGCGTTCTTCAGCAGGTAACCGTTGGCGCCGTTCTCCATGAGGTGATAGACAAAACGTTCGTCTTCGTACATGCTCAGGATGAGGACCTTTATTTGCGGGAATTGCTTGCTGATGATTTTGGTGGCCTCGATCCCGTCCTTTCCCGGCATGCGAAGATCCATCAGTACCACATCGGGTTCGGATGCGGGCAGACCGCTGATCAGTTCATCCCCGTTCTCGGCTTCCTGTACAAATTTGATATTGGAGAAGGCGCGAAGGGAAAGGATCACCCCCTTACGGAATATTTTGTGGTCATCGGCTATCGCCACCTTGATGATTCCCATAGTTATCAGATGTTTTGCAAATTTAATCAGTTTACAGGAACACAGGCCGGATGATTATCCGGGGGCGTGTGAAAAGCGTGTTTCCGGTATCAACAGATGCCGGCAGGCTGTTCAATCCTTCCCTGATCCATTCACCTGTGACCGTTCACTGGTACGGTTCATCCTTGGGTAGTTCGATGGTGACCTTGTAATAGGTTTGGGAGATATCCTTTTCGAAGTTGATATTTCCCTGTACGACACGCAGTCGGCTGCTGATGTTCTTGAGCCCCAGGCCCACATTGCTTTTGTTGAGTTTGTCGAAATCCGACTGTACGATTCCCCTGCCGTCGTGGTGGATACGGAGGTAGAATTTATCGGCATGTACATTCTGTGTAAGGTGTATAAAACTGGCGCTGCTGTGTTTGAGGATATTGTTGATCAGTTCCTGCACGATACGGAAGATGATGAGTTCTTTTTCTCCCTTGAGCCGCTCCTTGTATTCATGGAAACGGCTGCTGGCGTTGATGGCGCCCGAGCCGCTTATTTTCTGGAACAGGTCGTTGATGGCCGATTCCAGCCCGAAATTCTTGAGGGTGGGGGGCATCAGGCTGTGACTGATATTCCGGATCAGCTGGATGGTATCGTCGATGATCTGGCGGGCCTGGAAGATGGACTGGAGCTGGGTGGCTTTGTCCTGGTTCACGAGGTTCTCATTCAGGTAAAGACGTGCCGTGGCCAGCAGGGGACCCGCATCGTCGTGCAGGTCGGCGGCCAGGCGTTGCCGCTCTTCTTCCTGCAGCTTGATGGAGGCGTTCAGCAGGATCTTTTGCTGTTCCTGCTCCATCTGGTTGATCTTGTTCTGGAAGCGCAGCACCCGGCGCTGGTGCAGGATGATAAAGATCACAAGCGCCACCACCAGTATGACCATACCGATAGTGCCCAGGAAGAGCACGAGTGAAACTCCAGATTTGGTGGCTTGAAGAAAATACATGGGTTGGTTAGTGGTTGCGGTTTGGTTAAATCATGTCTAGGTAAGGTACATTCATTTGTTTTTCATTGTTTTTTTTGTGTATTGGATTTTTCATAAAAACAAATAATGAAAATGTAAATAGTCCATTCTTTATGATCTCCGCAAGGTATGTTAGATTCCCAAATGTTTCGACTTCTTGTTTGTTTAATTCATTTATGGAAATATAAAAGAAGAATGATCCCCCTAAGTAAATTAGAATCCCAACAGCAATCCAGAAACAATAGTGGTTGTATATATAATAAGATCTGATCTTCTTAGAAAATTCATAAAAGAAATAAACTATATAAAGAAATAGTAGTATTGTTTCTATTGCAATTGGTACTGAATCGAGGCGATAAATGTCAGACTCTTGAAAGTAGAAGATTTGAAAAATAAGGAAAAGAGATGAGAATATAATTATTAAACCCTTTACTTTCTTATTGATGAGGTTATTCCATATCAGAAATGAAAAAAATGAATATTCAATAAATGTATAAGCAGTTTGAAAAAGTTTCCTTTGATCTTTTGTTTCTAATAATTCAAAGCAAATCAAAAGTGAAAAAAACAAAATTCCGTAGAATGCAAGTATGGATTGTACTAGTGTTCTCGTTTTAAACTTAGTAAGTAAGAAACCTACGGTAATAACTAAGTATGAAGCTGCTACTATATAATAAAAAAGCTTTTCTATTGTTTGGATTTTATGTTTCCAAAAATAGAAAAACTTTTTTGTAGAATTAAGTCCTTTTGGCTAACGACTATTATTCTTCCCAAATAATAAATAAGTCATCAGTTTGCCAAGCTCTTGAATTCTTTTTCATAACAGTAACGTTTTTAAAGCCTTACTCGAAATATTTCGTGTGTTAAATATGCAAAAGCTGCATTTTGTCTACAATAGTTCCGGCAATGATATTTGACTCGTAATACGTTATAAGTAATTGTTTAACAGTATGTTTACGGTCCTAGTTTGAGTAACCTTACTATATAAAAACAAGTATGATTACTATGTGAAATCCGTAAAATTACGATGGTAAAAATAGTAAGTTTACCGGGAAAATTTACGGTTATCAACAGTTGTGGAAAAGAGGAAAACAGCCTGGAATGAATTGGCCGTGAAGAATGACAATCGGGTTGCCATATGAATTTGAGGGTCGTACAGGAAGTAAAAAGAACCGGATTAAAGGGAAAAGAAGTTGATTGACATTGGATTTCGCTATGGCATTCAAAGGATTTGGAAATTCTATTCAGGACGGTTTTACAGGACATTGGACGATCTGAGGGGCTGGTCCTCCGTCAATCAACTTGGGTCAAAACTATATCCACAACCCGATGTGCACAAGAGCAATTGCACGGAACTAATCGGCTTCGGTATTTACTGGTTCGTTCGTATGATTTCATAAGTGACCTGAAAATATACGGAACAGGTCTTGAAAAATTACGATGGCAGCTAATATCTGTGACCGGAACCCGGATCATTCAAAAAACCATGCATATCCGGCACTATCAAAAAGTGACCACCCCGTGCTTGATCGCCACCATGGCCAGGCCCACCCGGCTCCTGACATCCAGTTTGATGAACAACTGGTCCCGGAGTGTGTCCACCGTACGCGGGTTCAGACCCAATTTCTGTGCTATTTCCTTATAGGTCATGTCCGAACATACCAGTTTCAGGAATCTCAACTCCTCCTCCGAAAGCATGGACCGGTGCAGGTCCATATTTCCTTCCGCGTTATGCCGGAAAAGGTTGATCAGTTTGCCGGCGGTATGGTTGGAGTAATAATAGCCCGATTGCATGACGGACTGAATAGCAAATTTCAATTCGGCCGGGTGAATATCCTTCTTTAAAAAACCCTTAACCCCTGCCTGGAGAAGGCGGATCATGGTCAGTTCCGAATCGTACATGGTCAGCATCAGCACATGCACATCCGGGAAATGCTGCTGCAACCACCCGGCGGTCTCGAACCCATCCATCAGAGGCATGTTCAGGTCAAGCAGGGCTACATCCGGCACATTGCCCGAGCGGATCTGTTCGGTCAGTTCTTTCCCGTTGCTGCACTGGATGACCACTTTGCAGTCGCCAAACCCGTCGATCAGTGCCGCCAGCGCATTGCGGAGCAGCACGTGGTCATCGGCAAGAGATACTTTAATAAGGGTAGTTTTTTCCATAGTTTATTCAAAAGGGATGTTGAAAGAAAGAGCGGTTCCTGTGCCAGGCCGGCTGCTGATCATCATATCGCCTCTCAGCATTTTTGCGCGGGTTTCCATATTCCTGAGCCCGGCCTGCTTCTTGTTCCCCCCGAGCCGGCTGTCAAACCCCTTCCCGTTATCGCTGATAGTGACCAACAGTTTTTCCTCGTTGTAGTGCAGTCCAAGACTTGCGATCGTAGCATCTGCGTGTTTGACGATATTATTGAAAGCTTCCTGTATGATCCGGAACACGATCAGTTCCCGGCGGCTGTCCATATACACGGGATTACCGGTTAAATCAAATTTTAGCTCAAAAAGCCCGGTCTTTCGTATCCGGTTCAGTTCCTCATCAATTGCTTCCAGTAACCCATGATGAGTGATGATATCCGCATTGAGGCTTTTGGATATATCACTTAACTGTAAAATTGAGTTTGTTAATAGGTCGATTGTAGTCGATAGCTTTTCGTCAGCTCTTTCTTTATTGTACCAATCAAAAGTATGAAGATGTAATTTAGCCAGGGTGAGTGAAAGGCTGATATTATCATGTATCTCCCTAGATATATGTTGAACTGTTTGCTCTTGTATTTCGAGTTGGGTATTTAAAAGCGTTTTCTCATGATCAAATCTTATCTCTTCAATAGATTGTTGGAATTTAATTTGTTTTTTTCGGTATGCCATCATGATATAAATGACAAAAGTCACCATTAATAATATTATGGCTGTTACAACTGCAAGAAATACAACTATATCGTAAGGGGTTTTTTGCATGTAAAGGCTTTGATGAGAAAGATAAAGTTGATTGTGAATGGTATATAATAAAGTGCTGCCTCTGTGAGATTTCTATATTGATGGTTTATTGAATATATATATGTATTTAAGAGATAGTAGGGTATTGAGATAATTGAATAAAAGAAAATACCTGTTACAATCCAGAAGGATGGTGTCGCTTTTAGGCTTAAGCCTGCTGTAAAATTTAATAATTGATAATAATAAAAAAAGCATGGGGGTAAGAGTAGTAAGAATTCCAATGCTCCAGCAGAGTAAGCAATATATCTATTGTACTTTGTGAATTCTCCAATTGAAAGAATAGTATTCCCCAAAGTGATTGCCGAATACAATAAAAAACTATATATAAGCCATCTTTGAATGCCTTTGCCAGCTAGAATTTGTCGAAAAAAATAGAAATAAACAGATAGTTCAACTAAGCCAATCAGAACATTTGTAATATTTATAAATACTTCTGTTTGTTCAATTGGTGTGTGAGACAATTGTAAAACCCAGTTTGTTAAAAGAATTATCAAATCAAAAGCTATATAAAAAAGGAAAAGGTTACTTGTTTTATCCTTTTGTACATATGTTATGCCAATAATCAATGCCGTGACTTCTACGCAAAACATTATTAGTTGTGTGTAGTAGTCTTTTTGAAAATCGGCAAGTATTCTTTGGTAGTCCATTATATAATATTGGCGCTAATTTAATAACCACTATCAATATTTTAATTTAATAACACTCCGAAAAAAACGTTTAAAAATGTTTTTTTCCCCGCCGGTTGAACGAAATACCTCAATAGATTTGATTCTCAGTGCTCATTGAAGGGTTTGGTGCCGTGAGTTTGATATCGGTTTAAGCCCGGTTTCTCCGCTAAAGAACTTTTTATTCCCGGTCATTTTCCCAAGGTGACGGCAGGTGTCAAGTATAGTTTTGATTTATCAATTGCCAGCCAGCCGGCGGCGGGTCAATGACACGGGAAAGCCGAAAACCGGGTATCGAAGAGAGTAGGCGGAAAAACTATTAAAATGAAAACGATCAAGCTTATGACGGTGTTTGCCGTAATCTGCCTTATGACAACTCAAACCAGGGCGCAGAGCGATGCCGATGCCGATGTTTACAATGAAGCGTATGCCAGGGCGCATATTGCCTACACCGATTTTATGAAACTGGGGGTAACGCCTTCAACGTATGCAAAGTGTATTAAGATCAGTAATTTTTATGAACCGGGAAAGACACCGCGTATTGCAAATTTTAACGATGAAGAATTCAGGGATGACGGGAGGGGATATGATAAGGTCGCTGGTGACGGTATTTTGACCTCCATCAATACCTCAGCATATGAGAAAGGAGCAACAACTGCAAAAATCGGTTCCTATCAATCACCGGCCGAGAAGTACCTGTTATGCGACCCCGGGTTTGTTCATACTAACTCTGTCCCTGAAATATTGATACGGCTCAAGATTGACTGTGACATTGTATGGGTTAGATGCAACACATGGCCGCCCCAAATTCAAAGTCTGTGCATGCAGCTTTCATGGCCATTTTCCGGGTACTTTACCAACAGAGGATGTAAGTGGGGGATTTCAATATTTTAAAGGTATGACATGCTCCTCCCTGTAACAAGCTTACGGGGAGGGCATTTTCAAATTGACATAAATTTAAATTATGAAATTACGGCACTTGACTTTTTACGTACTGCTCCTGGCCGGTGTTTTTGTTGTCGGGAAACTGATAAAAACATTGACAATTGGTTTTGGGGATCCACCTGAAACAGCATGGGATTATAGTGTGATAATTTTGATCACTGTACTGATTATATCCGCATGTTATTTTATTGCGCAAAGGAGTGGTTTGACGGGCGTTGGTGGATTTCAAAAGGGGAATTCCGCAAACTACTGGATGTTACTTCTGCCTGTTTTGTTTCCCGGTCTGCTTTTTTTTAAATTGAAAAATTATCACTGCATTGACCTTTCTCTTTTCTATTTTATATACCTGGTCAATGTGGTGTTAATGGCAACTGTCGAAGAAGTACTTTTCCGGGGCATTATTTTTGGACATTTGCAAAAGAACTACCCGGAACGCTCCGTTCATTTTCATTGTTTTGTATCGGCTGCCCTGTTTTCAGTCATGCACCTTATTAATCTTCAATACTCGCTTCCCGGGAGTGTAATTATGCAACTGGTTACTTCCTTTATGATGGGACTGTTCTTTGCCGCATTGATGCTTCGGATCAGAAATGTATGGTTATTGGGAATGACTCACGGGGTATTGAATATTATGACTTCGAATATTTGTAACGAAGTTCTGGATACCCCGCCTGAACCAGGCAGTATCGTTGAGGGTAATGGATTAGCCGGGGCATTGATTTTCCTTTTGTTATTATCACCTGTTTGGATCATTTATATTCTTTTAGTCCGCTCTTATAGGAATAACCCATCCGGTAATATGATTTCAAAAACTACCAAATAGGCGCACGGCTGTTTGTTGAAGGGTTTTATAATAATGTTTGAGGGTAATTCAAAGAATGAAAACTTTGAAACGGGTCATCCCATTTATTTATGCATCTCCTCCTGCCAATATTCCTATGGCTCTGCCCTTCTATTGCTTTTTCCCAGGAAAAGGGAGATACTATTTCGGCCAAAACAGATACCATTAGAAGGATCAATAGATCTGTCGCTTCCAAACCGGAAATACTCAGTTCCGGGTTTATTGATCTTGTCAGCAACGGGCAGGTCAACGCTTCGGCCAGGTTTATTCGTCTTTATATCGGGGAACCGGGTCGCTTTGCCATACCGCTCTCCATTTATAGCGGGGTTTCTTCCAATAATTTTCAAAATCCGCAAATTCCGGGGGGACAACCCAGCAACGATCAGCTCGTTGTTAATTTTATTAATCCCCTTAGCGGTTTGGCCAATATCTCCGCAGATGGAATACTGTACTTCCGGCCCAAGCCGGTAAAACTTACGCGTTCGGGTTTTATTTACCAGGCAGGAGTAAAGATCCTGACCGGGTACAGGTCCGGACCCGTTACCGATCCCGCAACGGGGAAGCCCATTAATTTCCTAAACAGTTTTGGTACGGCTGGTCTTTACTTTCAAACCGGTGCCTGGGAAAAACAGAATACAAAGAATGTTGGGATATTCTGGTTTGCTTCCCGTTATATCGCCTCCAAAAGCGGACGGGAACAATTAGCCGTGATCCTGCCCTCTGTCGTAACGAACGGTTTCTATCATGGATGGTCACTTGCCTGGGGCGTGGAAATCAATAACCTCGTCAATATTAAGGTCCTCTTTTACAAATATGTAAAAATGCCGGAGATCGACTATTCCCTCCCGATCTACCAGTTTTCCTTTAATTACTCGTTACGGTAGTTCTTAAACTAATTTTCAAAGCTGTTCTAAAATTGCGTACTTTTACGTGAGCACCCAATAAACAATTGTAAACCAATACCCAATGAGTTCCCAGGAAATAAAAGTGGCGATTGCCGACGACCACAAAATCTTCCGCGATGGCATACGGATGGCCCTGAAAGACAAAGAGTACCTTAAAATACTCTGGGAGGCCGAAGATGGTAAGGACCTGATGCACAAACTCCAGCTCAAACTTCCCGATGTGATCCTGATGGATATCCGGATGCCCGAAGTGGACGGGATCAACGCGATCAGCATCATCCGGAAAGAATACGAGGCCCTGAAGATCATCGTACTCACCATGTACGATGACCAGGAAATGATCACCAAGATGATGGAGATGGGGGCCAATGCCTATCTCACCAAGACCACCGACCCCGAAGAGATCTACCAGGCCATCCTCACCTGCATGAATGATGATTTCTACTTCAACGAACTCGTGAACAAAGCGGTGCTCCTGAAACTGCAGCATAAAAAATCGGTCAGGCAGTTCTATCCCAATCCTGTAAAATTCTCCGAAAAGGAGATCAAGATCCTCAAGCTCATCGCCGAAGACAAGACCACCGAGGAAATATCAAAAGAAGTGTACCTCAGCCCGCGCACGATCGAGACCATCCGCCAGAATATGAAACAAAAAGTGGGTGCCAAGACTATTGCCGGTCTCGTGATGTACGGAATGCGTAATAAATTACTCGAATAAGGTATCCCCGGCAGCAGGATGCAGAAAAGCAGCAGCATGAGCAATATCAACGATACTTTTTTCGAGGGCCATTACAAGGATATCTGGCGTTCCATGATACCCGGCGAGCTTACGGTTCGGGAAGTGGATTTCATGATGAATTATTTTAGCCTGCAACCGGGTTACCGGGTGCTTGACCTGATGTGCGGCTATGGACGTCATACTCTCGGGCTGGCAAGAAAAGGAATACAGGTGACCGCGGTGGATAACCTGGGCGCCTATATCGATGAAATTAAAGCGAACGCGGATAAGGAAAACCTGCCAGTGAATGCTGTTTGCAGCACGGTGGTCGGGCTTACACCCGACGGGTACTATGATCTTGTCATTTGCATGGGCAACAGCCTGAATTTTTTTGACAGGAAGGAGATCGGAAAATTGTTCACCACTATCTCGTCCAGTTTGAAAAAGGGAGGACAACTGCTGATCAACAGCTGGTCGATCGCGGAGATCATTTTCAAGAACTTTCGGGACAGGAGCTGGAGTACGATCGGTGACCTGAAATTCCTCACGGACTCCACGATACTATTTCATCCCACCCGGATGGTAACAGAAAGCACCATCATTGCTCCTGATGGCAGTACTGAACTGCGGACGGGAATCGATTATATCTACTCGCTCAACGAAATGGAATCCATGCTGGGGGAAGCCGGTTTGGCCCTCAAAGAAGTATTCAGCATTCCCGGGAAAAAGAAATTCTCGGTGGGAGAACCCCGGGCTTACCTGGTAGCGGAAAAGCAATAATCATTCTTTTACAGGAGTTACATTAAAAAACCCCGGCGTTATGAGGACCGGGGCTTAACGTTACTGTTATGAAAGAAAAAAGATGATTAAACGTTGCGTTTCATAAGGACAGGTTTAACGGTTGCAGGTCTTGGTTTTTTCGAATGGTTTTTTCAACAGGTATTGGATCGTAAAAACGGGACTTTAAAAAGATAGAAAGCTGACTGACCCGTTTTGTGTCTCCCCGTTGAAACGGGGTCGGTTTTTCATTGGAATTGGAAAATAACTTTCTGGACGGTTCTGGACATTGGATGAGAGGGTATAGACAGGTCATCCGTGTCAATCAACTTTCTGGATCAAAAGTATATCCACATCCATATGTTAACAAGAGGGTAACTGCCCTTTTTAAAATATTCGGTTATTACGGGGCGTATCGTAAAATTCCAGGTTTCCTGTCGTACAGTTCCGTGAAGGGGCTTTACCTGCGGTACTTTCCGCAAATACGAAATCAAGTACTTTCACTATGGTGTATGTAGTGGGATTTTTCCATCTTGCATTCAGAATAAATACTGAATCCAATAATTTTTTACTAATTAATTGATCCATGAAAAATCCCGAAACCAACTCCGTTATCAAGGTGGCCATTGCTGATGACCATACCTTGTTCCGTACCGGCGTCAAGACTTCCCTCCAGGCGCGTAAAGATATCCAGATGGTGGCCGAGGCCGAAAACGGCATGCAATTATTGAACCTGCTTCGCCATATCCGTCCCGATGTGGTCCTGCTTGACATTCAGATGCCGATCATGGATGGTCTTACCACACTCCCGGAGATCAAAAAACTCTACCCCGAAGTAAAAGTGATCATGTTGTCCATGCACAATGATCATTCCGTGATCTCCAAAATGATGGAGATCGGGGCCAACTCTTACCTGACCAAGGAATCGGGTTCTGAGATGATCTACGAAGCGATCCGCGGGGTGTATGAGAATGATTTCTATTTTAATGAACTCACCAATAAGGCCCTGCTGAGCGGGTTGCGTACCAAACGTACCAGCGAATCATCCATGCCGCAGGATGTTCAGTTAACCGATAAGGAAGTAACGATCCTGAAGCTGATGTGCGAAGAGAAAAGCACCAAGGAGATCGCCGATATCGTGGACCTGAGCCCCCGCACCGTGGAAGCCATCCGCGATAAACTGAAGACCAAGACCGGCACCAAATCCATGGCCGGCCTGGTGATGTATGCCGTTAAAGCAGGCATCGTAGAGCACGCGTAATTCATGAAAGGCAAGCATATTGAACGATCCTGTCCGCCCCCCGGCGCGACAGGATCGTTTTTTTTGCTATAACTTAACCGCATGAACTACGTGTGTTTCAACGGAAACTTCCTGTCTTCGGATGAACCGGTGCTGCCCGCGGCCAACCGGGGATACCGTTATGGCGATGGGTTGTTTGAAACGATGAAACTGGTCAGGGGAAATATCCTGCTGGAACAACTGCATTTTAAACGCTTATTCGCAGGTTTGGATTTGCTAAAAATGAAATTACCCGGGTCGGTTACCCCGGAACGCCTGAAAACGGATATCATCTCCCTGTGCCGGAAAAATAAATGTGAAAACCTGGCGAGAGTGAGATTGTCGGTATCCCGTGGAATTGGCGGGTTGTATGATGATCCTGGAAAGGCGGAATACCTGGTGGAATCCTGGCCACTTGACGAAACTATGAACAGGCTGAACGAAAATGGCCTGGTTACCGGCATCTTCCCCGGTGCCCGAAAAAGCTGCGATCTGTTTTCCGGGTTGAAATCGGCCAGTTTTCTTCCTTATGTCATGGCCTCGCTTTATGCTAAAGAACAGAAATGGAATGATTGCTTCGTTTTAAACACTGCCGGCAATATTGCCGACACAACCATTGCCAACCTGTTCATCATCAAAAATGGCCAGATCTGCACTCCTTCTTTATCCGAAGGCTGCGTGGCCGGCGTGATGCGGGAATATTTGCTCACCAAGTTGAGGGAAGAGGGCCGGATCGTAACGGAAACCAGGATCAGCCCCGCCGACCTGCTGGATGCCGACGAGGTTTTTCTTACCAATGCCATCCGGGGGATCCGTTGGGTGGGCCGGTTCGGTGATACTCATTACAAAAATGACCTTTCCGGTGAAATATATGATCGGTACGTCAAAACAATTTTCACCTGAAATTGTTCCTTCATCCGGATGAGTACCGCCGTCAATATTTTCTGGTTCCGCCGCGACCTACGGCTGGATGATAATGCGGGACTGTATCATGCGTTGAAAGACAAAAACCCGGTATTACCCCTCTTTATATTCGACTGTAATATCCTGGATGAACTGGAAGATAAGACCGACCGTCGGGTAGAGTTCATTCACCTTGCCCTTCAGGACATGCAACGGCAACTCCTGAAGACAGGATCATCGCTGGATACCCGCTATGGAAAACCCGGGGAAGTGTTCTGGAAAATACTGAAAGATTACCGGGTGGAAAAGGTTTTCACCAATGACGATTATGAACCGTATGCCCGGCAGCGTGACGGCGACATTGCAACCATGCTTGAAAAACAAGGGATCCCTTTTCACCATTTTAAGGACCAGGTGATCTTTGAAAAGGATGAAGTGCTGAAAGATGACGGGAAACCTTACAGCATTTTCACACCCTATTCCCAAAAATGGAAAGCTCTGCTGACCGATTTTCAGCTTAAACCTTATGACACCCGGAAATATTTTTCCCGTTTCATCCGGCAACCCGAACGAAAATTGATTTCACCGGGGGAGATTGGATTTAAAACAACAGGGTTGCCTTTCCCCGATAAGGAATGGAAGGGACAGATCATCAGGCATTATAAGGACCAGCGGGATTTTCCGGCTATCCGGGGCACATCAAGACTAAGTGTGCATCTTCGGTTTGGTACGATCA
>JBGATE010000038.1:0-18238 GCA_044229375.1 Chitinophagaceae bacterium
GGAAATCGGATGTAAAACCATATACTTCCAATTAATTTATGGGTACTGCAGAGATCAGCAGAGATCAATTGATCATTTACTCCCGCATCCTTACCTATGGCAACGCCGCCACCCCGGAAGTCACGGAAATGATCCGGGAGGAGATCGAGACCATGTGGAATGAACCGCATGCGTATATTCTACTGGGCGGAAAAACCTACAACATCGGCTTCCGAATTTCCGCCGAACACCAACCGGGTATCACCGACCTGGAGATCTACCAGAACACGGATGCCCGTAACAATTATTTCCGCATCGAAGAGTTTGCACATGGTAACATTTCATTTGTAGATGGTCTCGGTTGCAACAGCGGTTATTTTAAAGTGGAGAACCTTTACAGGGGATCCACAACGGCCGCGCATGAATACGGCCACACTCTTGGACTTGAACATCCCGGTGACCTGGACATCCGTGGCAAAGGTGTTCCCGGTATCATGTATCCCAGGGGCACCCTGGTGGATCCGCAATACCAGTATGAATCTGATAAACCGGCCGGGACAAAGGGAGGTACGCTTCACCCGATGTTCAGGAAGGTGTTGCAGTCGGATATTGAAAATTTAAATCTTCAGCAATTGAAATACCAGGACGGAAAAGCCGTCATCGGTGCCTTTACCAATTACTGGCATCCCGATCATTCCCGGATCGACCCTTCTTCCTTTTTCATGTAAGCAGGTCATTCATGGCCTCTTTGATACCGGGAAACCTGAACCGGAATCCGGTGCCGGTCAGTTTACCACAACTTACTGTAGCGCTTTTCAGCACTTCAATACTCATTTCACCCAGTACGACCTTCAGTAAAAAGGATGGTACGCTGAAAGGCAAAAACCATTTTCCCCTGCTTTTTGCCAGTTGCAGCACGAGTTCCCTGTTGGAAACAGGCAAGGGTGCAACCACATTGTAAGTCCCCTTCATTTTTTCATTCTCCATCGCCGCGATACAGCTATTCACCAGGTCTTCTATGTGGATCCAGCTTACAACCTGGCGCCCGCTTCCTAAAATTGCCGCAACGCCGAATTGCAGGGGTTTGAGAAATTCCTTTATGGCCCCGCCATCGCGGCTCAGTACAATACCGGTTCGCAACTTAACAACCCTTACCCCTGTCTGGGCGGCTTCGTCAACGCTTTCCTCCCACTGCCTGCAGGTATTGCCGAGAAAGTCATGATACGATGGGTTTGTTTCTGTAAAGGGGGAAGGGTTCGGGATAATAGAATCCGGACCATACCAGCCGATCCCCGAAGAACTGATCAGTGTTTTAACCCGGTTGGGTATCAATGCAAGACTTTTAACCAGCAATCGGCTGCTTTGTACCCGGCTGTCGACGATCTCCTTCTTTCTCTTTTTTGTCCATCTTTTATCGGCTACCCCCGCTCCGGCAAGGTGTATGATATGATCCGCTCTGCCGATTGCTTCGCTGTCGATCTCTTGCTTTTCAATATTCCACCGGGAATAACTGAGTCCGGGAACCTTTTCCCTGTTTTCCCGGGGGTTACGGGAAAGGATAATAATTTCATACCCCCTGCCCAAGAGGGTTTTTGTAAGGCTCTTCCCTACCAGACCCGTACCGCCTGTTATCAATACAACTGCCATTACAACTGAAGTTACCGCTAAATAACACCCACTCAACCCGATTGTTCATGGGGCATCCGTAATAATCCTATATCTTCAAACCCGAAAAATACCTCCCATGAGTGTTGTACTGTCAGTAAAAAACATGGCAAAATCATACGGTTCCGTCAGGGCACTTAATGGCGTTTCATTTGATGTGCCACAGGGCAGCGTGTTTGGTATCCTGGGTCCCAATGGTAGCGGTAAAACCACCCTGCTCGGAATAGTCATGAACGTATTGCACGCCAATTCCGGTGAATTTTCATGGTTCGGCAAACCCGGTGGTTCTTCTGAACAGCGAAAGAAGATCGGTTCCCTGCTGGAAACACCCAATTTTTACAGTTACCTGTCCGGCACCGATAATTTAAAGATCACCCGGGCCATCAGCGGGCGCGGTACGAAAAAGGATATTGATGATGTATTAAAAAAAGTAAATCTCTACGACCGCCGCTGGTCCAGTTTCAAATCCTTCAGCCTGGGTATGAAACAACGACTCGCCATCGCGGCCGCTTTGCTGGGCAACCCGAAAGTGCTCGTACTGGATGAACCTACCAATGGGCTCGACCCTGTGGGTATTGCAGAGATCCGTCAACTGATCGGCGAATTGCGGGAACAGGGACATACCATCATCATGGCCAGTCACCTGCTCGATGAAGTGGAAAAGGTTTGCACCCATGCCGCCATTTTAAAAAACGGGCAGCTAATCACCACCGGCCCGGTGGAAGAGATCATGATGGATGATGATGTGGTGGAACTCAGCGCCGCCGATATCAACGCGCTGGCGGAATTATTCAGGAAGAACGGCAAAGAAGTAAAGATGGATACAAGAACCGGCACGCTGCAGGTGGTTTACCCGAAAGGCAGCGCCAGGATGGATGAGATCAACCGTTTCTGTTTTGAAAACGGTATCGCCCTTTCCCTGCTTGTGTTAAGGAAAAAAAGACTGGAAGCAAGATTTTTTGAACTGACCAATAACTGAACCATACAATGAAAGCGCTGGTATATACGGAATGGCTCAAGATGAAGAAGTACAATGCCTTCTGGTGGATCATAGGCCTTACTGCCCTGGCCTACCCGGGTATCAACTATATCTTTTACATGATCTACCAGAATATAACGGAAAACCAGACCCGGGCCGGGCAATTGGCCAAGATGGCCCTGGGAAACCCTTTCAGTTTTCCTGAAGCCTGGCATACCGTGACCTTTTTTTCCTCCGTATTTGTTTTCATACCCTCCGTCATGGTCATCATGTTCATCACGAACGAATACAGTTTCAAAACACACCGGCAGAATATCATTGACGGATGGAGCCGTGATCAGTTCATCGCAAGCAAACTCATCGATGTTTTACTCGTCACGCTGATGATCACTGTTTTGAGCACGGTCTTCGCCTTTATTGCCGGTACGGCAAACCAGGAGCGGCTGATAAAGGAAACCTGGGACCAAGCGTATTATGTAGGGCTTTTCGTCCTGCAAACCTTTTCGCAGCTTTCGATCGCTTTCCTGGTCGGCTTCCTGGTCAAAAAAGCATTCATCTCACTGGGGGTCTTCCTGTTTTATTTTGTTGTTTTTGAACCGATCATCGTGGGACTGCTGAAACAATACGGAAATGACATGGGCCGTTTTATGCCCATCGAGATCTCTGACCGGATGATCCCCATTCCCGCATTCCTCGGAAAGCTGGATGTAGAGGGCTATAACAGATCACTTAAGGCCATCCCGCAGCATATATTGATGACGATCCTGCTCACCGCCATCATCTGGATGGCATGCTTTTGGATAAACAGGAAAAGAGACCTGAAGTAAGTGCGGGAACCAGTAACATAACAGGCAAAAGAAGGTCCTGCCGCTTCGGGTACTTTGTTTATTTTTACGATCCGCCTTCCTGGAAAACCATCCCGACCTTTCATCATTGTATTCAGTCAGCAATAAAACCCATCCACCATGAATTCTTTCAAGACAGTATGCCTGATTACATTCATCAGCTTGTTTCATGTGAATATCCAGGCACAGAATTCCGTAATTAACTGCCCGGCCAATATGGTCGTTTCCGCTGAACCTGGTAAAGAGGGTGCCACCGTCAATTTCCCGGCACTCGCCCCCGAACTGGGCAGCGCCACGATCACTCCGGCTTCCGGTTCCTTTTTCCGGCTGGGTTCTCATAGTGTCATTGTCACTACGGCATCCGGGCAAAAATGTTCCTTTACCGTCACCGTAACAGATAACGAAGCCCCCGAACTGTCCCCCATCCGGCTTTCCAGGGAAAAGCTCTGGCCGGCCAGTAATAAAATGAAAAAAGTAGTTCTGCAGTATACGGCTACGGATAATGCCGGCAAGGTAAATACAACCGTAGCGGTGAGCAGTAATTCAACCGATGGGATACAGGACTGGGAGATCGTTGATGAACACCTGCTCCGTTTGAAGGCTGCGCGTTTGCCGGATGACACACCCCGGATCTATACCATTACGGTGACGGCTACCGATGAGGCTGGTAATAAAACAAAAAGGACCACCACCATTTCCGTTTCAAGGACAATGAAGGCGGTCGCTGCCAATTAGTGTTCCGATCCCGTTTTGCGGGCCAGTATATTTTTCTTACCCTTTCCTTGCTGAAAAGAAAGCGCTTCTTACCAGGTCCATTGCGGATTATTTCCACTTGCGCGGGAATTGCCGTTACCGGATCCCTGTGACTGATAATTATTCCTTCTTGGTTTATTGGAGGGTCTTTTCTCCTGATTCCCTGACGCGGATCTTTGCCGCTGCTGCCTTTGCTGACGTTGCACCGGTGCGGGTGCCGCGGTATTCGAAGATGATACGTAGGGGTGTTCATGTACCACCGGAATCAGTATACCGATCAGTTTCTGAATATCCCTCAGTTCTTCCCTCTCTTCCACACTGCTGAATGAAATGGCAATACCTGTATTTCCCGCCCTGCCGGTACGGCCGATACGGTGTACGTAGGTCTCGGGCACATTCGGCAGGTCGAAGTTGATCACGTGGGTCAGTTCATCGATATCGATCCCCCTTGCCGCGATATCTGTTGCCACCAGTACGCGGAGCGTTCCGTTCTTGAAATCGTTGAGTGCGGCCTGGCGGGCATTTTGTGATTTGTTCCCGTGAATGGCCGCCGCCCTGATATGCTGCCGTTGCAGGATCTTTACCACCTTATCCGCGCCGTGTTTGGTACGGGTGAATACAAGTGCGGTCCTGATCTTCGGATCCGCCAACAGGTGCAGGAGTAATTCCGGCTTATCCATTTTACCGACATGAAAAAGACTCTGTTCGATCTTTTCCACCGTGGTGGCAGGAGGTGTCACTTCCACTTTTGCCGGGTTCGTCAGCAGCACATTGGCCAGCTTCTGAATTTCCGGGGGCATGGTAGCAGAGAAGAAAAGCGTTTGCCTTTTTTGCGGGAGTTTCGCGATGATCTTTTTCACATCATGGATGAATCCCATATCCAGCATACGGTCGGCCTCATCCAGTACAAAGATCTGCAACTGGTCGAGGCGGATATAACCCTGGCTCATCAGGTCGAGCAGTCTTCCCGGTGTGGCCACCAGGATATCCACTCCCCTGCGCAGGGCATTGGTCTGGTTCATTTGTGATACACCGCCGAAAATAACGGTGTGACGGATACCGGTGAACTTTCCATAGGCCGCGAAGCTTTCATCGATTTGTATCGCCAGTTCCCGGGTGGGGGTCAATACCAGTACTTTGATGCCGGGTTTTAATGGTTTTTGTTCGTACAACTGCTGCAGGATGGGGATCGCGAAAGCGGCCGTCTTGCCGGTTCCGGTCTGGGCACAGCCCAGCAAATCTTTTTTCTGCAGCACCAGCGGGATAGCCTGTTGCTGAATAGGTGTCGGGATCGTGTATCCTTCTTCGGCCACAGCCTTGAGGATAGGGTCAATAATTGATAATTTTTTAAAAGCCATATAGGTTTTTATGTTTAAATCGCAGCATTACTGCGGATGGGGCTGGCTAAGATGTTGCAGGTCTGAATCAGCGAAACTTGTTATTTGTACCACCGGCTTACAACTGCCGATACTGAGCGCTGAACGTGTCGAAGCGTGACGTATTACGTGGAGCAGGATACAAAGGTAAGGATTATTTGTGAGCTATGCTAATCAGGCTGTTAATTAACAGGAGGGTATAAGCGCATTTAATGGATAACTTATTGATCCCGCTGCGGATGGAAACTCATAAATATCACTTAAAATGAAAACATACAGGCTTAGAATGCCGCTGTTGTCCGGAGTTTGCTTCGACCTCCCGAAAACAGGTCCAGCAAAACCGCCGTCGCTAAAGCTATGGCGGCCAAAGAAAAAACCCCCCGGTAGAAACCGGGGGGAACAACTAAAAATCACTAGCTAAATGCTCAGTGGTTTCATTGGAACGAACTTTCTTCGGCTGCCTTTGAGATCTTTCGGGTTCGTCACAGGATGACAAAAGCAGCAATAGGATCAGCCTAGTCGGGTTTTTTCCCGTCCAGGAACGTATTGATGGAACTGATATGGCTTTGATTCTTGTCGTCGGTCTTGACCTCGTAATTGCTGTAGAAATTCTCCACCTGGGTATTGTGGTTATACAATTCCATATTGCGGCGGATATAAGCCGGCACAGTCTCAAACTCATTATTGGGGTCAGCAGCGTTAACATTGAACGACAAGTTTCTCAACTTGTGCAGTCGTTCAGCCGCCCTACGTTTTTGCTCTTCGGTTTCGTCCTGCAGCGCAGAATCCTCAACCTCGGAAGACAAAGGTTCCCGATAGTTATCGGGATGAGCCTGATGGGCCAACGGCATATCCGCCGCTGGAATGTCATCCCTTTCAACCAGCTGCATTTGCAAATCAAGGAGTTCATCCTCTTCATTGCTGGCAGAAACCGGTGCAGGGACCGGTTTTTCGGCAGAACGCATTGAGGTGATTTCCTCTGCTTGTGATTCTGCGTAGATATTGGATGGTCTGGCCAGGTAACCCCCTGATGCTGCAGACACCGGGTTACTATCTTTTATGCTGACGATGAGCTCAGCATCGGTTTCTTTTATTTTTTGGGGAACGGATCCGGCCGGTTTCGGCTGGGCAGTCGAATTTATACTTTCGTCATTCACTATAGTTGACATTTTGCCAACAGTAGATATACCTGTGGTTTCTCCCGTAATTCTACTAAGTATTTTTTCATCTTCCTTTACCACCGGGCCCAGTTCAAAATGAAGGATGGCGGGTTCTTCTTCCTTCATATCGGTGAAGTCGATCACCGGCGCCTGCACGACCGGCAGTTCTTCCACCAACCTTGGCATCAGGTGATCTTCCTGTTCGTGTTGCTCCGGTGCGGCTTCCCTTACTCCCATCGCCTGCTCTTTTTCTTCCTGTGGTTCTTCGGGTTTTGCTTCCTGCAGGTTCACTACCGGCACTGTTGCTTCCGCCTGGCCCAGAACCATCACGATCTTTTCTTCTCCCCGCGGTTCTTCTTTTTTAGTTACAGGCTTCGCGAAAGGATCCTTGTGTTCAAAACCTGTGGCGATAAGGGTGATCCCCAGTTTATCACCGAGATGGGTGTCATAACCCATACCCAGGATCACATCGGTGTCCTCTCCGGCCTGGCTCAGCAGGTAATTCTGGATCACTTCCACTTCATCCATGGTAAACTCATGTTCGCCGGCAGAAGAAGTGATATTGATAAGAATCCATTTAGCGCCCGTGATATCATTGTCGTTCAGCAGCGGCGAATTCAATGCTTCCTCAATGGCGCGCTGTGCCCTGTTCTCGCCCGCCGCTTCGGCATTGCCAAGGATGGCTACGCCGCCGTTCTTCATCACCGTGCATACATCCGCGAAGTCCACATTGATCTGCCCGGTGCTGTTGATCACATCCGTGATACATTTTGCCGCGGTGGCCAGTACGTTATCCGCTTTGGCAAATGCCTCCCGCATCTTCAAATTGCCATACTGGTGCCGCAGTTTATCATTGCTGATCACCAGCAATGTATCCACATATTGTTTCAGGGTCTTGATGCCTTCCTCTGCCTGTTGCTGCCTTTTCTTTCCTTCGTAGGCAAAAGGAGTGGTAACGATGCCAACGGTGAGGATACCAAGGTCCTTGCAGATCTTGGCGATGATCGGTGCGCCTCCGGTTCCGGTTCCGCCGCCCATCCCGGCGGTGATAAACGCCATCTTAGTATTCACCTCCAGGATACGTTTGATCTCTTCCAGCGATTCCTCGGTGGCCTGCCGCCCGATATCAGGATTGGCACCCGCACCGAGTCCCTGGGTAAGATGCGGCCCCAGTTGTACCCGGTTGGGAATGCCGCTGCTGGTGAGCGCCTGCGCATCGGTATTGCAAATAATGAAATTCACACCGTCAATCTGCTGGCTGAACATATAATTCACCGCATTTCCGCCACCGCCGCCAACACCTATCACTTTCAGGATGGATGATTTCTCTTTGGGCAGATCAAAATGTATCATAAGTACTCGTTTTGGGGTTAGTAGTTATTAAAAAATCAAAAGTCAAAAGCGAATAGCATCGGTAAATCGGGTTTTGTTGACTTTTCAATTTTGATTATTGTTAGTTACAGGTGTTTATCTTCTTCTTCCTTGAACAGGTCGATGATCCGGTCCTTGAACTTGCTCCAGAAACCGGTAAGGTTTTTCCTTTTTTCCATTTCCCCTTTCCCAACCCCATCCTCTTCCGGTACCGGTATCGCCACTTCCACCTGTTGTTTTAAACCTTCCGGCACCTCCACATTGGTGAAGTCTTTTTCGAACTGTTTGCGGTTATGCTCATAATCGTCATAGCCTTTCAGGATAAGACCGATACAGGTGGAGTAGGTTGGTTTTGCCAGTTCTTCAATATGACCGGCCGCCAGGTGTTCATTGGGGAAACCGATCCTTGCGGGCAGACCTGTTGTATATTCTGTCAGCTGGATCAGGTGCTTTAACTGTGAACCGCCACCCGTGAGGATGATACCACCGTTGAGCATCCGGTTATCGAGTCCCACCTGCTTGAGATGGTAGGTTACACAATCCATGAGCTCGCTCATCCTTGCCTGGATGATATTGGCCAGGTTCTTCACACTGATTTCCTTGGCGGGCATTCCCCTTAAACCAGGAATAGTGATATAGGCATTCGCCTTGGCCTCGTTGGCCAGCGCGCTTCCGAACTGCACTTTCATCTGCTCGGCCTGCGTTTTCAGCACCCCCAGCCCGGTCTTGATATCATTGGTGATATTCTCACCGGCAAAAGGAATAACAGCCGTATGTTTCAATATCCCTTCATAGAAAACGGCCAGGTCCATTACGGATGGCGTTCTTATCGCCGGTGATGATATGGAAATTGGCACCGATCTTCACCCCGCCATACCCGATCGGGTTGGGGATATTCTGAAAATTATCCACGGTGAATTCCTGCGGTATCACATCGATGATCTGGTCACCGGCCGGTATATATGTCTTGTACTGGTCATCAATGAGCTGGTCGATCTCTTTCTGGGTGATCTCGCTTTCGGTATGCTGACGCACGATATCGCCGCGGGTCTGCAAACTCTTGATGTGATGCCCGGCAATGCCTACATACACTTCGCTGATGGCCAGGCTGGGATTGGAGGCAAAGCAGTTGTCGAGCGCGGTGCGGATAGCTTTGATGGTCTCATCGATGTTCAGCACCTGCCCGTGCTTGACACCGTTGGAGCTGGATTTGCCAAAACCCAGGATCTCCAGTTTGCCAAACTCATTCTTGCGCCCGGCGATCACCGCGATCTTGGTCGTCCCTATATCCAGGCCGACGATAATGGGTTGTTCGTTGTTCATAGTTGTTGTTTTTAGTTGTTGCGAGGCGAAGCCGTGGCGTCCCCTCAGTTTATTATTGAAATTTTTATATCCGCTATTATTAAAGAACCGCTTCCCGGCACACCTGGTTAGATCCCCATTTCCCTAATTATACCCCCGATCCTCTGCCTCCTCCACCTTTTTCGGCATCACCGCTTTGGGAACCCTTTTCTCTTCCTTCACGGTTGTCGGTTTCGGTTTACTTGTTTTTGACTTTATCGTTTCCTTTTCTTTAGTTTTCACAGCCTGCCCGCCATCCGCCGGTGGGCGGAGGGCAGGTTTGATATCTTCCAGGCGGGGGTTGGGATCACTATTCTTCTCAGGGTTATTTGTTTTTTCAACGGGCAGGTCCTCTTTTTTTACGCTTGCTGAGTCCCTGTCAAGTTTTTCTGCCGGAGGCAATACTTTCAACACCGTGTCCAGGGCCGCATCTTCAGCATACTTCAGGAGCTTTTCAATATTCTTCCTTAGCTGAACCGAATCCACTTTGGGATCACCGGCATACCGGGAGGCAACCACCTGACCTTTATATTGCACATCGATCAGTTTGTAGTGATCAAACCCGGTCTTGCTCACAACCTGCCGGTAAAAAATCATCAGCCGGTTGAACTTGGCCTCTATATTTTCCCCGTTGCCGAGTCTTACGATATGGCTTCCTACCACGGGTATGAGTTCCATGTTTCCTTCCGGGGTAATGTTGATCTGTGCCACCTGCGCCATCCAGAAAGGATCGCTGAGAATATGGACCGCGGTCGTTCTTACAGCAGCCAGTAAAATGCTGTCAGCACCGGTAAGGACCCTTTTATCCGGGAAACCAGTGAACACCGGCACTTTCGCGCTTCGAAGCACCGACAACGGCATTTGCTGACCAGTTGCATCGATATAAAAAGTATTCCCACCCGTAGTGAACACCCTGGCCACGGGTTCTTTCTCCGTAACCATGACATGCAGCACATCCCTGCTGTCGAAATACAGTTCCGCCTTACTGATCCAGTCGTTCTTTTCCAGCATTTCTTCCAGTTCATTCAAATGAAGGGAGGCAATTGCCTGTCCCCTGATCGGGCCACTGGCGGCTTTTTTCAAAAGCGCTTCCACTTCATTCCCGCTTATGAAGAAAATGTTCTCCGGCCCTTTCAGCGTAATGACAAGATCACTGCACTGTCCTTTTTTCTTTGTGCTGATCGCGGCCAGCAGGAGGGTGAGCATACCCGCGCCGATGCAGAGCCACACTGTTACAAATACAATTTTCCGTATCGTTGTTTTCGCGTTCACTTATACTTCCTTTAAAATTTCTTTAATGGGATCCACCAGCAGATCAATATCGCCGGCACCCGCTGTTATCAGCACTTCCCCGAAATCCCTGTTCACCGTTCGTGAAAAATCCTCTTTCATCCAAACCATCAATTCTTCCTTCCCCTTTACCATCTTATAATCTTTCTTCATTCTTCCCAGTATCATTTCGCTGTTCACCCCTTCCAGCGGCAATTCCCTTGCGGGGTAAACGGGCAGGAGGATCACTTCATCGGCCAGGTCCAGCACTTCTGCAAATCCTTCTGCCAGGTCCCTTGTGCGCGTGAAAAGGTGCGGCTGGAAGATCACCGTGCATTTCTTCTGCCGGAACAGCGCTTTGGCGCCGTTGATCAGGGCCCTCAGTTCTTCGGGATGGTGCGCATAATCATCAATGAATACGATCCGGTCATTTTTGATGATATACTCAAACCTTCTCTTCACGCCCCTGAAACTTTCCACGGCGGCCCTTATCTTCTCCTTTTCTACCTGTAAAGAACTTGCCACCGTTATGGCCGCCACCGCATTTTCCACATTGTGCATCCCGCCCATTTGCAGCTTCACATTCTCCATCACTTCCTCCTGTATCACAACATCGAATTCATAACTCCCGTTGTGCATCCGGATATTGGTGGCATACACATCCGCGCTTTCATTCTGCAGGCTGTAGGTAAGGCTTTGCCCTGCTTTCAGTTCTTTACCCCTTTTCAGCCCGAACTGCCTGATCAGCAAACCGTCCGGCTTTACCTTCCCGCTGAAATCAATAAAGGCCTGCTCCATCGACTCCGCCGTACCATAGATATCCAGGTGATCGGCATCCATCGCGGTGATGACGGCGATATCGGGGTTCAGCTTCAAAAAACTCCTGTCGTACTCATCCGCCTCGACCACGCAAACATTCCTTTCACTGCTCCAGAAATTGGTACCATAGTTTACCGCGATACCTCCCAGGAAGGCATTGCAGCCGAAACCGCTGTCACGAAGCAGGTGTGCCACCATCGTCGTGATGGTTGTTTTACCATGTGTGCCGGCTATACATATATTAAAAGAACTTCCTGTTATCAATTCCAGCACTTCACTGCGCTTGAATACCTTCAGTCCCTTTTCCCTGTAACGCACCAGCTCTTTGTGATCAGCCGGGATCGCCGGTGTAAAGACCACCAGGTCGGGTGCTGCCGGGATCCGTTCAACACTCTCTTCATAATGCACCGGTATGCCTGCCGCTTCCAGTTCTTTTGTCAGCCCCGTGGGCGTTTTATCATACCCGCTTACTTTCACCCCCCCTTCCTTAAAGAACCTTGCCAGCGCGCTCATCCCGATCCCCCCGATCCCGATAAAATAAACTTCGTTCAGTTTTTCAATCCCCCGGAAGGGGGTATTCATAAGGACAGTATTAACCAGTACGTTCATGATATCTGTATCGCTTTCCGGATTTCTCCGGCTATCTTCATATCCGCATCGGTAATGGCCAGTGCGGCAATATTATTTCTCAGCTCCTCCCGTTTGCCATCATCTTTGGCAAGTTCAATTGCCATGAAAACCAGTTTTTCCCCTGCTTCATTGTCTTTCACCATCAGTGCGGCGTTTTTATTCACCAGCCGCATGGCATTGACCGTCTGGTGATCTTCCGCGGCAAAAGGATAGGGTACGAATAAAACGGGTCTTTTGACCACACACAATTCCGCGACCGTCATCGCACCTGCCCTTGCCACCACGAGATCGGCCGCGGCATAAGCATATTCCATTTGTGTGATGAATTCATTTGCCCATACCTGTTTTTTGCCCGCCGATCTCTCCCCGGCCCTTTTCGCATAAGGCTTACCGGTCTGCCATATCAGTTGCAGGTTCTCCCGCAAAATGTCATCCAGTCCCCGGTCAATAGCCTCATTGATCGATTTTGCTCCCAGGCTTCCCCCGATCACCAGCATCGTCTTTTTGTTTTCGTCCAGTGAAAAGAACCGGATCCCCTCACTCCTGCTGATCGAAGCGGATACGATGGAACTTCGTACCGGATTGCCGGTAACCATGATCTTTTCTGCAGGAAAGAATTTTTCCATCCCCTCTGTCCCGGTGAAGATCCGGGTGGCCTTTTTTCCCAGCATGATATTGGACCTGCCCGCAAAGGAATTGGACTCATGTATGAAAGTCCTGATCCCCTTTGCCTGTGCGAACCGGAGTACCGGGAAGCTTGAATAGCCCCCCACGCCGATCACCGCATCCGGTCTGAACCCTTTAAAAATGCTGCGTACCTGCCAGAAACTTTTTACCAGTTTGAACGGCAGACCTATGTTTTTAATCAAAGAACTCCTGTTGAACCCCGCAATATCCAGTCCCTCCACTTTATAACCGGCCTGGGGCACTTTTTCCATTTCCATTCTGCCTTTCGCTCCCACGAACAATATCTCCATACTTCCGTCCATCTTTTTCAGCGCATTGGCGATCGCGATGGCGGGAAAAATATGTCCGCCTGTACCGCCTCCCGCAATAATGATTCGTTTGCCCATGCGCACCTTTATTTTACCGGCTCAGCCGATGTCTTTCCTTCCAGCTGCTCCACGTTCCTTGCCACACTTAATATGATACCGATGGCCAGGCAGGTGAAAATGAAACTTGTTCCGCCCATGCTCACCAATGGCAGGGTAACCCCTGTCACCGGAAATAAATTCACCGTAATCGCCATATTCGCCACGGCCTGAATGGCCAGTGTAAAACTCAATCCCAGCGCCAGGAAGGCGCCGAAGGCATAGGGACATCGTTTATAGATACGGATACAACGGTACAGGAACACCAGGTAGATGAACATGATGAATGCGCCACCCACCAGGCCATATTCTTCAATGATAATTGCGTAGATAAAATCGTTATACGCCTGCGGCAGGTAATCCCTTGTTGGGCTGTTACCGGGCCCCAGTCCGAACATCCCTCCCCTGGCAATGGCGATCTTGGCCATGTTCACCTGGTATGCATCATTGTCCGCATCATCCTTGCTGCCGTAGATGAAACTTTCCACCCTGCCGATCCAGGTATCCACCCGTCCCGTAAGCGTGGAGGAGGAGCGTTTGACCACAAAGGCCTCTTCGTTCTTTTCCTTTCCGTGTCGCACCACTGCGGCTGTGATAAGGAATAAAAGCGGGATCAGGGCGATCAAGATCGTCATCAATATATGCTTCGTGCTAACCCTTCCGATGAAGAGCAGCATCAGGCAACTGGCTCCGAGCAGCAACGCGGTTGAAAGATTGGCCGGCGCGATCAGTGCGCAGGTAACGGCAACCGGCAGGATAACCGGTAAATACCCTTTCCGGAAATCCTTAATGACATCCTGCTTCCGGCTCAGTAACCTTGCCAGGTACATAAAAAGCGCCAGCCGTGCCAGGTCGGAGGTCTGCATGGTCATATTGATCAAAGGCAAACGGATCCACCGGCTTCCTTCGTTCATGGTTACACCGAAGAACAGGGTGTACACCAGTAACGGAAGCGTTAGCAGGTACACCCAGGTGGCCGCTTTTGAATAAAAGGTATAATTCACCAGGTGGGCGAAATAGATCACCATGATGCCCACCAGGATAAAGGCGATCTGTTTGAAGAGGTAGATCTCGGTATTACCGCGGTAATTCTTGTAAGCAAGCGAGCCGGTAGCGCTGTACACGGCGAGTAAAGAAACCAGTGCCAGTAACACCACCAATGCCCAGATCACCTTATCTCCCTTTGTTTTATTAAGGAGATGACTGGCATTAAAGGAATTCTTCCAGTCATTAGCCCGTATGTCTTTTGTTATCTCCATGTTATTCAGTCTGCAGTTCACCGTCATCAGTCCGCAGTCAGTTTCCCTTTTTATACTGTTTTATTTCATTCCACTTTGATTTCCTCTCATTCTTTTCGCACTTCCTGAGATTGCCCATTCACCATTCACTATTCACCATTCACCATTTACCATTTACCATTTGCCCCGATTACTGCTTTTTTAAACTGGTTTCCCCTGTCCTCATAGTTCCTGAACAGATCGAAACTGGCGCATGCCGGGCTGAGCAAAACCACATCGCCTTTCGCGGCGAAATGAAAAGACGCCTTTACGGCTTCTTCCGCGTTTTCCGTGTTCACGATCGTGCTCACGATATTTCCAAATGCCTCGTGGATCTTCCCGTTGTCTTTTCCCAGGCAAATGATCGTCTTCACCTTATCCTTCACCAGCTCATTCAGCAGGGAATAATCATTCCCTTTATCGATCCCGCCCAGTATCAGCACCGTTGGTTTGGTCATGCTTTCCAGGGCATACCAGGTAGAATTCACATTGGTGGCCTTGCTGTCGTTGATGAATTCCACCCCCCTTACGGTAGCCACATGCTCCATGCGGTGTTCCAGGGTCTGGAAGTTCTGTACGGCATCCCGGATCTTTTCCTTGCGGATATCCAGTGTGGCCGCCGCCACGCAGGCCGCCATGGTGTTATAATAATTGTGCTTCCCTTTCAGGGCAAAATCAAATACACTCATGGTGGTAAAGTCTTGTCCGGTTCGTACGTACATGTCTCCGTCCTTAATAAAAGCTCCGTTGGGCAGGTCTCTTTTCATACTGATTGGCAGTTGGTTTGATCGAATATTGAATTGGTCAATGTATTTCATAGTTACTTCATCATCGGCGCAGTAAATGAATGTATCACCGGGTTGCTGGTTCATCGTGATACGGAATTTGCTGCGTATATAGTTCCCGAAATTGTAATCGTAACGGTCCAGGTGATCTTCCGTGATATTGGTCAGGATGGCAATATCCGGTCTGAATGTTTTACTATCATCCAGCTGGAAACTGCTGACCTCCACCACGTAGAATGGTTTCGGGGCAATGGCCACCTGCCGGGCAAATGAATCACCGATATTGCCGACCAGCGCGCAATCCAGCCCGCCTTCCCTGCAGATATGGCAGGTCAGCGCCGTGGTAGTGGTCTTTCCGTTGCTGCCGGTGATGGCGATGATCTTACTGTCACCTTTGAAACGGTAAGCCAGTTCCACCTCGCTGATGACGGCGATCCCCTTTGCCCTGACCTGCTGAACGATCTCCGCTTTTTCCGGTATACCCGGGCTTTTCATCACTTCATCCGCATCCAGGATCTTTGCCGCAGAATGCCGGCCCTCCTCGAAAGCGATCCCCGCCTCCTGCAATTCGTTACGATATTTGTTCTTCAAAGAGCTTCCGTCGGAAACAAACACGTCATAACCCTGTTGTTTCGCCAGCAGTGCGGCACCCACACCACTTTCTCCACCTCCCAATATGACAAACCTTTTGGCCATTGCTGCTGGTCATGGGTGTACGGAACACGGTTCTTCACAAGTATTGGATTCAAGTACAACTGCACTACAATATGATTGGATCATAAACAGTGACTTTCAACAGGTCAGGATTATGGGTTTTTCAGTAAGAACTTTATAGCTTGATTCATCGTATAGGTTCAGCCTATCTTAATTTCAGCGTAGCAATGCTCAGCACCACCAGCAACACGGTCATGATCCAGAACCTTGTTACGATCTTCACCTCGTGAAATCCTTTCACCTGGTAGTGATGATGGAGCGGCGCTTTCAGAAACACTCTTCTGCCCTCTCCGAATTTTCTTTTCGTGTATTTAAAATATCCGACCTGCATCATCACACTAACGACCTCCGCAAAAAATATCCCGCAGAATATGGGTATCAGCAGTTCCTTGTGCACGATGATCGCCAGCGCCCCGATGATCCCGCCCAGTGTCAGGCTCCCCGTGTCGCCCATGAATATCTGTGCCGGGTAAGAGTTGTACCACAAAAACCCGATACAGGCCCCGATCATTGCCGCGATGAAAATGGACAACTCGTTCAACCCGGGGATATACATGATGTTCAGGTAATCGGCAAAGACGAGGTTACCGCTGGCATAAGCGAAGATGCCGAGCAGGGCCCCGATGATCGCCGACGTTCCCGTCGCCAGTCCGTCCAGGCCGTCTGTGAGGTTGGAACCGTTGGAGACCGCGGTGATAATGAAGATCACGATCAGTATGTAAAGAACCCAGGTATAATCCCGCCACGATGCCGGCAACAACTTTGAATAATTGAACTCATGGTTTTTCACGAACGGAATGGTGGTCACCGGTGTCTTGGACTCCGTGAAATATTTTGTTTTACCATTCACAATCTTCCCGAATACGGTAGAATCCTTCAACGCGCTCGCTTCCGTGCCAACATACTCCCTCCATATTTTCACTTCACTATTGAAATAAAGGGTGGCGCCTATCAGTATCCCCAGTCCCACCTGCCCGAGTACCTTGAACCATCCCGCCAGGCCGTCCTTTCCCGTTTTCCTGTACACTTCCCCTTTCTCCTGTGCCAGCCGTTTACCCCTCAGTTTCAGGTAATCGTCAATGAATCCTATCACTCCCATCCACAAGGTGCTGATCAGCATCACCTGCACATACACTTCGGTGAGGTTGGCCAGCAGTAAGGTGGGTATCATGATCGCGAGAATGATGATGATACCTCCCATCGTCGGCGTCCCCCTTTTACTTTCCTGCCCGGCCAGTCCCTCTTCCCGGATGCTTTCCCCGATCTGCCTTTTCTGCAGGAACCTGATCAGCTTCCTGCCGTAAAATGTTGTAATGAACAGCGACAGCAGAACGGCCAGTAACACCCGGAAGGTGGTGAACTTGTACAGCTCACTTCCCGGGAAGTTGATGTTCTGTTTATCAAACCATTCAAACAAGTGATACAACATGGTCCTGTTTTATCCGCCGTAGCAGTAAGCGCAGGCGGGGTACTGTTTTAGACTGTTACTTTTTTATTTATCCAAAACGCTGAACAACTCCATCACCACTTCCTTGTCGTCAAAATGATTTCTCACACCTTTGATCTCCTGGTACTTCTCATGTCCTTTTCCCGCTACCAGGATGATATCTTCCGGGCCCGCCAGGCTGATCGCTGTTTTGATCGCCTCTTTCCTGTCCACGATCGAGATATACTTTCTCCGGTGCGCCGGCGTCAGTCCTTCTTCCATATCGCGTATGATCTGAGCCGGGTCCTCGCTCCGCGGGTTGTCGCTGGTGAAGATCACTTTGTCGCTGTGCTCACAAGCCGCTTCCGCCATTATGGGTCGCTTCGTCCGGTCCCTGTCACCCCCGCATCCCACCACCGTGATCACCTGTTCAAACCCTTTTTTTAATTTCTTTATCGCCGCCAGTACATTCAGGAGTGCGTCGGGTGTGTGCGCATAATCCACGATCACCATCACCCTGTCCCGGTTAGAAATGAGGTAATCAAACCTTCCCTCCGCTCCCGTTTGCTCGCTCAGCGCCGTCAGCACTTCCTGTTTATCCTCCCCCAGGCACACCGCCGTTCCGAATACCGCCAGCAGGTTGTAGGCATTGAACTCCCCGATCAGCCTGAAATGCACTTCCATATCGTTTATGGTCATTTGCAATCCGCCCAGGCTGTTATCAAGGATCTTCCCTTTGAAATCAGCCAGTGTGCGCA
>JBGATE010000039.1:0-17907 GCA_044229375.1 Chitinophagaceae bacterium
ATGATAAGGCAAGGCAGATCAAAGCCATTGATAAATTGAATGAGCGATCCGGGTTATTTATTTTATCGGCATCGGCGAGCGACCAGAGTGCCTATGAAATGGGCCGTTACGCACAGGGATTGCTGACCTACTCTTTACTGAAAGCCATCAAACAGCAAACCGATATCCTCGAAGACGGGAAATACCTGAATGTGGCACGCTGGTTCGACGCGGCCGAAAAAACGGTGAGTGAACTTTCCAGGGAAACCGGTGCCCGCCAGGAGCCGCAGATCGTGAGCACTACCAATTTCAATATCGGGATCGTAGATGAGGAAGTGATGGCCAAAATTGTACTGCCGCAGGAGAAACCCCTGTTTGCCGCCAGCAATTTCCAGAACAGCGATGAAGCCATCGCCGATGATGATCTTGAACTGAGCAAGATGGTCAATCTTCAATTGGGAGAAATGGCCACCCGGGGTTCGGACAGCAAGATCGTTTATGTTACCGCCACTAATTCACCGGACGCCTGGTCGCTCAGCGGACGCTACACGGTGAAAGGGAATTCCATCACTGCCACGGTAAATATCAAACAGGGGAAAGCCATCAAACACAGGTTTGAAATAAGCGGAACCACGGATAAGCTGAAGGATCTGGCGATTGAAATTGCTGACAAGTCAACGGGAATGATAAAATGAATTATAATGTTGTACTTATCCGGGGTAACCCGAAAGGGATGAACAGGTAATCAGCCCGGCACAAAACAACAGTATTCGAAAGAGTGGAACAACTCACTAACGGATTGCAGAAACCCACTTCCCGGAATGAGATGATTGCGGTGGATTGGGACCTTTGGTAAGATACCGGACCCAGAGTAATAGCGTCTTTAGAATAATCTTATCTTTTAATAAAGTTTGGGTATGGCCTCAACCAGGATATGGCCTTTAATTCTTCTGTTCTCAGTAACAGATACAGATGCACAGTCGCCAAGATTGATGCTGCCTTTTACGCATACGAATGGAATCAAACTGGCAAAGTTCAGCCCGGATGCCCGGTTATTGGCTACTATGGCAGAATCAGAGAAAGCTGTATTTATCTGGGAAGCCAACACAGGCAAATTACTGCAAACGATCAGGGGAGGCGATAACGAAATTTATTATTTTGATTTTGGACCTGACGGAAGGAATATTATTACCTATGGAAAAGATAATACCGTTATCGCATGGGATATTTATACGGGCAATGTCAGGGTTGTACTTAAGGGGCATACAAAAAATATAAGAAGAGCTCATTACAGCCGTGATGGGAAAAAAATAGTAACCGCATCCGGGGATCAAACTATAAAGATATGGGATGCAGGATCTGGAAAGGTTCTTCTCACATTAAAAGGTCACGGGGGCCCGGTACAGGATGCTTACTTTACAAAGAGCGGAAAGAGGATTGTTTCAATGGGATGGGATTCTACGGTAAGGATCTGGAATCCGTCAAATGGTGCATTGGTAAGAACATTCTCCAAACCAAAGACACATATTTCGGACTTTACGGTCAGTGACGATGAAAAAAAGATTTTTATAATTTACGGGAACTCAATTATGCTCTATGACCTCGCTGGGAACAGGATACTTTTTGACAAAGACGAGAATACAAACGGTTTTGGTGATTGCAGGTTTAGTCCGGACAATCAAAGAATAATCATTCACGCCTGGCAATGGTTCTATGTAACTATAAGGGATGCACAAACGGGGACTGAGTTAAGAAAATTCTCAGGCAGAAATCATCCATCGGCTGTTTTTAGTATTGCCGTAACCCCTTCCGGGGATAAAGTATTTGTACCGGATGCTGACGGTAAAGGATTTATCTGGGATGTTGTGAATGACAAAGAGTACGCAGTGCTTGACAGAAAAGTATCTGAAGTGAGCGTGTCTTTTTTCAGCACTGATGGTACGAAACTGACCACAATATCTAATGACTCCAAATATTATAGAGCCACAAATGGAATGGTTTGGAATGCACGAAACGGCAGTTTATTATCGGTACTGAAAGGTAATATTTCTCAGACAGGAAAGGCAGCATGGATCGGTGACAAACCACTTGTTGTTACCGGTATAGATACGGCCTTCTATTTATGGGATACGAAAACAGGAAACCCGATATCCTCCTTCAGACACAAAATACTCAAGCTCCACGGACAGGAAATGCAACTAAGTACTGATGGCACTAAATTATTAAGCACATTATCAGGTGATCCAATAGTCTTGGATCTGTTTACAGGAAAATTATTCCCAAGTATCTATGTACGAAATTCAAAATATTTGATATTCCTTGGTTTTAGCCCGGATGGAAACAAGGTTGTAACTATACATGATGATAAAGTCGCAAGACTTTGGGATGCCGGTACAGGTAAAATGTTATATGAACTGACAGAAAAATTTGCCGGAATAACTGTTGGAATAGGTAAGGTTTGCTTTACGCCTGATGGTGAAAAAATCGTGACAGGTTCCCAAAATGGTTTTGGAAAGGTCTGGAACACGAAAACAGGGAAGCCACTGGTTAGTTTTAGGACTAGCAATATTTCTGAACCTAATAATGTGTCGGTTGATCCCAGTGGTAACAAAATAATAATTTCCGATTACGGGGGAGCCACTATCGTGGATATACATAGTGGAAAGGTGCTGGCCGAGTATAAAGAGCAAGCGGATGATTATTTTCATCAGGTAAATGCAGCGTTTAGCCCTGATAACATCCGGGTTGCCACATTAGACTCCAGGCTTATTATCTGGGATACTTTGTTTATAAAATCACAATTGATCATCCGTGAAGTACCTGGAATGTATTATTTTACATTTAGCCCAGACAGTCGAAAAATAGTGACATATGGTGAGAATAATTTTGCCAGGATTTGGGATATTGTCCAGGGTAAAATGCTTTTTGAGTTAAAAGGCCACGAGAATAACATTAAATCACTTTTTTATAATAAGCAGGGTAACCGGATTATTTCTTCATCTGGGGACAATACATTCAAGTTATGGGATGCCACCTCAGGAAAATTGCTCTACACATTCTTCCCTTTAGGGGAAAATGGATATATCAATTTAATACCATCAGGATTCTATAAGACCTCTGCAGATGCCGCCAGGCTCCTCTATTATGTCACCAAAGATTTAAAGATCATCACTTTCGAGCAGTTGGATGTCAAATACAACCGCCCTGACAAAGTACTCGAAGCTATCGGCAATACCGATAAGGCACTCATCAGTAGTTATCGCAAGGCCTGGGAGAAACGAATTAAGAAACTCGGTATTGACACTACCGCTTTCCGCGACGGCTACAGTGTACCCGAAGCTGATTTTGTGAACCGGGATGCGATTGAATATGAACAGCAAAACGGAACCCTGAACCTACACATCAAAGGGATTGACAGCACGTACAAACTCGACCGTTTCAATGTATGGGTAAACGAATCTCCAATCTTTGGCCAGCGGGGCATCAGCATTAAAAAGAAAAACAGCAATAGACTTGATACAACGCTAACCATTAAGCTATCACAAGGTGAAAACCGGATTGAAACCAGCATCACCAATGTGAACGGCACCGAAAGTTACCGGATGCCGCTGTATGTGAAATACACTCCCGCAGTAAAACAAAAGGAATCGCTGAAGTTTATCGGGATCGGGATCGAGAAATTTGCCGACTCAAGCCACAATCTCAGCTATAGTGTAAAAGACATAAGGGACCTGTCTGCAAAACTGAAAGAAAAATATGGCAGTGACATAACCATCGACACGCTGTTCAATGAAAATGTGAACACCGCTGCCATAAAATCGCTCAAACAAAGACTGCAGCAAACCACGGTGAACGATAAGGTGATCGTGGCCTATAGCGGACACGGGTTGCTGAGCAGGGATTTTGATTATTTTCTCTCTACGTATTCCGTCCGTTTTGATAAACCCGAAGAAAACGGACTTCCCTATGATGAGTTGGAGAACCTGCTGGACAGCATCCCCGCCCGGAAAAAACTGATGCTGATCGATGCCTGTCACAGCGGGGAAGTGGACAAGGAGGAAATGGTCAGGATCAATGAAACGTCCGATTCAATGGGACTTATGAAAGGGACTATACCCGTCGCCTTAAAACCGAATCAATCCCACCTGGGCATGAAGAACAGTTTTGAGCTGATGCAATCCCTTTTCGTGAACGTGGGCAAAAGCACCGGCGCCACGGTCATCTCCGCCGCGGCGGGCACGCAGTTCGCATTGGAAAGGGGCGATCTGAAGAACGGGGTGTTCACCTACAGCATCCTGGAAGTGATGAATAAATATCCCACGATGAAGATCAGCGAACTGAAAAAGACGGTCGGAGAAAGAGTGGAACAACTCACTAACGGATTGCAGAAGCCCACTTCGCGGAATGAGACGATCGCAGTGGACTGGAATTTATGGTGATCGCACAAAAACCCGTAACACAGCGAAAGCAATGTCTGCAATCCGAAACTACATTTTATTTTACCGGGTCAGTCGGATTCTTCCAGGTGGAAATGCTGGTGGTGTGCCCCCGCCGCAATATGCAGGGCAAAACCCATGATGGCGGTATCCTTCAGGATATTGATCAGCGCCAGTTGCCGCATATCCTTATCACCTGCATTCTGGTAATTCGGCCAGTGAATCGTCAGGATAAAAATGATCAGCAGCGCCGCCAGCAGGTACCCGGTAAATTTTACATACTGGTTGGTAAGGAACGAGAGGCCTACCAGTATAAAGGCGGCCCCCACCACATAGGCCCATTTGATACCGCCTACCAGCCAAACCGGAACATACACCAGCAGGTCACGGGGATACATGAAATGAAAAATACCGAAACCGATCAGCACCACCGACAGCAGGTAAATGGCTATCCGTGATACAATATGGTAATGCTTCATGTTGAAATATTTGTATTAAGGTATCGTAAAATCCGGACATGGGGTCATGACCTGGCTCAGGGGGAAATGTGAGCTTTCCTCACCCGTTTGTATGACGAAACAACAATGACAGGCGCTTATCCGAACAGGTTAGCCACGATCATGGACAGGACTCCCAGTGCAAGACCTCCGTAGATCTCAGCAGGAGTATGGTCAGAAACAATGAAACGGGAGGTGCATACGATACCGGTGATCAGCAGGGCGACCGAGATATAGACCCCGAAATTCAGGTCCTGTGTAAATGCCAGCAGAATGATAAAGGTCAGCATTACGCCTGCGGCAATGGCGTGCAAACTGATCTTCATAATGATATTTGCCATCAGGGCAAGGCTGACCGATATCCAGATGGCCAATGCGAACTGCACGGCCTGCTGCGGGTAATCCGGCTGGTTACGCCACACATACCATAACCAGAAATACCACACGCCGCAGGCAACCAGCGGGATGATCCGGTCCTTCCGGCTGGTCAGATGAATGCTCTTAATAAAGTCCAGCGCTTTCAGCAGCAATACCGTTACCAGCGGAAAAAAGGTACACATCGCCGCAGCCTGTACCACTACCAGGATCCTGGGTTTTGTATCCATCCCGGCAAATAAATAAGGATGGATGAAGACCATGAAAAAGACCAGCATGACCGGCACAAAAACCGGGTGAAAAAGCCAGGAAAAGAACCTGGCCGCCAACCTTACCGCGGCTGGCTGGTGGGAAAGCCCCCTATTCCTGAATTCACTCAAACCTTCTTGTTTATCAATCACTAAACGACTATTCATGATCCCAGTACGATTTTTGCAAAAGTAAAGGACTTATGGAAAAAGCGTTTTGTATCTTTATCCGATAACTTTTATGCCGACAGCAGAAAATCAACGAGTTACAATAAAACGGGGGTTCGCCAAACCCCGCCTGTGGTTGTTTTTTTGCTTTCTGTTCTTTTCCCTCTCTTTAAGCGCCCAAACCAAGACCTTTATTCAAAAATACCGGCCCCTGGCCGATTCGCTTTCCGGGGCCTATGGGATCCCCGCCTCCATTATTCTCGGAGTGTCCATTATCGAATCCTCCGCCGGCACCAGCCGCAACTGCAAACTGCTCAATAATTTTTTCGGAATCGTGGGAAAGAACAACCTGCTGAAGACAAAGGGGATCAAAACCCGGTATAAACAATACGATAGCGATACGGCATCCTTCGTTGGTTTTTGCAAACTGCAGGCAAAGAAAAAGTATTACAAAAAACTGTATGGCAACATGGATTACAGGCTGTGGACGGATGCGATCAGTAAAAGCGGGTATTCGGAAGTCCCCGGCGTATGGAAGCAACGGATCAACGAAACCATCAGGAAAAATAAATTAGCCGCCACCCGATAGAAGCCTCGCCATGAACAGCAACCGCCGTGTCCTACATCTTGTTATCGGGAGTGTTTGCCTTTACCTGCTGCTTTCCGTGGCAGGGACCCTGCTCGATTTTCAATGGATGCCTTTTCAGCGGATCAATCTTATTTCAGATGTGATGAAATCAGATTCAGCGGCAATCGTCCCGGAGAAACCCGACACCAACCTCGTCATCATCGAGGACCTCCCCGACAAGAATTTTGAACTCTATAAGAAAGGCCGGTTCATCACCGGTTTCAACACCGATACCAACCGGCCTTCACTGAATAATTTCCTGGAAAAACTGGCCGAACTGAAATCGGGCAAAAAAAGAAAGATCCGGATCGCTTATTTTGGTGACAGCATGATCGAAGGCGACCTGCTGACCCAGACCGTTCGCAAATTACTGCAACAGCAATTCGGCGGCAGCGGCGTGGGTTTTGTTCCCATCACTTCACAGGTATCCAAATTCAGGCAGTCCGTTGCGCATAATTATTCCAGCGGATGGCAGGATGAGAGTTTCAAATCCGGGAAGAGCAGCCGTCTTTATTTTTCGGGTCACCTTTTCCGCAGCGGCGGCGACTGGGTGCATATGACCGATCAGACCATTACCGACAGCGCGGCCATCCTCGAAAAGAACCTGATCTGCGGAAACGCGAACGGCGCGGTGAATATTACGGTTAACAACAGCACATTCACAGTGAACGCACCCAACCTGCTGAACCGGGTGACGCTGGCGACGGATCCAAACAGGAGTATCCGCCTTTCCGTTGCCAATGAAAACCTGCCCGTATACGGGATCAGTTTTGAATCACCCTCCGGGATCTTTGTTGACAATTTCTCCTTCCGCGGCATCACCGGGATCGAATTCGCCCGAATCGATTCTGTTTTCATGAAAGCCATTGCCGCCAACAACCCCTACGACCTGATCATATTCCAGTATGGGGTCAACCTCCTGTTCCGTCCCAACGACCGGAATTTTAACTGGTATGCCAGGGCCATGCTTCCGGTGGTAAAAAAGATCCGCAACTGTTTTGACAAGACCGATTTCCTGCTGGTAAGCACGGCCGACCGGGCCTTCCGATACGGAGGTGAATACAAATCTGCAGTGGGAATCGATTCACTTATCAAGATACAGGCAACCGTTGCGTATGAAACGGGGAGCAGTTTTTATAACCAGTTTGCCTCCATGGGCGGCACCAATTCCATCGTGGCCTGGGCGAAAATGAACCCTTCGCTGGCCAACAGGGATTATGTACACCCCAACCATCGCGGTGCCGAAGTACTGGGTACCTATCTTTATGAGGCCATCATGAATGAATACCAAAAATATATTCGTACCCGCAAGTAAAACCTATGCCCGCATTCGATATACAAGCATTCCTGGACCAGTTTCTGTATGATCCGAAAAACCCGCTGCTCTTCAACAACGGTTTCTTCGTCTTTTTCTTTGCTATTTTTATCGCGCTCTATTACCGGTTCCGGAATAATTTCAGGATAAGACGCTATATTTTCTGTTTTTTCTCGCTGTATTTTTTTTACAAGGCCAGCGGGGTCTTTGTGGTCTTTGTGATCCTTTCCGCGATCGTCGATTTTGTTTTATCAAATGCCATTCACCGGCAGCAAAACAAGAAGAAGAAAAAACTCCTCCTGCTCACCAGTATCGTGTTCAACCTGGGGCTGCTGTTCTATTTCAAATACACCAATTTCTTCATCGAAACCTTTAACGGCCTGCTCGATGCGGGGTTCAACCCGCTCAATATCCTGCTGCCGGTGGGGATCTCCTTTTATACGTTCGAGAACCTGAGCTATACCATCGATGTATACCGCGGCCATTTTGAACCGGCACGAAAATTCAGCGATTATCTCCTGTTCCTTTCTTTCTTTCCCAAACTGGTAATGGGACCAATCGTAAGGGCCCATGATTTCGTGCCGCAGATCAATAAACCCTACATCATTACCGAAAATGATTTCGCCAAGGGGTTTTATCTCATCCTGTCGGGACTGTTCAAAAAACTGATCATTTCCGATTATATCACCCTGAATTTTGTCAATTATATCTTTGATGATCCTTCGCGGTACACAGGACTGGAAAACCTTTTTGCCGTATATGGTTATGCCGTGGTCATCTACTGCGATTTCAGCGGCTACAGCGATGTGGCCATCGGTATCGCCAAATGGCTGGGCTTCAGCATTCCCACCAATTTCCTATCGCCTTACCAGAGCAGGAGTATCACCGAGTTCTGGCGAAGATGGCATATCTCCCTTTCCTCCTGGCTGCGGGATTATCTCTATATACCGCTCGGGGGTAACAAACAGGGCTCTTTCGGCACCTGGTTCTTTTCGGCCCTTTTCTTCGGGGGAGTTTTCTTTGCCGGCTTTAAGGGGTTTCATCTTCCCTGGTACAGTTCACTGGGGATCACTGCAGGTATCCTGCTTCTGTTTATTTTGCCCTCCATCATCAAAAAGGAAAAGAGCGGGATCACCACCAACCTGAACCTGATGACCACGATGCTGCTCGGGGGATTGTGGCACGGGGCGAGCTGGAACTTCATCATCTGGGGCTCGATGCACGGCATCTCACTGACCATTCATAAAGTTTGGATGCTGCTGACAGGAAAATCTTTTGGTAAGATCAATAACAGCAGGCTTTACAATGCGGTGGCCGTACTGGTCACCTTTCACTTTGTTTGTTTTGGCTGGGTCTTCTTTAAAGCCGCAACGCTGGAAGACGCCTCCAATATGCTCTTCCAGATCACGCATGATTTCAGTTTCTCAGTGTGGGGGGCTTTCTTTGATAATTACAAACCGGTGCTGATCATGATCGCGCTGGCATTTTTGTTGCATGCGATCCCGGACAATTATGCCGATAGGCTGATCGGGCGTTTTAAAAAAGTGCCCATGCCGGTATATATCGCGCTGTTCTTTGTGTTTGTGATCATCTATGGCTATTTTAAATCTTCCGAGCCGGTGATGCCGATCTACCTGCAATTCTGAAGCTAAGAGTTTAAAAGAGTAAAAAGAGAAAAAGAGGGTTTGTTCATGAGCTAATGTCTTCTCTTTTTCTCTTTATCCTCTGTGCGGGATTTTTTAAAACAAAGGGCACTTTGTATTCATGAAGTGAGATTTGAAAACAGGAAACTCCTCCTTATCCTCTTTTTACTCTTTTAAACTCTTAACTCAATAATTGCTGATATAACTGTTATATCCCTTTGCCAGCGCATTAAATAACAGTTGTCCCTGTATCTTATAGGCTTTTGCAGTGAAGTGAATTCCGTCCCTGTTCAGCATGCCTTTTTTCCACCAGTTCCAGGCCGAACCAAAACCATTGGTAACGCGGTACATATCCCATACGGGAATATTATTGCTGCCGCAATAGCCGAACAGGGAAAGATTGATATTCCAGAGTTCCCGGTTGGGTTTACCGGCTTTGAAAGAATCGGCGGTGGTTGTCATCAGTACCGCAGCGGAAGGACTTGCTTTTTTCAGGTTGTTCAGCAGTTGCGTCACCTGCTGCTGGAAAGAGGATTCGTTGAAATCATTGGTCTGCGCATCATTGGTTCCCAGGGAAATGATGAAAAGATCCGGCTTCAGTTGCTCCACCTGTTGCCAGATAGAAACGGATTGGTTGTAGGTGTCAAACCGGGCTCCGTTGATGCCGATCGCCTGGTAGAGTATACCGGTGCTGTCCTTATATTTCACAGACTCCGTGACGGCAAGCGTTTTGGAAAAAGAAGCACCTTTCCCCGCATCACCAAAAAATTCCTGGAGACCTTTTCTCACTACGCCGGGCAGATCATCGGATTGCAGGTGCGAGTCACCGATATGAACAATCGTGATCCGCCCTGTCTTTGTTTTTTTCAATTGCTGCAGCCGCTGGTAAAAGGTATCCAGCCCGCTGCCGTTAAAGATGCGGTTAAAGACGAGGCTAACCTGGGCAAATTGTTTGGGGATCTTATTTTCGTCAACCGGCATTGGTTGCGCTTCCGCCCGCAGCAAGCCAGCGACGAATAGTGCAAAAAAGATAAGGGTAGTATGCCTGCGGCGTTTCATTTTATAATTCCTTTCTCAATCGTGCCACCGGTATATTCAGTTGCTCCCGGTATTTGGCCACGGTACGGCGGGCTATATTGTAACCTTTTTCCTGCAGCATTTCGGTCAGGCGTTCATCACTCAGGGGATGTTTTTTGTCTTCGCCTTCGATCAGGTTGCTGAGTATTTTCTTGACCTCCCGGGTGGATACTTCTTCGCCGCTGTCGGTGCTCAGTGATTCACTGAAGAAGAATTTAAGGCGGTAGGTGCCGAATTCCGTTTGCACGAATTTGCTGTTGGCCACCCGGCTGACAGTGGAAATATCCAGTCCTGTTTTCTCGGCGATATCTTTCAGGATCATGGGTTTCATTTCCGTATCATCGCCGGTCAGGAAGAAATTGTACTGGTGTTCCATGATGGAGTTCATGGTGCTGAGCAGGGTATGCTGCCGCTGCTTGATGGCGTCAATGAACCACTTGGCCGCGTCGATCTTTTGTTTGATAAAGAGAACGGCTTCTTTCTGCCGTTTGTCTTTTTTAGCCCCGCGGTCATATTCCCTGAGCATATCCCGGTAGCCTTCGCTGATCCGCAGTTCGGGTGCGTTGCGGCTGTTCAGGGTCAGTTCCAGTTTGCCGGCATTGTTCATGATAAAGAAATCCGGCACCACATAATTTTCCGCTTTGTTCATTTCACCCAGGTTGCCTCCCGGTTTGGGGTTGAGGCGGATGATCCACTGCATCACTTCTTTCAGCTGGTCGTCGTCAATATCCAGCCCCCGCTGGATCTTTTCGTAGTGCTTCTTCGTGAATTCGTCAAAGTATTTGGTGATGGCTTTGATGGCCAGGTCAACGGGTTTCCCTTCGTTCTTCTGGCGTAAGAGCTGCAGCAGCAGGCATTCCCGCAGGTCGCGGGCCGCCACACCCGGGGGGTCAAACTGCTGGATGCGTTTGATCAGCGCTTCCACCTCCTGTTCTGTTGTAATAATATTTTGCCGGAAAGCAAGGTCATCCACGATCGCGGAAGTTTCCCTTCGCAGGTAACCGTCCTCATCCAGGCTGCCCACGATCTGATCGGCGATCGCCTGTTCTTTTTCTTCCAGCCGCAGAAGCCCCAGTTGGTTGTTCATCAGCTCATAAAAACTGACCTCTGCCCGGAATGGGAGTTGCCGGCTGTCATCTTCTTCGGGGTAATTATCATCCCGGAGTTTGTAATCCGCCACATCATCATCACCTTCACTTACGTATTCGCTGATATCAATATTATCGTATTCGTCTTCGCTGCCGTCCTTATCCTCATATTCCTCCTCCCCGTTCTCGCTGAATTCATCCTTGAGTTCATCGGCGCCCTCATCATGTTTTTCCTCATCCAGTTCCAGGGCGGGATTCTCTTCCAGTTCTTCCTTGATCCGGGTTTCGAGATTGGCCGTAGGTACCTGCAGCAGTTTCATGAGCTGAATCTGCTGGGGCGACAATTTCTGCAGTAATCTCTGCTGTAAGCTTTGGCTCAGGGCCATCGGTTCGTCCTTTTTTTTGGGGCGGGGTAAAAAAAATCCGCCATTGCACAAAAATAATGCCGTAAATTTAGGTACAAAAGCAATTGGACGGGTGCAACGAAGTCTTAAAATAATTGTTGTGTGGATTGGGCTTTGTAATCCATTATTTTTCAACGCGCAGGCCCAGGTTGCTCCCCCGGCCAGCCATGAGCTGGTTATAAGTCAGTTAATTCAGAAAAAGGACCGGTTTACCTGGAAAAAGCCCCCTTTCTATGATCAAAGAGCCGTGCTGAAATTTCCAGCCTCCCGCTTCTCTTTTAGTTTCTTCGAAAAGACCCAACCCATCTTAAACCGGGATTTCTCCCTTTTCAATAAGATGAGTGTTCTGCTGCCGGAAAGCTTTTATGCCCGGTCGTTGGGCTATTTCTGCAGGCAGGAACTGAAATTGGAGAAACTGACCTCGGTCCCCCTGCGATTCAGGCTGGGATCGTTGGATTATGTGAACCGGATAGAGGGGAAGATGAATTTGCCACAGATTTTGAATAAACACTATTGAATTGCACTGGTTTTCAATTTTTTTTAGGGGGTTACTCTAATTGAAATAAAAAATTACCAGAAAGTGGTATTTTTTGAAAAGGTAGGATTACATACTTTCACTTCAAACCTATTTTATGAGAAAGTATTCAAGCATTTTCCTTCTATGTGGGATGTACATTTTTGTTATATCCTGTCAAAAAGAAATTTCAAAAGCCGATGGAAAAAAATTTGATGATGACTGGGTTAAAGAATGGTATTATGGCACATTCAAGAAATCGCCCGAATGGGCCAATTCAAATCAAAAGGGAAAAAACTACCCGATTGGAAACATCCAATTTTTGGGAAAATCGGCGAGTATGATGTAATAGAATTTCCATTACAGGAGGCGATCAAAAACATCTCCCTTGCATCAAATAATTCATTATCTGAATCAGACAAGAATAGAGTAGCAGATGCTTCTTTGTCAAGAATACTATTCATTAAAAAGAAAAATGAAATTCTGGTTCGGGAAATTGATTATATCCCTGAGTGGAATTATCTTCAAACAAATGCATTTGACTTAAGCGGGATTTCAGTATTAAGTCCAATGAATGAATTTACGGGGCATTTAGTTGTACAAAAATGGAATGGTGCATTTGTCGCTCGCGGTTTATTTGAAGGAGGGCGGTTAATAAAAGTAGGAAAACTTGATATTGGTAATCCCTATCATAGGGGTACCGAAGAAGAGTGCACTACGGTTGAATTTTGTATTTGGCAAATGGACTGTGAAATACTTATTGAAGGGGATCAAATAGTGGGTGAAATTTGCGGGCCATGGTATAATACTGGAGATTGCTGGTCAGAAATCTTATGCGAAGAAACAGATCCTTGTATTTTATATGGCATAGGTTGTGACGAAAATGGTAACCCAGATCCAGGAGAAGATTGTTCAAATGCTCAAGAAGCTCTTAATGCAATTGTAGCTAGCGGAAACCCTACTTCCCAGAATGAAGAAATAGCTGTGGTTAGCGCAGGAACAGAAACTCAAACTGTATCTTATAAATGGAGATTCTTTCAAATTGGTTCTGCTATTTCAACAGTTAATTTTTCAAGCAAAGAAACAGGCGTACACGTGAAAAATGTGTTTAATACATGGATTTGGCAATCATTGACACATAATACTGTAATTAAGACTGGCACATCCATATTATGGACTGCAGAATGTAACAGTGTTGACCCTGAGCCACTTATTTTAGGTCCTTTTGTGGCTAAAATGCGTTTGGAGTATACAATATCAGTAAATTATATTTGTGATATTCTCAATTTACAAACAAATAATAGTTATACAAGTACAAGCCAGGAATGGATTCCTCAGTAATTAATAAATTCAAAATTCACCCAATAATAATAATAATAATTTGGGGAATTTGTTTGATGATAAATAGCTGTAGCTCTATTCACAACAGAGATAACGGGGGTATAGCTAATATGAAGACCATAAAAATTTTAGTTAGTTTTCCAACAATAACATATGAGGGTAAATTTATCACGATCGTAGATAGCTTTTATATTATCTATTTCAAGAATAGAATTATTTATAGAATGCCCATTCAGCATATAAATGCAAATCAGTCGTTTGATAAGGACGGAAACCAAATTAGTCAGGAAGTTGTTTCAGATATAATTTATTTTAAGCATTTTTTATACGAGAAAGACAGTTTGTATGGGCTATTATTTGATTCAACTTCATCAGCAACGCCAAAAGTTTGCAAAGTTGATTCATTTATAAACAAGAAATTTAGCATAAGAAAAGAATTATTTTTTGATGACGACGATTCCCTGATGGAAGTAAGTAAAGGCATTAATGAAGATCTTTGCGAAAAATATTTTAAGAAAAAAAAAGTTGGTCATTTCGGAAGCGATACTAGTTATTTGTGTTTTTCAAAGAGTTTAAAAAACATTGATTTTTCATTTCATCCGAGGCTTGATAGTATAAAGCAAATGAAGTTAGTGAAGGCAACATTTATAAGTGTCCCAGATTCTGAAAGTGCTGAACCATATTTTCGGTATAATAGGGTAGTTACATTATCAATGGATACAATTGGAAATTTTGACACAATATCAGTATTGCGCCTTATTAAAAGCATAAAAAAGCATTAAACTAAAATTAATTAGGAAGTAGGTGAATCAAATTTTGTGATTTCCGGTAAAGAGTGTTACATGTAGGTTTTGATAGGATTATTTCTTTCAATGTTTACCTAATAGCTAAACTACAGAAGTAAACAGCACCAATATTTATTTGTACTGATACTATTTATATTGTGACATCAGTAATGACATCAAATAGTAAGTTTGGCTGAGATAGGTTTTTTGATGGAATTATTTTTTTGTGGAAACAGAAAAAATAGTGCGAAGAAGCCCCGTTCTATTATTAGCAGACTTTATCCCACCCTGTTTTTCTCTCAAAATGGGAACAGTTGTTTCCCCACCAGTAATTTCGACGAACCAAACAACAGCAACCGTACCAATGTTGCAATATGATTGCGAGGTTAATATTTCTTGTTTAGGTGGATATAGAGTATCAACTTATACAAAAACAATCACAAATGGAGTATTATTCGTTGCACAGTAAAGCTATGAAATTATTTCTTGTTTTTTGGGGCATTATGATTAGTTGCTCAACGGGTACCTCCAAAAACAACCATGGTGGGGAAATAATAGGAGTAAGGCTTAGTAGAAATTTTCCGGACTTTGATATAAAAGATTCTGTTGCGAAAATTATTGGATATGATACAACTGAGATAAAAATATTCAAATACAAAAACCAGATTTTGTACCAGATATACCATTTTGCCTTTATTACAAACGGGGCGGATAGTTCCGAGAAGAAAGAGTATAAAAACCGGGTCCTTGTTTTTTCAGAAGGACAACAATTGGGGCTTTTTTTTGACAGCGCCAGGAATATTTATAATAAGGTTGTTTCAGTAGATTCATTTCTTAAAAAACAATGGTGCTACCGGCTGGATGCTAAGGATTTTCTTAACGAAGAGGATTCCAAATATGCCTCCACTTCAACAAACATAATAACAGGGGATACGGAAGATTTGTATTCTTTCAAGGGGAAAAAGGACAGTGCGATGACGGGCCAGATTGTTTTTTTTTATACTGACAAAAAGAAATTGAAAAACATTGAGTATAGTTTCTCAAAAGAGTTAGACAGTATTAAAAATAAAAAACTTTATAAGATTTTGGTTGTAACTAATTCCCGGTTTATGGGGCCACCCAATAACATCTATATGGACAGATCTGAGGCATTTTACGCATTAGACAAACTTGATGTTAGGAATCCCCGCGAAATTCATAAGTATTTTGATGCTGAAAAAAAACTATTGGGGAACAAGCATTAAGGCCTACTAAAAAAGAGAAATAATGCTCCTGGATACAATTCTTCCAAACAGTAGCATTGCGGGCATATACTTGGCTGTAGTATTTATTATTTTACTTTCATTACTTGTTTTCAGACAAAAAAAGCAAACCCTATTGGTGAAAATATTGTCTGTTGGATTTGCTGTGTTGTTGTTTTATTCAAAGAGCAGAGCTGGATGGGTTGCATGCAGCACCAGCGTATTATATCTTTCTCTTCAACAAAGAACAGGTAATCAACTGAAAAATATTATTGTAGCCTTTTTGCTTTTAATCTTGTTTATTTTTTCAGTTTCAGTATTTTATAAGCCTGGTTCTTCAATTGGAAGGCTTCATGTTTATTCAGTTTCAGCAAACATCCTAAAATCGAATTGGGTAAACGGTGTAGGGGTTGGGAAATTTAAAGCAGTATTTAATGAGCATCAGGCAAATTATTTTTCAACGGGGAATATTGACGGGGGAAGAGCATTATTGGCGGACAACACATTTTATGCCTTTAACGAATACCTGCAGTGGATTATTGAAACTGGGGTGACTGGCTTTTTAATACTGACAATTGCAATAGGATTTTTATGGCGGAGAAGTATTCTCCTTCAGAGAGAAAAGGGAAACATGCCGTTGTTGATGGCAGCCAAAAGTTCTTTTATTTGTATTATGGTCGCTTCACTGTTCTCGTATCCACTGCATACAATACCCTTTCAATTTGTTACACTCGGTTGTGTCGGTGTATTGCTTTTTTATCCATTGGAAAAACACGATCAATCATCTTTTTTTAATTTATTAACAGGAACAATCAGAACATTATTTCTTCTCCTGTGCATTTACTTTTTTGTAAATACTTATTTTCATATCAAAGGGAAAATCGCCGAAAAAGAAGCGTTTGAACTGCAAAAGATAGGCTACAAAACGGAGGCTTTGGAAAAATATAAACAACTGACCCAATCATTCCACCGGCATGGCTATAATTACTATTCTTACGCCGAAAGGCTATATTTTGCCAATCGTCTCGAAGAAGCAGAGCTAGCTATCGAGAAATGCCAAAGGCATTATGTTGATAACAATGTTTACAAGCTAAAAGCTCAAATTGAAACAGAGTTGGGCAAATACATGGATGCCGAACAGAGCTATTTAAGGGCTGTATATATGGTGCCCAACAGGATGGGCAGCCGGTATGATCTTATGAACTTTTACATCTCGCGGGGTGATACAAATAATGCAAAGCATTGGGCAAATTCTGTATTGCATATGCCGGTAAAAGTGCCGTCTGAGAGAACTGCAATCATGCTAAAAGCTACTGAAGACAGTCTTTTGAAATGGTAAGGTTCCGGTAGAAACAAGTTGTTCAATCTTCACCATCTTCGTAACCCCCATCAACTTAACTCCTCTCTCTTTAATCTGCGCCTCTGTCCAATGCAAACATTTGGAACGGAATTGCAACAGCTTGAAATACCTGCTAGTTTTACAGTTAAAATTCATCCGTGGAGAAATATTAAAACAGAATGCTTGCAAAAATGTCTTGCCTATTTACCGGATAGTTAATCTGCCGGGCATTTTATGATCTGAACAATCTTTGGGATATTTAGCCTAACAGAAGGAAAGTGTGAAAAAAACCACAGTGTACATTTCGGGATCGTCTCGTCTCACCGAAATATGTGAACCGGGTGAATAGGAAACCCAATTCGGTTAAAACAGGGTTTTGATTACTTTTTCAAGACGGTCAAAAACCATAGTACTTGAAGGGCGCCCAGTAATACGGTGATTGGTATTGCTTACCCATTTCACCGGAGATAAATTTTTTCCGAACACGGAACAGGGCTTCGGCAAAATCAACCTTTTGTGCGACCTGCCTGTAAAACTCACCGATAAATAATGTGGTCGGCTCATCCGCAATTTTCCAATTGGTACCAATACAGGCTCCTGCGCCGGCGGCCAGGAATGCTGTGGTCATGCTGGCAGCAGAACCATCTTCTTTAGGAACACCAAAAGCGGATTCACAGGCAGAAAGAATAATCACCCGCGGCCGCATGTCCAGGCTGAAAGTTTCCCAAAACCGCAGAAACCCGTCCTCGCCGCCTGTATCCGGTTCGGAAACAATCAGGGAGTTGTCTTCTAATCCCGCGTTCATGTTAGTGAATCCATGCAGGGCAAA
>JBGATE010000003.1:0-49653 GCA_044229375.1 Chitinophagaceae bacterium
TGAAGACTGAGGACTGAAGACTGAGGACTGAAGACTGAGGACTGAAGACTGAGGACTGAAGACTGAGGACTGAAGACCGGCTGTGCAAAAACCGGGTGGCAAGCTGTCAAAACTTTCTTTAACATTGCAATTGTGAAGAGTGATGCAGGTTGCAGTTGCTGACATCCTGTTTCAGAGCTCGGACGCCTGGTTATGGATAAATTCATCGTTTCCGCCCGCAAATACAGACCGCAGACCTTTGACACTGTTGTCGGGCAGTCGCATATTACCACCACGCTCAAAAATGCCATCCGGCACCAGCAACTGGCTCATGCCTTTCTTTTTTGCGGGCCAAGAGGTGTGGGCAAGACCACCTGTGCCAGGATCCTTGCCAAGACCATCAACTGTGAAAACCAGACAAAGGAAGGCGAGGCCTGCGATAAATGCCCAAGCTGTGTTTCTTTTAACGAGGGGGCCTCGATGAACTATTTTGAACTCGATGCCGCTTCCAATAATTCGGTGGATAATATACGGGACCTGGTGGACCAGGTGCGGTTTGTGCCCCAGACCGGGAAATACAAAGTATATGTGATCGATGAGGTGCATATGCTCAGTTCATCCGCTTTTAACGCATTCCTGAAGACACTGGAGGAACCTCCCCCCTATGCGATCTTTATTTTAGCCACGACGGAAAAACACAAGATCCTTCCCACCATACTCAGCCGCTGCCAGATCTTCGACTTCAAACGGATCAGCATCGCGGATACCGTGCATCACCTGGAAGAGATCTGTAAAAAAGAAGAAATAAAATCCGATACCGCCGCCCTGCAGGTAATTGCCCAGAAAAGCGAAGGTTGCCTTCGGGATGCGTTAAGTATTTTGGACAAGATCGTCAGTTTCACCAACGGGGAACTGAATTATGCGAATACGCTGGAACACCTGAATATCCTGGATGCCGAATGTTATTTCAAACTCCTGGACTGCATGCAGCAACAGGATCTATCGGGCGCCATGCTGCTCTTTGATGAGATCAACCGCAAAGGCTTTGAGGGAGACCTGGTGCTGAATGGTTTTGCCGAATTCATCCGTAATCTCCTGGTTTGCCGTGATGAAAAGACTGCTGCATTACTGGAAGTGGTGGATAGTTTCAGGGATCGGTATATTTCAACAGCCAAAGGGGCTTCTCCTTCCCTGCTGATCAGCGCCCTGAATATACTGAACGATGCCGAGATCAATTATAAGGCAGCCCGGAATAAACGGCTGCATGTGGAACTGGCCCTGATCAAATTATGTTACCTGCAACAGGCCCTTCAGATAACGGCTGACGGCGGAAGCATCCAAAAAAAAAAATTGACTGATGGGGCGCTGGCCTTCCGGTCAACACCCATCAGGCTTTATACAGGTATCCCTTCACCCGGAGGCCTGCCACAGTCCCTTCCCGCGAAGGGAATAATAAATACCGGTGCCAAACTGATCATTGAAACCCCGCTTACATCGAAATCTCAGTTAGGGGAAACGGTCCCGGTCATTAACGATCCAACCAGCAACAACCCGGAACCATCCTACGCAACTGCTTCTGCCTACGCAAATACTCCTGCCTACGCAAATGCTTCGGCAGGCAAGTCGGCAGACAAGCCTGCAGAAGTGTTGACGGGTGAGCCGGACAATCGCAAACTTTCCGCACTGGATAAGATACGGAAACAATACCAGGGTTCGGGGACCAACGGGAACGGCAACAAGAACCATCCCATCGCAGCGGAAGAACTCCTGCAGGCCTGGGCCGAATATGTGGTAAAGCTGAAAGAGGAAAAGAATCCCGCAGCACAACCTTTCGAGCTGGCCCTGTTAAGGGTAAGGGATGAGAATTCCTTTGAGGCCGTGACCGCCAACAATATTGAAAAGCAGTTCATAGAACAGGACCGGAACAAACTCTTCGCTTTTTTACAGGAAAGACTCCGCAACCGGCTTCTGCAGTTCAATGTGATCGTTGAGGAAAAAGCGGAAAATCGTCCCGTGATCGAGGCCACCCTAACTGCTAAGGAACAATTCCTGAAAATGGCGGAACAATACCCGCTGGTAAAGGAATTGAAGGACCGTCTCCGGCTTGACCTTGATTATTAGTTCCATCTCCGGATCCGAATGCCGACTGCCGACTGCCAACTGCCCTCATTCACCAATTTGCCTTAATTTCGGCCAAAATTCAAAGGCAATGGCCGAAGTGATCTTAATGCCCCGTCTCAGCGATACCATGACCGAAGGGGTGATAGCCGCCTGGCACAAAAAAGTGGGAGATCCTGTTAAGAAAGGAGAACTCCTGGCGGAAGTGGAGACGGATAAAGCCACCATGGAGCTGGAAAGCTACAAGGATGGCACCCTTTTACATATCGGGAGTGAGAAGGGCGGGAAGCTCCAGGTAAATGACCTGCTCGCCATCATCGGCACGCCCGGGGAGGATATTTCATCATTGATAAAGGGCAATACCACCCCTGCTGCAATAAAAGAAGTTCCCGAAAAAGAGAAGGTAAACGAAACAGTCGCTCCTGCTGCCAACAACCTTCAACCCGCCATGGACCTTTCTAAAATGGATGAGGTGGTGCTGATGCCGCGCCTGAGCGACACCATGGAAGAGGGTGTGATCGCCAACTGGTTGAAGAACGTGGGCGACCCGGTTAAAAAAGGCGATGTACTGGCAGAGATTGAGACCGACAAGGCCACGATGGAACTCGAAAGCTACAAGAACGGTACCTTATTATATATCGGTGCACAAAAAACTGAGAAGATCCCGGTCAACGCGCTGCTATGTATCATCGGTGAAAAAGGAAAGGTGAACGTGGAGGCGATCGTAGCAGCGGCGAAATCAGGAGGACCAAGTCAGAAGCCTGCCCCCCATAGCATCAACGAAGGAGGAACAGGAGGCACAACTAACAAGGTACAAGAGACAGCGCAGGTTGCAGAAATTGAAACTGCTGCTGCCATAAAAAACCAACCCGTTGCCGATGCATCTGCTTCAAACGGGCGACTGAAAGCTTCGCCCCTGGCTAAGAAACTGGCAAAGGAAAAAGGGATCGACATTACGGCTGTTCACGGAAGCGGTGATGGCGGCAGGATCGTGAAAGCGGATATCGACAGTTTTGTTCCGGCAGCTTCAGAACGGCTACAGGCGCAGGCTACCGGCCCCGCACCGGTATTCACACCGGTAAGCGGAGAAGAGGGATACACCGATATTCCCAATTCCCAGGTAAGGAACATCATCGCCAGGAGACTTGCGGAAAGCAAGTACTCCGCTCCGCATTTCTATCTCACGATGGAGATCAATATGGACAACTGCATGGCTGCCCGCACACAAATGAACGAGGTCAGTCCGGTGAAAATAAGTTTCAACGACCTGGTGGTGAAAGCCGTTGCGCTTTCCTTGCGACAGCATCCGGCGGTCAATGCATCCTGGATGGGCGACAGGATACGTCGTCACCACCATATCCATATCGGTATCGCGGTGGCCATTGAAGACGGCCTGATCGTTCCGGTAATACGTTTTGCCGATCAGAAAGGTCTTCCGCAGATAGCCGCTGAAAGCAAGGAACTCTCGGGCAAGGCCAGGAACAAGAAACTGCAGCCCAATGAATTTACCGGGAACACCTTTACTATTTCCAACCTGGGAATGATGGATATTGACGAGTTTACCGCGATCATCAACCCGCCCGACAGTTGTATACTGGCCGTGGGCAGGATCAAAGAAACGGTGATCCGGAAAGGAGATGGTTTTGCCGTGACCCAAGTAATGAAAGTAACCCTCAGTTGTGATCACCGTTCTGTGGACGGGGCCACGGGTGCGGCGTTCCTGCAAACCGTAAAAAAATTCCTGGAGAGCCCCATCACCATGTTTTTTTAGGTATTTCTACGAGGTAACTTTTTAAAAAAACTGCGTAACGGCAGTTTTTTTTTTCCGGATCCTACCTACGGCAGGTTTTTTGATATTATTTTCCTGAGCTGAAATTTAAGGAAGGACCCAACAGGACACTTTTATCCTTTTACCAGCAACACACCCTATTTGAATAAATTTCAATTGTACGATCATGGAAGAATTACTGGAAGAAAAAGCGCTGAAGAAATTCTCCTGGTGCGCCCTTTTCGCCGTTACTTCCATCTCCTCCTTTATTTTTTCCGTTGTCCTGAAATTCCTGGATGGCGCACATTCCATCTTTTTTCTGAAAGCGGCTATCGTTTCCCTCCTGGTCAGTCTTTTTCTCTGGCTCCTGAACCGGCCGGTACGGTCCCGTGCACGTAAAGAAAAGGGGTACGTAAGCGGGCAGGAAGACACATATTTTCAATAATTTTTGAAAATTCAATACCACAATACTAATTTTGTGGTATGAAACTCACCGAAGCCAGGCAGCAATTCATCAGCAGTTGGGGTGCTTTCGGCACCAACTGGGGTATTAACCGTACCATGGCCCAGATCCATGCGCTTTTGCTGATCAGTGCCGACCCTATGACACAGGACGATATCATGGAGGAGCTGAATATCAGCCGGGGCAATACCAATATGAACATACGGGAGCTGGTCAACTGGGGACTGGTGGAGCGGGTGCTGCTTCCGGGGGAAAGAAAGGAATTCTTCTCTGCGGAAAAGGATATCTGGAAAGTGGTAAAAATGATCGTGAAAGAAAGGAAGAAACGGGAACTGGAACCGATGTTGCAACTCCTCAACAAACTGGAAGCGGTGGAGGGTGATAAAAAGGACAAGGGGGTAAAGACTTTCGTTGAAACCATCGGGAGCATTAAAAAAATGGGGCAGCAGGCCGACAAGACACTCGATATGATGATCCGGGCCGAGGAAAGCTGGTTTGTGGGCAACCTGCTGAAATTCTTTAAATAGGTTTAGCGCTTAAGAAGCGAATGCCGGGAGACCGGTTTTCCATTCAAACTCCCTTGTTTGAGAGAAGCGCTTACCACATCATAAGCCGGGTGCCCGCAGTCAATAACATTTGTTCCGAAAAGGCAACAGCACGTAGCTTTACAACATGGATCCCAAAAAAACCCTGGTACTTGGCGCTTCTGATAACCCTTCCCGTTACAGTTATCTTGCCATCCGGCGGTTGCGCAGTCATGGCCACCCGGTGGTGGCGATCGGCAGAAGAAATACCAAAGTGGAGGACGTGATCGTCGGCACAGCCAGGGAGCCATTTGAAAAGGTAGATACGGTTACCCTTTACCTCAACCCGCAGCACCAGAAAGAATACTACGATTATATACTGTCCCTGCATCCCCGCAGGATCATCTTCAATCCAGGTGCAGAAAATGATGAACTGGCCGCTCTCGCCAATGAAAAAAACATTACAACCCTTGAAGCCTGCACACTGGTTTTATTAAGTACAAACCAATACTAATAGTAGTTCACCTGCCTGTTGTAACGAAGTTTTACGATTGGCCCCGGGTATTAGCACTCAATCTCAGCGGAATCAGTATGCCCGCGCTTGCATGTATTTAAAACTTTCACAAATCTTGTATCACCGTCCCCCCTGAAAACTGCAGTTGCGTTTATTGACTGCTGAACAATATCCTTTTGACTTTAAAAAGTTCAACAATGAAAAGCCTCCGTACGTCCGTACTATGCGCATGCTTTGCGCTTAGCAGTTTGGGTTCCTTCGCACAGGAAAAGACTGTGCCGGTAAACGAACCCGATTACAACAAACCCAGATTATTCGCCGGGCTTCCCGACCAGGTACAACTGAACAGTGATGACCTGGGCAACCTTTTCAACACTCCCCTGGGAAGGGGCGCCAGCCTGCGGCTCGCCGATGATACCCAGCTCCGGTTTGAGGGGGAAGTGGTTTCGTCCGGAAGTAAATACGAAAACAGCCTGCAGACCATAGTGGTCCGTTCCACCAATTACAATGGAGCGAACCTGACCCTTTCAAAGGTCATCCAACCCGATGGATCCGTGGTATACCGCGGCCGGATCATCAGCCTTAAACACGGCGACCTTTTTGAACTGCAGCAGCGCGATGGCCGTTACATGTTTGTCAAAAGAAATTTTTATGACCTGGTAAATGAATAAAATTTTCTCATCCGAAATTTTATAACTGTCCCGTTTTTATTTCCGTGTCCGATTGTACCTATTGAAAAACAAAAAATCCTCCTTGTATGAAAAACTTGTTTACATCCGTCCTGATGGTGCTGCTCCTGGCGGGTGCCGTGAAGACAAATGCGCAAGTGCCGGCAATGAGCAGTTTTCCTTCCGCTTCTGCCGTATTGTTCCTCGACTTTGACGGACACACCGTTACCAATACGTCCTGGAACTATGCCGGCCCGATCGTTTGCGCCCCCTCGGGTCTTGACAGTGCGAAGATCACTTCCATCTTTAACCGGGTGGCCGAAGACTATCGTCCCTTTAACATCAATGTGACCACTGATTCCGCCAAATACCTGGCCGCCCCTTCAAACAGACGGATGCGGGTTATATTAACCACAACCTATGAATGGTACGGTTCGGCGGGTGGTGTGGCTTTCATCGGCTCCTTTACCTGGGGCGATGATACGCCCTGTTTTGTCTTCTCCGGTCTGTTAGGTTATAGCGTGAAATTTATTTCTGAAGCCGCAGCGCATGAAGCGGGGCATACTTTCGGGCTCTTTCACCAGTCACAATATGATGCGAACTGCGTGAAGATCTCCGAATACCATTATGGAAACGGAACCGGTGAGATAGGATGGGCCCCGATCATGGGTGTAGGTTATTATAAGAATTTCACCCTTTGGAACAATGGACCCAACCCTTACGGATGCAACAATCTCCAGAGTGACCTTACTGTATTGACCACCGGAAACGGTTTTTCTTTCCGCAGCGATGATCACCAAAGCAGCTTTAACCAGGCTACCAACGCACCCTTCAGCAATAACCAGTTTACCGTAAGTGGTGTGATCACACAAAGTACGGACCAGGATATGTTCAAATTCACCATGCCGGTCACTAACCGGTTTGTGCTCAATGCGATCCCCTACAATGTAGGTACCGGTAATGAAGGATCGGACCTTGACCTGCAGGTGACCCTGTTTAACAGCTCACAAACGATGCTGAACGTATTTAATCCCGGTACCCTGCTGAGTTCAGTCATCGACACCACATTGAACAGCGGAACCTATTACCTGCGGGTGGACGGCAGGGGCAATATCTATGCGCCCAACTATGCCAGTCTTGGTTCATTCTCGCTCCAGGGCAATATCCTTACAGGAACCTTGCCGCTGCGCAGGCTTGAACTGACGGGATCGCTGGTAGACGACCGCCACAAGCTGAACTGGCTCATTGATGCGGATGAGCAGGTAGTTGAGCAGGTGCTTGAGATCTCGACCAATGGAAGGACTTTCAGCGCGCTGGCACAACCGGCCAGTGCGGAGCGTAATTACCTGTATACTCCCCATATCCAAAATGCCGTGCAATACCGTCTGAAAGTGACTTTCGATAACGGACATACGTATTATTCCAATATCGTAACCTTGCGAAATGCAGCCAATGATACAAGGCCCAAACTGCTGAGCAACCTGGTCGGCGGTACCATCACCGTAACCAGCCCGGGCAAATACAGCTACACGATATTCGACCTGAGCGGTAAACAGGCAGCCAAAGGCCAGTTGACATCCGGTATGAACCAGATTTCATCATCCGGAATCAGCAGCGGTCTGTATGTGATACAGTTCAACGACAATACCAATATATGGACCGATAAATTCGTTCGCCAGTAAGATTTTTTTCGTCCCGCTTCGGGCGGGGCTTTGATCCGTACCCCCTTTTTTTTGCCGTTAAGAGGTTTTCCTGTAACTTAGGAAAACCTCTTTTCATATGAGATGGAGAAAATTCAATGGCGACACGATCGATATGCCCATCATTGAAGCGGTGGAAAAAGCCATCCGCCGGGAAACCGAAAATGGTTACCGGCTGAAGGTCTGCATCGGAACCGACTCACAGGTGAAAGGCCAGGAAACAGAATTTGCCACCGTGATCGTTTTCCTCCGGGAAGGTCACGGTGGTTTCATGTTTATCCACAACGACAAGACCCGTCAGCAGTACACCATCAAGGAAAGGATGCTGATGGAAGTGGCCAAAAGCATTGAGATCGCCTATGAACTCTGTAACCTGTTCACCGTTTATGATGTGGACATGGAAGTGCATGCCGACATTAACACTAACCCGCATTTCAAGAGTAACGACGCGCTGAAAGAAGCGATGGGGTATATCCTGGGTATGGGTTTTGCATTCAAAGCCAAACCGGAAGCTTTTGCAAGCAGCAGTTGTGCAAATAAGGTAGTGAATTAGGCATCGATGAAAAAGCACCAAGATCCAAGTTCCAAGATCCAAATAAGCACCAATATCAAAATAAAAAATAGACTCCGGCGTCTATTGCCGTCGGGAGATAGCAATTGGGTTTCATTGTATGAAATAATGAAGGAAAAACCGGTCTACTCCACCTTATTTTTTACTGGCGGGAATCCTGTGTATTGCTGATGCCTGTTGCCGGGTTTTGAACCTGGCCAAGAAATCGGGGTGATGGTTCAGAGACCACCCCGGAGTACATTTTTGTCATCTTCTTCTTGCTGTCTTCCTGGGCAAAGGAAAACGTGATCAGTACCATTACAAACAATACCACCACAATGTTTCGTTCGGATAAGGTTGCTTTCATAACTGGCTTGTAATTGCCCGCAAATTAGGTTAAAATTCTTAGAACACTATACCGCAAAAGTAGTATTTTTCCACGTTTAAAGCTTTGTAAAACTGTTATTTAGACCCTTTATAAACGTCAGGATCTCCTCCCGCCCGGCTTTTTTGGTTGCAGAGGTCAGGAAATAGGGCGGAGCCTCTTCCCATTGGTCAGAGAGAGCCCCCAAAAAGGTCTCAACATTTCGTTTGGTCGCACCCGGTTTGTTCTTGTCGGTCTTGGTAAATACCAATACAAAAGGCACCTGCCATTCCCCCAGTTTTGCTATGAAGTCCAGGTCGAGCTTCTGGGGTTCATGCCGGCTGTCCACCAGAACAAACAAACAAACGAGGTTTTCGCGTTTGCGGATATAGGACCCGATCATATTCTCCCAGTTGTTCCTTGCCGCCTGTGACCTGCTGGCATAACCGTATCCCGGCAGGTCCACCAGGAACCATTTCTTACCGTCAGATACCAGTTCAAAATGATTGATCAGTTGCGTCTTTCCCGGTGTGCCGGATATTTTGGCCAGTTGCCGCTGCCCGGTGAGTAAATTGATCAGGGAGGACTTTCCTACATTACTTCTCCCGATAAATGCATATTCCGGTCCCGCCGGAGGAGGACATTGTTTATACGTAGCACTGCTGATAAGATATTTGGCGGAAGTGATGTTCATTTCAAGCACAAGATACTATCAACAAGTTATAAGGTGGATGAGGATGTGGGAAAAGATCCAAGAACCGAAGAAACAAGAACCAAATAATATCCAAATGAAAAATTAAAAAAGACCCCAATTGTCACAAAGTTTGTGAGCCTGTCCCTGCAGATCCTATTTAATCTGAATTTTGTTTTATGCAAAAGGAAAAGCACTGAGACTCTGTTCTGTTCAGGGTCTATCTTTGAATTTTTAATTTATTTGGTTCTTGTTTCTTCGGTTCTTGGTTCTTAGTATTCCATCTATCTTTGCGTCCCTATTCAAACAAATTCATGTCAACCCCCCACCCCCACGATCATATCATTCCTTTCAGGGATTCGGAGAAAGACAAGAAGACCCAGGTAGCGGAGATGTTTGACAGCATCGCCGGTCAGTATGATACCCTGAACCGTTTTCTTTCGGCAAGGATCGACCTGACCTGGCGAAAAAAAGCGATCCGGCTCCTGAAAAAGGACAATCCCCGTTATATTCTGGATGTGGCGACCGGCACTGCCGATATGGCGCTGATGGCATGGAAGATCCTGGAACCCGAAAAGATCGAAGGGATCGACATATCCACAAATATGCTGGAAATTGGCAGGAAAAAGATTGAAAAGGAAGGACTTACAGGAAATATCCACTTACATACAGGTGATTCAGAAACAATAAAATTTGCAGAAAATACGTTTGATGCCGTGATGGTGGCATTTGGCGTTCGGAACTTTGAAAACCTGGAAAAAGGCCTTGCAGAAATGCTCAGGGTGTTAAAACCCGGAGGCCGGCTGATGGTACTTGAATTTTCCCGGCCCCGGCGTAAGGCGGTAAGAAGTATATATAATCTGTATATGGGCATCGTGGCCCCGCAGGTAGCCCGCTGGTTCAGGCAAAACAAGGAAGCATATAAGTATCTCTGCGAATCAGCCAATGCTTTTCCGGACCGTCATTCATTTACTGACATTTTAAAAAAAGTGGGATACACCGACACCGGTTTTCAACCGCTTACTTTAGGAATATGCTGCATTTACTCCGGAAGAAAACCCTCCTGATGGCTATTGGGATCAAAAAAGTCACGCTACTGGCCGTATTGACCGGCAACCTGGTGTTTTCAGCTACCACCCAGGCCCAGTATTCCATGGTAGAACAGAACCAGCCCGATCATGATGCCAAACCCTATTATTTCGGACTAACAGTAGGGATCAACCTGGCACGTTTTCAAACACAGTACCATCCCCGGTTTTTACAATACGACAGCATTTACGTTGCAGAGCCCAATAATGCCGGCGGATTGTCGCTCGGTCTGCTCGCCACCGCGCGGATCTCCGACCGCTTCCAGTTACGGTTCAACCCGCAACTGATGTTCCTGGAAAGAAATATCTATTACAAGTTGAAGTTCCCGGATATCGATAACCAGACCGAAGTGGTGAAAAAGGTGGAGTCGGTCATCATGACCTTTCCCCTCCAGGTAAAGTTCCAGAGTGACCGGATCGGGAATTTCCGGGTCTATACCCTTGCGGGGTATAAGGCCGATATCGATATGGCCAGTAATGCCCGTGCCAAGCGCGCCGAGAACCTGGTGAAGATCGAGAAATTCGATTATGGTCCGGAGTTTGGTATCGGGTTCAATTTCTTTTTTGATAGTTTTATCTTCTCCCCTGAAATAAAGATCAGTAACGGATTGCGCAACCTGCATGCCCGCGACCCCAACCTGCAGTATTCAAATGTCATCGATAAGATACAGTCGAGGATGCTCATTTTCAGTATTCATTTGGAAGGGTAAGCCGATACTGGATATAGCATTGCGGTCCTTCGGTACATCACGCTGTGCCGGCAGCCCCCACCCTATTTAAATGACCCCGTAAACCGGTAATCCGGGTTTGTTAAATGGAGCTGGCGGGATCTGTAGTTTGAATACTTGCAGAAGACCGGTCTGCTTGCCAGGGAAAGGAATATTTCCCTTACCGCATTTTCCCCGCCCAGGCGGCGATTTAATCGCCGGTATAAACACACCCTTAAGATTAACTTTATATCTTAGAAAAGACAAATGATGCAGAGAAACTTATTAAGGGCCTAACCCGCAATAAGAAGAGTTGGACCGAAAGGGCTTTATCTATAAACCGCTGAATCAGATAAAAATGAAAAGAACTTTTGTCAACCCGGTGATTAAGGACACGATAACGTTTGTGCAAACCGCCTCAGAATCCGGCGGCCGTGTTTCAGAAGCCGAAATCTCATTGATGCCCGGTGGTGGTAATCCCCTGCATTATCATAAAACCTACGCTGAAACCTTCACAGCAATCGAAGGAGACTTAGGTGTGAATTTGGGCAAAAGAAAAACAAAAATATTAAAGCCGGGAGAATCGCATACTGTTCCGCCGATGCAACTTCATCGTTTTTTCAATCCGACCGACAGCGTTATCAAGTTTAAAGTGGAACTTCGCCCGGGACATGAGGGCTTTGAAAATTCGATCAAAATATTGTACGGCTTAGCCGCTGATGGCTTAACCAGCAAAAAATCCATTCCTAAAAGTTTAAAACATACCGCCTTGATTGTAACCATGAGCGATATGAACGTTCCGGGTTTTTTGACTCTTATCTTCCCGCTATTAAAACGAATGGCCAGGAAGGCAAGAGAGACTGGTGAGGAACAGAAATTATTTGAGAAATATTGCCTTTAGCGGGTGATGCCGTCAATAAGAAGTCCCGCTATAACATTCAGGTTTCAGGCCGTGCCGGCCGACGGATATATTCTCATCTTATGTACTACGATCATCTCTTGTCCGGGCACCACATCAATTAATCATCTTTTGTAAGCAACTTCAATATCAGTTTTCCTGGTATGCCTTTGTACCGGGCTGGACGGAACAAAGAATAATACACAGCAGAAAGTCCCTGACATTACGCATAAACTCCCCTGCCTTTTCAATCCCCTTTTCAAAAAACTCAAAAAAAATTTTGTGAAACCAATTAGTTGCCTATATTTGCAACCGATCAGTTTCACATTTTAATCCATTCACCAATGAGAAGAGACGTATTCCAGGCCATTGCCGATCCTACCCGCCGGGCCATCATCGGGCTGATCGCCGTGCACGCCATGACGCCCAACGCCCTGGCCGAACACTTCGAGACCAGCCGGCAGGCCGTATCCAAACACCTGCGGATCCTGACGGAATGCAAACTGGTAAAGCAGGAACAGACGGGCCGGGAGATCTATTACCATTTCAACCCGCAGAAAATGAAAGAAGTCGCTGATTTTATAGAACCCTTCCGGAACATGTGGGAGACAAAGTTCAACCAACTGGATAACTTATTAGCAACCATGAAAAAAACCAAAAAATGAATACCGGCAAAACGCAGGTCGTGAAGGACCTGAAAGCAAGAACCATTCTGATAGCAAGGGAATTCAACGCCCCGCTGGAAAATGTTTGGCGGGCCTACACGGAAAGCAAACTACTGGAGCAGTGGTGGGCGCCCTCCCCCTGGCGGGCAGAGACCAAACACATGGATTTCTCCGTGGGCGGTTACTGGCTATATGCCATGGTGAGCCCCGAGAACCAGAAACACTGGGGCCGGATGAATTACCTGGCCATTGATCACCTGAAGAGCTTCGACCTGGAAGATGTTTTTTGCGATGAAAACGGCAACAGGAACAATGAACTGCCTGTTTCCAGCGGCCAAACCATTTTTTCATCAACCCCCAACGGCACCAAAGTGGAATTCCGGATGACCTACGCGACAGAGCTCGACCTTCAAAAGATCGTTGAAATGGGCTTTGAACAGGGAATTACCCAATGCCTGGATCAACTGGAAGAATTGTTCAAACAAAACAAAATCTGAAAGTATGGACACTATGGCATTAGCAACGATAGTTTGCGGGATCGTTTCCCTGCTCTGCTTACTGATACTCCATGTAGTCAGCCCGGAATTTAAACCTGGCTGGCGTATGATCAGTGAATACGCGTTGGGCAAACATAAATGGCTGATCACTTCCTTCTTCCTGTTTTGGGGAATAAGTTCCCTATTTCTTGCGGTCCTGCTCTGGGATTCGGTAACAGGTACCTGGGCAAAAGCAGGTGTGATACTGCTCCTGGTCTCAGCGGCCGGGGAGATCATGGGTGGCCTTTTCGATGTGAAACACAAATTACACGGAATGGCATTTGGCCTCGGCGTCCCCACCGTTCCCCTTGCGGCCCTTTTGATCAGCTATAACCTTGTGCGAACGGAAGGCTGGAAGGAATGCGGTTCACTTTTACTTTCTTCGGCTCATGCCACATGGATCAGCCTTATCTTAATGGCTGTCGCAATGGGAGTAATGATGGCAGGGTTCAAAAAAGCAGGGATCCCGATGAGTAAGGATTCGGTTCCGCCTGAAAAAGTGCCGGAAGGAGTAATAGCGCTGGCCGGTTACGCGAACAGGTTGCTGGTGATTTGTTATGTGGGATGGCTCATCGTTATGGCTCTTGCCGGCAGATGAATGGGTTGTTGAAAATGGTTTAACAGTTGCTGAAGATGGTTCAACTATTGTTCAACAACGATTCGACTACTATTCAACAACCATTAAACTACATTCAACAACTGTTCAACTACTACTTACCTGCTTTTTTTCGCTCAAAACTCAAAATCCCTCCGCTGCATATTCCATCTTACCCCGAATGTAATTACCGATACATTGCTGGATGTAATGGGTGCGGTGGTTGTTTTTTCGCGACGTACCGTGGCATTTAATTCCAGGAAAAGGTTTTCCCGCAATTCATAAGAAAGCAGGAAAGAACCAAAAAGCACATTGGTTGCCCAGCCACTGCCGATATTATAACCATAATCGCCCTGGCGGTAAGGAGGGCGGTTGGGTAAAAAGATGTTGGAACCAAAACTCCGGCTGCTGCTGTCCCTTCCCTGTTTCCAATAGATCAGTTTGGCCACGGCCAGCCATCTCGGTGCTGGCTGGTAGCGTGCGATACCGATGGTTTCGCTGAAACCGGCCATCAACGGGTGGGCCAGCGGCTGGTTGTAATGGGTATAATTGGCCACGGAATCATAGTGCGAATAGGTAAAAGGCCGTACCCGGTTATGCTCTAGTTGCAGGTCGAGGTTGCTGACATTAAAGGCATCAATATATTTGGCGCCAAGCTGTATCCCCCATTTATTGGCCCACCAGCCATTGTTGGCCTTTATTTCCGACAATAAGAATTCATCCAGCATCAGTTGCCCGTACACCTGGAAACGCTTTGGCAGGTTGGCCTTGAAGTCGATGCCGATGATGGAGTTGTCAAAGCTCCCGTTTTGCTGTTCGATGCTGCGGTAAAAGATGATGGGATTGAGGTAACCAAAATCAAAGCGGTTCTGCCGCCCGAAAGTGACCCCTTCAAACAGGCCGATGTTCAGCCATTTGGTCACCGCTCTATCCAGGTGGTGCATCGCAGCATACTTTTTGGGCACCAGTTGGTTGGGAGACGGCGGAATGGAAGAATGCAGCTCCATGAAGATGTTCTGGTAATTGAGCCGCCAGATCCTTGTATTCAGTTTCAGGAAAAGATTATTGGTGCCGAAATCACTCAGCAGTAAACTGCGGTAGCCGGCGCCGATGAAATTGCGGTCGTACCCGAAAGCGACATCGATATATTTTGTGACGTTGAAAGTGAAATAACCCCTGGCCTCAAAATAATCGAGCCCGGTGGCCGTTTTAAAGGTCTTGTACAAACCATGCCCCGGTACTGCCCTGCGTTCGCTCACCCATTGCCGGACATAGGAAGGGTCCCGCTCCTGGTTATCGGTGATATAGGAATAAAAACCGATCTTATTGGCGAGCTTTCCCCGGATATACACTCCCCTTGTGTTCAGGAAAAGATTCTCATCGCTGTTGTTCTCCTTGGAGATCGTGAACTGGATCACGGGGTTTACCACGAGATCAAAATCCTTTACATGTACTTCGAAAAGATTGGCGGGCGTTTTATAAAAACTTTTTGCAATGGGTTTCCTGCTCTGGTATTTCATCCGGTCACCTTCGGCTACCCACTCCATATTGTTCCTATTCAGGCTTAGGGTATTGTAAGCATCCACTTTGGAGAGCTTCACTCCGGGCGCCTGCGTGTAATGATTCACGGCGGCCATGACGTGCTTCCGGCTGAACGGTTTGGTTTTGGAGTAATTGAAGAAAGAATCCGTACGGCTTTTGATCTCGAGCCGCTCCATCAGTATATTGGCCTTGTCTCCGGGAGGAAGGTAGGTAGTTTGAGAAAAAACGGAAAAGGGAAGCAGGATAAGGGTAAGTTGAACCAGGGTTTGTTTAAATTGCATAAGGTTTGGCTTTGGTCATAAGATTCATTGAACAAGATATGCAAAAATATATCATTAAGAATATACAGGTTGTCAATGAGGGGCAGATAAGAAATGCAGATGTGTTGATAACAAAGGGCAGGATCGAAAAAGTGTTGCCGCAGATTACACAGACCCCGGCAATTACGGGTGCAGATTATATTGAGATTAACGGGACCGGCAAATATTTATTTCCCGGGTGCATTGATGACCAGGTGCATTTCAGGGAACCTGGTCTTACCCATAAGGCCACAATCGCCACGGAGGCAAAGGCAGCCGTTGCAGGCGGTGTGACCAGTTTTATGGAAATGCCGAATACTGTTCCTAATGTACTTACGCAGGAATTGCTGGAAGACAAATACCGGATCGCTTCCCAAACCTCGCTCGCTAACTATTCCTTTTACATGGGAGTGAGCAATACGAACGCCGAAGAAGTATTGAAAACCAATGCAAGGAAAAAGGATGTCTGCGGGATCAAGATCTTCATGGGCAGCAGCACGGGAAATATGCTGGTGGATAATCCCAATACGCTGGACCGGATCTTCCGGGAGACCGAATTGCTGATCGCGACACATTGCGAAGATGAAAGCGTGATCAAGCGAAACCTGGAGAAATTAAAAGCAGAAGGAAGGGAATTTTCCGCGGCCGACCACCCGATCATCCGTGATGATGAGGCCTGTTACGAGTCATCGCTCTATGCCATCCAGATCGCCAAAAAATACAATACCCGCCTGCATGTATTTCATCTCAGCACGGAAAAAGAAATGCAGCTCTTCAGCAACCTGCTTCCGCTTAAAGAAAAGCGCATCACGGCGGAAGTGTGTGTACACCATCTGCATTTTACGAGCGATGACTATGCAAGGCTGGGCAACCGGATCAAGTGCAACCCGGCCATCAAGGCCCCGCATAATAAGGAAGCCTTATGGGAAGCATTGCTGGATGACCGGCTGGATGTGATCGCAACGGATCATGCGCCCCATACGTGGGAGGAGAAAAATGCACCCTATGAGAAGGCGCATGCGGGGCTTCCGCTCATTCAGCACCCGCTGCTCCTCATGCTTCACTATCACAAACTCGGCAAGATCTCCCTGGAGAAGATCGCGGAGAAGATGAGTCACGCTGTCGCGGATTGTTTCCGGGTGAAGGAACGCGGCTATATACGGGAAGGATATCATGCCGATCTTGTCATTGTGGATCTGAATCAGCCCTATACCGTTACCAAAGAGAATATATTATATAAATGCGGATGGTCTCCCTTGGAGAATTTTACATTTCCTGCATCTATTACACATACGTTTGTCAGCGGGCAGTTGGTTTATGATCAGGGGAAATGGAATGAATCAAAGATGGGAGAAAGGATAGTGTTTGATAGAAATTGATTTTTAAATCCCAAGAACCAAGCTCCAAGCTCCAAAGAAATAATAAATTAAAAAGAAATTAAAAAAGTGTCCTAACCTCTGTTTTTCAGGATAGCAGTGAAAATGAAAATAAATTCACGAGCCTCCTGCCTGAGTGCAGACCTTTCCTCTTCCATGGCTGTACTTCCGTCGGTGACGACCATCCGCAGCCAGTAAGCCGATTCCTTTGATTCGCGGCGGCAGGTTTTGATCTTCATTTTGAAGTCCTTTTCTCCAATGGTTTCGTTAGCCTCAATATAGTTGGCTGCCGGTGAACTCCCGGCCCGTAAAAGTTGCGGTATATATTCGATGTTGGCAGCATTCGTGGGAAGCTTTGAACAAAAATCCCTCACCCTTTCTGCAAAAATCGCGGTTCTTTCCTCCAGATCATACACCTTTTTATCACCCGTCGGCATATTCATTATTTCAAAAGGCAAATTATCATCAGCCTGCCCCTCAAACAACGTTTTTTACCCTTTTATTTCGTTTTTTTCCGGTTCTGATTTTTGAATTTTGTACATTGTTTTGATTTCATCTTTTTAATTTCTTTTAATTTGAATATTGGAGCTTCTTTGGAGCTTGGAGCTTGGTTCTTGGAACTTTAATTCCGGTCATGCAAATAGACAAAATCTCCTTCAACGACATCTCCATCTTCCACCAGGAAGAAGAATTCTCCATTTTCCATAAACTCAACTTTACAAGAACGGTCGGAGGACGCGAATGGCTGCGGAAATTCTTCAGCGAACCGCATGATGACCTGAAAAAAATTCTGGGAACGCAGCGGGTAATCCGCACTTTTATGGAGCATGTGAAGGACTGGCCCACCGGTATCAGCAACGGCACCATCCTGGTGATGGAAAAGTTTCTCGATTACACCCTCGACAGTATCAGCGAGGCGCCGGCTTCCCTGAACAACCTGACGTATAAATGGCTGCACAGCGAGGACTACTCGATGCTGAAATATTCGGTCGGTCATTTCGCGGATTTCTACCGCGGGCTGAAAAGCATTGCCGAATTGCTGGAAAATGTGGACCTCCCCCCTGCCATCCAGATCTATATTGACCGGATCAATGGAATAATAAAGGAAGAACCGCTGGAAAAACTCTCACAGACAGAACCGGGCCGAAAATTCTCCACCCGTCAAAACCTCTATTTCGGTTATCATTTGCGGGGAAGATATAAATCGAACACTTTTGAACTGATCGATATCTATAGCCGGCTTGATGCCTGGTACTCGATGGCCGTGGCGGTAAAGACATACGGGCTCAGTTTCCCGGAATTCCTGGAACAGGAATCCCCGCTGGTGGATGCAAAAGGCCTGTACCACCTGCTCCTGCCCCGGCCCGTGGCCTATGATATGCAGATGAACCCTCAACAGCATTTTCTTTTCCTCACCGGGGCGAATATGGCCGGAAAGAGCACACTCATTAAAGCGGTGGGCTCGGCTGTTTTCCTGGCACATATCGGTATGGGGGTGCCTGCGGAAAAGATGAGGCTTACCCTTTTCGACGGGCTGTTGAGCAACATCAACGTAGAAGACAATATCGCCAAAGGCGAGAGCTATTTCTACAACGAAGTGCAGCGGGTGAAGAATACGGTGGAGAAGATCAATGACGGCAGGAAATGGCTGGTGCTGATCGATGAACTCTTCAAGGGAACCAATGTACAGGATGCCATGAAATGTTCCCTTACGGTGATCAAGGGACTGATCAGGATCAAAAACTCATTGTTCATTCTCTCCACCCATCTTTACGAGATCGGGGAAGAACTGAAGAACTACCCGAATATCTCGTTCCGCTATTTCGAGACCATCGTCCAGGACGAACAACTCCGGTTCAGTTACCAGCTCAAAGAGGGTATCAGCAACGACCGGATCGGGTACGTGATCCTGAAAAGAGAGAAGGTGGTGGAGATGCTGGAGAATCTGTAAATTCATTGTCGCAACTTTCAACATGAGAAAGCTCCTTTTACCCGCCGGCATGCTGATCCTGTTTGCAGCGGAGATCCTCCGGGTCTATTTCATAATGCCCTTCCCTGGCAGCCAGCGCGGCAATACTGTTTCGATCGCTTTTTTCCTGGAAAAATATATTGTCTTTATCCGTATCTCCGCATTACTGATGATCGGCGTCGCCGTTTACCGCTCTTTTGGAAAATGGAAAAAATGGAAGAGCGGCCTTTTTATCCTGGGGATGCTTCTCTATTCATTTATCTTTTATATGGTCAACTACCGGTTCCTGGCCGACAAGATGTTTTACCAGCCGAAGAACAAGATACTGGCAGCCGAAGCCGGCAACCGGGTGAGCATGGATAAGCTTGTATTAGGCGTAACCCTGAACAACGAATCAAGGGCCTATCCGATCGAGATCATCGGATATCATCACCAGGTGCGGGACAGTATTGGCGGCGAACCGGTGATCATAACCTATTGCACTGTGTGCCGCACCGGGAGGGTATATAGCCCCTTCGTGAACGGAAAAAGAGAATATTTCCGCCTGGTGGGCATGGACCATTTCAATGCCATGTTCGAAGACATTACCACCAAAAGTTGGTGGCGGCAAGCCACGGGTGAGGCTCTTACCGGCAAATTAAAAGGGACAAAATTGCGTGAGATCCCCTCGCAACAAATGCGTCTTGGTGCGTGGCTTCGCTCCCACCCTTCTTCCCTTGTCCTTCAGCCGGATCCTGCATTCGCAAAAAAGTACGCCGATCTCGCAGGGTTTGACGCCGGCACCATAAAAAGCGGGCTCGAAAAAAGGGACAGCGGTTCCTGGCAATTCAAATCATGGGTCGTGGGGATCCGGAACAACGGTACTTCAAAAGCCTATGACTGGAACCAACTGGTGTCAAAAAGGATCATACAGGATTCAATCTCAGGTATGCAATTCGTTATAACCGTAGAAAATGACAACGCCAGTTTTCATGCCTGGAACCGTGTATTGAACGACCGTTTGATGGATTTTATAACAGATAGTTCGGGAATGAAAGATACCGGCACCGCTTCCACCTGGAATAATGACGGTTTTTGTATTGATGGACCATTGAAAGGGGAACAATTGAGACCGGTTCAGGCCTACCAGGAATTCTGGCATTCCTGGCGTTATTTTAATCCGGCAACGGCCGTTTATAAATAACCGGTTTAGATTCCCCGTCACGGGGCATGACATGAATCAAAATGTTCGGAAACTCCATCGTTTCCCTGTATGCCGAACCAGCAATGCAAACTCACTGCAAATCAGTTTGCATTCATTGCAATTGTAGGGATATTACTACATCAATATCATGTTGTAACGGTTTGATTCATTTGCATGCTGCTTTAAATTTATCTACATTTAAAGTCACATATTTTCAACAACTGCTATATGAGACCCTATTTAAAAAATCATCCTGCTGCCCTGCTGCTTACAGCAGTAACCGTTTGCTTTCTGACAAAAGCCAGTGCCCAGTGCAGCACCTCTAATCCCGCAGGCTGCTCCTGCCCCATTCCCGGTTCCGTCAATTGCACCTTGCTACCGGATATTACGGCAGGGAAAAAATCATTGAACAGCACAACGGGTTGGGCCGAATATACACAGGCCGCCGCGGCTCCCAACAAAGGTTTGCTGCGGATTGATGTCTCCACTCCCAATATTGGCTGGGGACCTGTAGAAACCATCCCGACGAATAATTATCTCTGTGGCACGGATACGCTGTTCAATTTTGTTCCTCCTTCCAACTTTCTTTGTCCCGATGGTTCTTATCCCAAAAGACTGATCAAACAAAGGGTTTATCAAAAGGCTGGTAACAGCATACAATTTATTGACCGCGATGCCGGTTGGATGGTCTACCACCCTTCACACGGACATATCCATATTGAAGGCTGGGGTTTATATACCCTGCGGCTGGCCGATGCTTCTGTATCCGACACCCTGCAATGGCCCGTCGTGAACAGCGGCGTTAAAGTGAGCTTCTGCCTGATCGACCTGACCACCTGCAGCGGCAGCCTGGGGGATTGCCGGGATGCGAATGGAAATATTCTGAACAACAGCAGTTTTCCCAATTATGGTTTGGGGGGCGGTTACGGATGCAATAATGTGAAACAGGGTATCAGTGTGGGCAAAGTGGATATTTACGGACGTCACCTCGATGAGAGCTTTGTAAAGATACCTTACGAAGCCTGCAATGGTTCCTACTATGTTGTGATCCAGGTGGACCCCGACAATCATTTCCTGGAAATGAGGGATGACAATAACTGGCTGGCCGCGCAGATCCCTATTACCAAACAACGTACATCCAATACGGGGGCCTATGCCTATCTCTTCAGCAAAAAAGGAAATACCATTTGCCAGGGAAACAGCATGGAACTGGAAGCAAGCGGGGCCAGCAATTATGTATGGAGCAATGGCGCCACTACGCAGAAGATCTCGATCAGCGCACCCGGCCGTTACTGGGTCAGGGCCACCACACCCTGCGGTACCACCACCAGTGATACGCTGGATATTTTTCAATCGGGTCCCAGTGCATACCCCGCTGTAACAACCGAAGATACGCTCTGTGCCGGCGAAAGAGCCACCTTGTATGCCAGCGGTAATGCCCACTGGTATGATGCGCCCTCCGGCGGCAACCTGGTCTTTATAGGAAATAGTTTTGAAACAGGAAGTTTGTTCAGCAATACCACCTACTATGTTGCCGACCAGCCTTCGGTACTCAGCGGAAATATGGGGCCCGCCACTACAGGTTTCAGCGGTGCGGGCAATTATACCGGTACCCGCAACGACTATCTCATCTTTAATGCCTTCCTGCCATTCAAACTTAAAAGAGTAAGGGTGGCTGCCCAAACTGCGGGCATCTATACCATTCAGTTGCGGGATCAGTATGGTCACCTGCTGAAGGAGCAGAATTTCCCGCTGGTAGCCGGGGAACAGGATGTCGTCCTTAATTTCTTCATTCCGGCAGGGCTGAACCACCAATTGGGTCTTTCTTCTTCCAGTCCGCTGGCAGCACTGTATTCCAGCACCACCGCTTCTGCTAATATTGGTTTCCCTTTCAAACTGAAGTCTGTTGCCAATATCGTGGGTTCATCCTCCGGTGACGCGAGGTATCCTTTCTTTTACAACTGGGAGATCGAAGCGCTGGCAGAAGCCTGCAATAACGGCCAGCGTAAAGCTGTTACGGCAACGGTTGTACCCGCTCCCGCGGTTTCCATCAATGGACTTGCCGCCGAATACTCTCATGCAGCAGATGCCGTAACACTGACGGCCACTCCCCCCGGCGGTACCTTTAGCGGTAACGGGATCACCAATAACCAGTTTCACCCGCGGCTGGCAGGCATCGGCACACATATAATTACCTATACCTACAGTAATGGTTTTTGCACCGCGCAGGATGCAAAACAAACCTATGTGAAACTCGACAACAACCTGCTGAGGGATGATTTCAGCATCCAATTATGGGATCACCCCGGGAAGCGGCCCTTCCTCTGGGTGGTAAGCAATGAGCTTTCACCCGTTGAAATCAGTTTGTTCACGGCTACGGGCCAATTGCTGCAAAAAACGGAGGCAACGGTTTACCCGGGCGGCAATTATGTACTCCTGGATCTGAATGGTTATCCCAGCGGACTTTATATCATCAATGCCCGGCTGGTGGTGAATGGTAAGATGAAATCGATCAAAATGATCAGGTAAATATCCGGAATATGCTGTTAAAACCTGCAGGAAGATCCTGCAGGTTTTTTTAGTTTTTTCTTTTCAAACAAACCGGTAACTTTTCCAAAATTTAACCCGGTGAAATCATTTTTTCTCTTCCTGTTCTTTTGCTGCAGCGTTAAAGGTTTCTCCCAATCTAAAACGGATATACTGCATTACCGGTACGAGATCGAACTGAATAACAGGGATGATACCATCCGGGGGAAAGCCACGGTGACTTTCCGGTTCCTCGAACCGGGCAACGGGATCAGTATTGACCTGGCTCCGGTGAATACCAATGGAAAAGGCATGAAGAACGGGATCGTTACAGGGACTGCGGTGAGCGGCTTTACCCGGTCCGGTAAAAAATTGCAGGTCACCCTGAATAAGACCTACCCGGCAGGAGATACGATACTTTTTTCGGTCAGTTATTCAGGTATCCCTGCCGATGGCCTGATCATCTCCAAAAACAAATACGGGAATCGAACCTTTTTTTCCGACAACTGGCCCAACCGGGCGCACCAATGGCTGCCCTGTGTGGATGACCCGGCAGATAAGGCTTCCGTGGAATTTATCGTTACGGCCCCGGCACAATACCAGGTAGTATCGAACGGCATCCAGGTCGAAGAAAGCAATTTGCCCGGCAATAAAAAGCTCACACACTGGAAAGAGGATGTTCCGTTGCCCACGAAAGTGATGGTGATCGGGGTGGCGGAATTCGCCGTAGAGCTGGCGGGCATGATCCATGAATGTATTCCCGTAAGCACCTGGGTTTTCCCGGAAAACAAAAAGAATGGCTTTTATGATTTCGCCACTGCAAAAGATATCCTTGCCTGGCATGAGAATTATATCGGCCCCTATGCCTATAAAAAACTGGCCAATGTGCAATCCAAGACCATGTTTGGCGGAATGGAAAATGCCGGGGCGATTTTTTATTTCGAAGATGCGGTTACGGGAAAAAGAACGGAGGAGAACCTGCAGTCGCACGAGATCGTTCACCAGTGGTTCGGCAATCACGCCACCGAAAAAAGCTTTGCCCATCTATGGCTAAGCGAGGGATTCGCCACGTATCTCACGCATGTTTACACGGAATCAAAGGAAGGAACGGGCGTCCTTAACAGCCGGATGCGGGCCGACCGTGATGTTGTTCTAGAATTTGTAAAAAGCCGGAAACGCCCGGTCGTGGATACCACTTCCAATTACATGCAACTGCTGAATGCCAACAGTTACCAGAAAGGATCCTGGGTGCTGCATATGCTCCGCCGGGAACTTGGCGATACGGTCTTTCATAAGATCATCCGTGATTATTATGCAGCCTATGCGGGAAGGAACGCGGACACAAAGGATTTCCAGGCGATCGTTGAAGCCAATGCCGGGAAAAAACTGGATCATTTCTTCCGGCAATGGCTGTACACAGCTGTTAATCCCCAGCTTGGTATCAACTGGCATTACCAGCCCGGCGGAAAAAACATTGAAGTGACCGTTGACCAGCTGCAGGATTCCCAGCCTTTTGAATTCCCGCTGGAACTTGAACTAAATTATTTACAGGCAACGCCGCGTGTTATTAAACTGCTTATCACAAAAAAGACCGAAAGCTTTATCCTTGAAGCAGGCACAGGGCTTACCACCATCACCCCCGACCCCAACAGTTCGCTGCTGGCTGCATTTACTGTCACGGGGAAATAACGGTTTTTAACCGCTGTTTTCCCCTCCCGTCATTGTGCATTGTGGTTAACTTTCCCGCATGCTGGTGAAGACATTCGGAAGTGCGGTATATGGTGTGGAAGCGATAACGATCACGATCGAAGTGAACTGGCTGCAGAGCGGCATGGGACCCATGATCGTTGGTCTGCCCGACAATGCCGTTAAAGAAAGCCTGCAGCGGATCGAGAGCACATTCAAGACAAACCAGTTCAGCGTACCCCGTACAAAAGTGGTGGTGAACCTTGCTCCTGCTGATATCAAGAAAAGCGGGACGGCTTTCGATCTCGCCATTGCACTGGGTATATTGGGTGCATCCGGACAGGTCAGGAACAGCGAGGCGCTTTCCGGTTATGTTATCATGGGGGAACTCGCTCTTGACGGTGTAATACGTCCCATTAAAGGCGCATTACCGATAGCCATCCAGGCGCGAAAAGAAGGATTCAGGGGACTGATCGTTCCGAAAGTGAATGCGAAAGAAGCGGGTATGGTCAATAACCTCTCCGTGTATGGCGCCGATCACATCAGCGAAGTGATCGGTTTTTTTGAAAAGGAGGAATCGGGACTGGAACAGGTGATCATTAATACAAGGGAAGAATTTTTTAACTCGCAATATGATTTTGAGATCGATTTTGCCGATGTAAAAGGACAGGAGAATATCAAGAGAGCATTGGAAATTGCCGCGGCCGGCGGGCATAATGCCATACTGATCGGTCCGCCCGGTGCAGGTAAGACCATGCTGGCGAAAAGATTGCCGACCATCCTGCCACCGCTTTCCCTGCAGGAAGCCCTGGAAACAACCAAGATCCATTCTGTTGCGGGCAAACTTCCGGAGAATGCCACCCTGGTGGCCAAAAGGCCTTTCCGCTCACCGCATCATACCATTTCAGATGTGGCCCTGGTCGGGGGAGGCGGTATCCCGCAACCCGGCGAGATCTCGCTTGCGCATAACGGGGTATTATTTCTTGATGAGCTTCCTGAATTCAAACGAACGGTGCTGGAAGTGATGCGCCAGCCGATGGAGGAAAGAAGGGTGACGATCTCGCGGGCAAAAGTGGCGGTGGATTTTCCCGCGTCCTTTATGCTTATTGCATCGATGAATCCCTGTCCCTGTGGTTACTATAACCATCCCGAACGGGAATGTTCCTGTCCGCCGGGATCCGTGCAAAAATACCTTAACAAGATATCGGGGCCGTTGCTCGACCGGATCGATCTTCATGTAGAAGTGACCCCGGTTGCATTCAGTGAACTTTCATCCTTGAAGCCACAGGAAAATTCCTGTTCCATCCGCGACAGGGTGATCAATGCAAGGGACATTCAGGAACTCCGTTACAAGGACAACCCCGGCATTTATTGCAATGCGCAAATGAGCAGCAAGATGCTCAAGGAGATCTGTATCATCAGCCAGGTTGGCGCAAATTTGCTGAAAACTGCCATGGAAAAGCTGAACCTGTCTGCCAGGGCCTATGACAGGATCATCAAAGTGTCCCGCACGATCGCCGACCTATCCCAAAGTGCCGGCATCCAACCCGAACATATTGCCGAGGCCATACAGTACAGGAGTTTGGACCGGGAGGGGTGGGCGGGGTGAGAAATGAGTCGGGAGTCAGGAGTAACGCCTAACTTGTCACTGGACTTATAGCAGTTTCAAGCTTATAGTAAACTTATTACCGCAGAGCCAGAACCGGTTAAGTAGTTCCCCTTATTAAGATCAAAAGAACGGATATAGAGAAATAAGCATAGCTTCAGTAATTCTTGAAACAAACACAGAGCTATCCATTTTTTCCTGATCGCCAAATCATGTAATAGCTGCCTGCTTTGAAAAGCACACAATTTTTCACAGGGTACAGACCGCCCGCTTTTCTGTAATGGCACATTCGGCCTTTAATGGTTTCGTCAAAGAAAGGAAATTAAAAAAAGTTATTATGAAAGTATTCCCTGTTATCATGAGCTGGCTTGTTTTGTCCGGAACAATACAGGCACAGTCTCCTTCGCAATCTGTACGTGCCAAAAAAAATAATGCTGTCCTGACCGCGATCCCGGCGAAAAGCACTGCCATTGAAACCAAAAAAGCTACAAACACTGCAGCGGCCGAACTTTTCCCCAATGCTTACACCAGCATGAAACTGAAGCTTCCTTTTTCCTCAGAAGAGAAAACGTACCGGGTACAAAAAGCAGGGCACTTTTTTATACTGAACGGAGATATTATCGTGGGTGATGATTTGCCTAAAACAATGTCGTACTCTGCGACCGGTTTTGGGATCATCGAATACCGGTGGCCGAATGGAACAATTCCTATTGTTGTAGATCCTTCTATTTATACAAGTGGTTTGGGAGAAATAGTTCATAGTGCTATCGCGGCATACAATAACCGTACGGAATTATGCCTGGTTCCACGGACCGACCAGGATGATTATATCAAAATAAGTTTCTCCATGAGCCTGGGTGCTTCTACAGCCGGTATATCAAAGATCGGCCGCCAGGGCGGAGGACAACCCCTATTATTATCCCAAACAGCTTCAAAAGGCACAGTGATCCATGAACTGATGCATGCGGCAGGCTTTTATCACGAACAGGGCAGGTTTGACAGGGACCAGTATATAAAATTGAACGAAGCGAACATGGAGGATGACAAAAAAAGCCAGTTCCAGATAGAGATCGGGAATACGCATAGCGCTTATGATTATTGTTCCATCATGCATTACAATGCAACCGCATTCTCGAAAAACGGTAACCCAACCATTGAATGCGTGCAGAATGGAATGGTTGTTCCCTGCCCTGATTGCCTGGGAAACCGGGCCGATTTTAGTGAACAGGATATTCAGGGTATAGATAATTTTTATAATAATATAAGCAGGTTTCCCTGTAATACGCCTTTCCCTAACCCCGATCGCCGGCAGATGCAACTTCCCGGCAACTATCCATCAGCATCACAGTCCGCTATGGCTGCCTTTCGTCACAAAGCTAATATAGCAGCCAAAGAAGGCTTTGCCGGTGCTTACCCAAATCTCCATGAGATCCGGCAGGGCAATAATACAGTGGGCGGCACTATTTTTATCAAAGCCGGCGTTGCACAATGGCAGGATGTTTATTTGTCAGACCTGGGCAACCCGCCCATAGATGATTTCGCAGCCAGGATGAGGGCCACACAAAATTATGCCGTACAAAACGGGTACATAGGTGGCTTCCCAACCTACCACCACGCAGATTATGGAAAGGGTATTGTTTGCGGTACGGTACTCCTGGGTTCGGCGGCTGCCGATTGGCGGGATGTTCCCCTGTCCGAGTTAGGAAACCCTGCTTTGGATGATATTGGCGCAAGGATGAGATCCGCCAATGATTATGCTGCCCGGAATGGTTACCTGAGCGGGTTTCCGACTTTTCATCATATTGACTATGGTAAGGGCATTGTATGCGGCATTATACTGATTAAACGCACTGCGGGTGAGTGGAGAGATGTCATTATCATAGAAGGCCCGCGATGAAATAATTCTGTTTTAATGCGCCATCAGGGTGATTTAGCTGAGGCTGGGGCCGGAATTGCGTATTTTGTCAGGCAGCTGATTCAACACGCTGATCCGGCCCCATACTTCCAATAATTAACCTCACTTTCTTTTCTATGCTTTTTCCTGGTAAGGCCAACTTCTTCCAGCCGGAGATATACTTACTACTTACCACTTACAACTTACAACTCAACATTCCCCGCTTTCTATTACCTACTTGCCGCTCCCCGCTCAATATGCGCCGCCTACATGACTGCTATATTGTCATTTTTTCCGAACTTGTACGATGTTTGTGCGCTTCTCCGCCTTAGCCTTTCATCCAATTATGCATAGGCGTGGTTGAATAGCGTAGGCGGAATGAACCTAACAAATACCTGCAATAACTCTTAATATGAAAATTCTTCTCCATTACCTGAAGCCGTATAAATGGCTGGTAGGGCTGGTCCTTTTGCTGGCAGCCATCAATATCGGTTTCTCCCTGATCGACCCCATTATTTTCGGAAAATTAGTGACCCTGGGGAGCTACCACCAGAAAGTAGAACCCCTGAGCTGGAACGAGTTTCTTTTTACCAATAAAGAGTATATCGATTCCAGTGTACAGTTAGAAACTTCCGGTACGATCAAAAGGGTGGAAAAATTAAATACTATCTACGGGGTCGCCTGGCTGGTGATCGCCTCTATTACGGTTGCCATGATCAGCCGGATCGCAAAGGCCTTCCAGGACTATTTTCTCAATCTTATCACTCAAAAATTCGGGGCCACCGTTTTTACGCAGGGATTGCAGCATGCCATGAAACTGCCTTACCAGGAATTTGAGGATGCCCGAAGCGGTGAAACACTGAGTGTTCTGCAGAAAGTAAGGATCGATACGGAAAAATTTATAGCCTCCTTCATCAATATCCTCTTCCCGGTCATTATCGGGATCCTGTTCGTAGCTGTTTATGCGACCACCATACACTGGAGTCTCCCGCTGGTGTATTTCGGGGGCATCTTTTTGCTGACCGTCATTTCCAACCTGCTGAGTAAAAAGGTTAAGACCATCCAGAAAAAAATTGTCGGGCAAACCACCGCCCTGGCGGGCGCCACTACCGAATCGCTGCGCAATATTGAACTCGTGAAAAGCCTGGGACTTACCCAGCAGGAAGTGGGCCGGCTGAACAAGAACACCTTTAAAATCCTGGGACTGGAGCTTACCAAGGTGAAACGGATCCGCAGTATCAGTTTCGTACAGGGAACTTTTGTCAATACGCTGCGCCAGATCATCCTCTTCCTGCTGATGCTGTTCATCTACCGGGGGAAAATGGATGCCGGGCAGATCGTGACCATGCAGATCTTTTCATTTTTTGTATTTGGCCCGCTGCAGGAGATCGGGAACATCATCCTCACTTATCGCGAAGCCCAGGCATCGCTGGAGAATTTTGAGAACCTGATGAAAAAAGCGCCGGAGCCAATGGCGGAAAATCCCAAGCACCTGGGGGATATACAAACCCTGGAGTTCGATCATGTGGCCTTCAAACATCTCACGGCCATGCACAATGCCATCAATGATATCAGTTTCCGGGTGAAGACCGGCGAGACCATCGCCTTTGTGGGTCCTTCCGGTTCCGGTAAAACAACCTTGATGAAACTGCTGGTGGGGCTTTATCGCCCGCAGGAAGGACGTATACTTTATAACGGCATGGATGAGAACAATATTGATTTTAATGACCTGCGGAACCAGATCGGCTTTGTAACGCAGGACACGCAGTTATTCTCCGGCACGATCAAAGAGAACCTTCTTTTTGTGAACCCGGCTGCAACGGATGAAGAAATTGCCGATGTTCTGCAAAAAGCTTCCTGCGAGCAAATGCTGGCCAGGGCGGAAAAGGGCCTGGATACGATGATCGGTGAAGGAGGGTTGAAATTGTCGGGCGGTGAAAAACAACGGATCTCGATCGCCCGGGCATTGCTGCGTAAACCAAAATTATTGCTGTTCGATGAGGCCACATCCGCCCTGGATTCGCTCACCGAAGAAGAGATCACGGATACGATCCGGGACATATCGCAGCACGGCAACCAGGTTACGATCCTGATCGCCCACCGGCTCAGTACCATCATGCATGCCGACCGGATCTATGTCCTTGAAAAAGGGGATGTGGTGGAAACGGGCAATCATGAAAAACTGCTGGAAGAAAAAGGATTGTACTATGCGATGTGGCGCCAGCAGATCGGCGAACGAAAAGCAAAAATATCAGTTGCATAAACATGGGTATCTTATCTTTTCTCGGCTTGGGAAACGGAGCGATCAAAGCGGCGCTGAAAAAAGGTGCTGTAGTGATCGATGTAAGAAATGTCAATGAATATGACCAGGGGCGGATCCCCGACTCAGTCAATATTCCTTTAAACCGGATCGCGGTCAGCGCGGAACGGATCAGGGCCATGAAGCGCCCGGTCATTTTTTGCTGTTCCTCGGGCACGCGCAGCCGCCAGGCGGTTAGTATCATGAAAGAAAAGGGATTGAATGAAGTGTACAACGGGGGAAGCTGGACACATGTTCTGAAACTGATGCGATCCGCCTGAACCTATCAGGGGCTGACTTTTATCTTCACCGTTTTTGTGGCGGCGTTATACCCGTGGTCCTCAAACCATACAATTACCGTATAATCGGTTGTAGCGGATACGGTGATAACATGATTAACATTGAAATCATAGGCCGGCAGTCCATGGATCTCGTACAGTTGTTCCTTTACTGTTGCACCGGTCGCATCCTGGATGATCTTGATAGAACCCCGGTACAACCCAAGGTCATCTGTTATCCGCCCGGAAATATTGATCGTGTTCCCACTGTTAAATACCTGGTCAGGTACAGGACTGGTAACGGTCAATACAGGCGGAATAATATCATTGGGGTTATTGATATGATTACCGGGATCATCCGTACCCGATCCGCCCTTGGAACAGGAAAAATTGACAACCGAAATAAGTGATAACACTAATATGGCTTTCATGTATCGCATGACTATAAAACTAAGATTCTTTTTTATCGTTTCCAGCGATCAGGTTGGAAAAGAAACCTGATTTTTCCAGTTCTTCGATATCACTCAGTTGCAGTTCCAGCGCCCGGGTGCTTAAAAATATCTCGACCAGGGAAAAAAGCAGGGATACCAGCAGGCTCAGCAGGCTGGCGGCAAAGATATATTCCGCAGCTTCCCCCCACCCTTTGTAAATACAGAACATACAGATCACACAGCATAAAAAGCTTAAGACACCCAGGGCCTGCATCAGTTTGATATAATTGATCCTTCTTTTCAGGTTGTGCAATTGCCCCAGTAATACCTTGGATTTTTGCCCCCGGGTATATTCATCGTGCAGTTTCCTGATCAGGCTGGCAATGGCCAGGAAACGGTTGGTATAAGCCAGCAGCAGCAGGGTGATCGCCGGGAAGAGCAAAGCGGGGGTGTTGAAGTTGATCTCCATGCTGCAAGTTACTGTTTACCCGTAGTAATAGGAATCATGGTTTTTGACCCCATCCGAAATTCAGCGGTACATTCAGCTTAACGGAAAAATTCCTCCCGGTATTGAAAACGCCCGTCCTGCCCGTAAACTTATTCTCCGCGGTATATTTTAACCGGCTCATATGATTTTGCCAGGCTATATCCCCGATATTGGTTAGTGATAAGTGAACACTGAACAGGATCCTCTTCTTGCTGCTCATGATATCCGCGCCCGCACCGGCATTAAACAAAGTATAACCGGCCGTACGGGTCTCGGTTCCGTACCCGGTAAAAGGAGCGTTTTGTTCAAAAGTTTTATCCGCCTCCAACTTAACGTACAGGTTCCTGAAATAGTTGCCTTTTTCTTTCCACTCGGCTTTTAATTCGCTCACCCATTTAGCGGCAGGGATCAGGGGCAGGTTTTCACTGCCGTCGATCCTTACATCAAATCTCCCCCATACAAAGGAGAAACTGTTATCAATATGCAGCCAGTCCAGCGGATGGGGATGGATATCCAGTGAAACCTCCAAACCGGTCAGTCGCGCATCCTGCTGGTTGAATTGAAAGGTTGGCAGGTCCCTCCCGTCCACATTCACCAGTGAATCGCCGCCAAGTACCGAACCCAGTTTCCGGTAAAAGATAAAATCATTCATCCTGTTGTAAAAAGCCGTGATGCCAAAGTTGAAGTGATCATAATTGAGTTCCATACCCGCGTCAAACTGGAGACTTGTTTCAGAGCGCAGGGTTTGTTCCCCGTATTCATACCGGTTGGTTCCCTCGTGTGCACCATTGCTGGCCAATTCTGCCAACGAGGGCGCCCTGAAGCCGCGGGCCAAATTCAGTTTGAGTGTAAGGAGATCGGTAGGCTCAAGACTCACTCCCACACTTCCGGAAATATTGGAAAAAGAACGCCGGAATGCGCCAAACTTCAGATCGGGACCTTCATAATATTCATTGGAGTTCACTGACCGGTTGTCAAACCGAAGCCCGCCGCTCCAGGTGGCTTTTTTAAAGAACCGTTGCGTATACAGGAAGCCACCGAGATCGAATAAACTGTATTCCGGTATCAGCGCTTCAGCGCCTTTATTGGTATTCATTTGCCGCATGCCATTAACCCCGATCGTTGTGTGCCATTCTTTCACTTCAGGAAACTGCCATTGAAGATTGTAATTGAAAGTTGCCAGGTCAAAATATAATTCTTTTTCGGCGGGGTCTTCCGGGTTACCGTATTCCTGGCGGGTATTAACCTGGTAGCCCAGGTTGATCCTGAGCCTGCTTTTGTTTATCGCAAAACTGTTATCGGATACGATCTTTGTATGACGGATCTTTTGGAACGGTACAAAAAGAGACCTTGAATCCAGGTCAGTTTCCGTGGCTATCCGCTCCAGTGGTGAACCGGCAAACAAAACAAAGTTCCCGGTACCATCATCCCTCTCCCCTTCCACCATGCCGGCATGCTGGTTGAAATGGCTGAAAATAAGGTGACTGTATCCCCAGCCTTTATTTACACCTGCATAGCCGCTTACATTCTTTTCATTGAACCGCGAATTGAGCACTTTGCCGTCTAACCTGTTTTGATAATCACCCGCGGACCGATAGGTGCCATTAATATTCCAGTTAAATCCATTTTTATTACCGGCGAGATTTGCGTTCGAACCAAAGAGGCCGCTGTTAGACTGGTAGTTCGTAAGCAGGTTTCCCTTTATGGTTCCATCGGTAACGGGTACGGCGGAAATAAAATGCACTACGCCGGCCAATGCATCACTTCCATACATCAGGGAAGCAGGTCCTTTCAGCAGTTCCACCCTCGTCACGCTCATTTCATCGATCTCGATCCCGTGTTCATCCCCCCATTGTTGTCCCTCCTGCCGAACACCATCATTTACGGTTACTACCCTGTTGAACCCGAGTCCCCGGATAACGGGCTTGGAAATAGCCGGACCGGTGGATATCTGTGATACGCCCGGAACATGGCTCAGCGCATCAATGATATTCGTGGAACTTGTTTGAAGCAATGCCTGCCTCTTTACAGCATTTACCGGCACGGGAGTCTTGCGGATGCTGGTAGCCCCCGCCACGCCGGTAACGATCACTCCCTGGTTTTCGGTGATCACCGGTGAAAGGGAAAAATCCATCCGGACATCCGTAAGCAGTTCGATATGCTCCACACGGGTGCTGTAACCCGTGTGTGAGATCTCAATGATATGATGTCCGTCGGGAATATTACTGATGCGATACACACCGTCGTCACCGGCCGTTGTACCCAGTTTATCATCGGCAATGTAAACAGATGCACCGGGCAGCGGGGCGCCCGTAACCGCATCCGTGATTGTACCGGAAAGGATCACTTTTACTTTTATTAGTACGGGATCTGAATTTAAACGGGCAGTGATACCGTTCTGCGCGGGCAATAATGCCCCGGAAAAGACCGGGAAAAGAATGGATAATACAATTTTTTTCATTTGCTGAAACAGGTGCAGCGTTACGCTGCTGATGTGAATGTTTGATTTGGTTAACCAGTTACTGTAACAATAACAGTAAATCATTTCATTCAGCAAACAGAAGGCGGACCTCTTTCCGAAAATGGAGACAGCGCGGGATCAAAATACATACAGGGCAGCGATCCTGTAAGAGTGATCCGAAATGGAGGAATGATACCCAGGGAAAATTCACCCGGCACAACATCGGCGGCCGGTAATTGGAAATCGCAAACCAGGCAGGAAATACCCGCATGCATCACCGTGTGGTCATTTACAGATCCGGAAGGAATACCCGAAGGATGCCCGTGTCCTGCCTTTTCTATCAGGATATACACGAATAGGCTTAACAACAGGGTTGTTGCAAGCTTTTTACCATATGGGGACAGCCCGTTCATTCCCTGCAAATTTAGGCTTTTTTAATATTTGCAACATTGATTCAAATTAAAATAATCCCGTACACCCTGCAAACTGTACTTACGATTGTAAAAGCCTTAATCTTTTAACCTTAATTCCGGTCATATTCCCGGCGTCATTCTTTCATTTCTCAAGGGCAAATTGTAAATTGGTCTAAATGAAACCCAACCGCTTCCCGCATTACCTCCCGGCAATCCTTTTGATCACTGCCGGTCTTGTCATTTCCTGTAATAAGAAAGATTCAACCCCGCCTCCGCCCGACCCTTGTGCGGGTGTAAGCTACCTGGTGGAATATTTCAAAACTGAATCTATCGGTAACGCCAATAACGGAAGCATTACTATCAATGCGCCGGTTGGCGATACCATCACCTATAAACTGGGCAGCGGGTCCTACCAGGCATCCAACGTATTTACCGGTCTTGCACCCGGTAATTATGTTATCACGGTAAAAAACCTGAAGGGCTGCACTGATACGGCGCAGATCAGCATATTCAACTACGGGCCAAAATATGCACTGGTCAATCAGATCATTCTTGGCTACTGCGGACCCTGTCACCTGGGTGGTGGCATGGAGGGAGGTAAAAATTTTGAAACCGATGCCAGTATCATCGCGAACTGGGACCGGATCAAGGCAAGGGCTGTTGACAATCTTCCCTCCCAAATGCCCCAGGCCCCCAATGCTCCATTAACTGCACCCGACAAACAGAAGATCGTGGATTGGGTGAATGCGGGGCACAGGCAGAGTGATTGAAAAGTCGGGAGTTCAGAGTAGAGAGTTCAGAGTCGGTTCCATTTACATCAGGGTTTACTACTGTTTTCCAGGGTATATTCTTTTCAATAGCGAGTCTTTCTATTATGTTTAAAAGAAAAGAGTTACGCTATACGTGTATTTATTCTTTTCAGTATTGCGTAATGATTTTTGATGGGTAAGATTTGAGTCGAATAACAGGAGTGAATACATACAGATTCAGCGTCTCACGACTCTGAACTCCCGACTCACTAAGGACGTACTTTCATCATCGCTCTTACCTGTTGTGTAACGCCGTTTTGGAAACGGGCGTAGTATACCCCGGGAGGAAGACCTTCACCGTTGAAATCGATCCTGTAAACACCAGCGGGATATTCCCTGTCCACCGGTGTGGCGATCAGGCGCCCAAGCGTGTCCATGATCTGGATCAGCGTATGACCACCTTCTGTTTTGAATTCGATGGTAGTACTATGCACAAATGGGTTGGGCATGTTCCGGATCGTAACATCGGTTAACACGGGAGGAGGCGGAGGTGGAGTGACTCCCGTGCAAACGCCGGCCTTTACCAGCGGAAGGCTCTGCAATTGCGTATTGATAGCCGGCGGGAACAAAGAATCCACCACCGATCTGTCAAGGCAGAACCACTTTTCCATCAGGGTGGAATACACACTCCTGAAATCATACTGCATCGGCACATTATCGTTCACACTGGCATTGGCCGGTATGGTCGGGTTCACCCCCAGCATACCCGGTTCCACGCTGGAACCAAAAAGGAACATGGGTGCGGCGGCGCCATGGTCGGTACCGGTACTGGAATTGGATTTGATCCTTCTTCCGAATTCACTGTAGGTCATCCCGATCACCCTTTCCTCTACACCAAGTCCCCGCAGGTCTTCCTGGAAAGCACGGATGGCATCGGAAACCCTTTGTAATAATGTCGCATGCGCACCGGTGGTGGTATCGCCGCCATTGGCCTGGCCGGCGTGCGTATCAAACCCGCCGAAACTCACCATATAGATCCTGGTCTTCAATCCGCCTTTTACGAGGCGCGCCACAATTCTCAACTGGTCGGCCAGGCTGTTATTGGCAGGATAGGTTCCCTGTGCGGGTACATTATTAGCGGCGGTGCGTATCACCGTGGCATATTTCTGTGTTTGCTGGTTGACCGTACGGATAAAGGCCAGTTCCTTGCCGGCCGGTGTATTGGGAGCCGGATCGGTTACCCCGGTGATCAGGTTATAAAAACTTGTCGGGTTGGTGATACTCATTCCCATATTCACCACGGGACCCTGTGTGGTCAATGTGGTGGTGGATCCGATCTGTATGGCCAGGGGATCGGGAGCGTCGGGGTTAGGGTAATCCGCGGGGAAATTCGGGTATTCATAATTCAGGTAACGGCCCGCCCATCCGCTGTACACTTCCTGTGTGCTGTTGGAAGCGCTCATCCAGATATCCGTTGCGCGGAAATGCGAGAAATTGGGTTGCGGGTAACCTATGGCCTGTATCAGTTTTGCCTTGCCTTCTGAAAATAAAGCCTGGAGACCTGTCATGGCCGGGTGAAGTCCCGTTCCGTTCACTCCAGAAATACTGAGCACCCGGTTCTCCGGGATCGCAATATTGCTCCGGGCATTGAAATAGTTGGTATAATCCGCCACCGGTATCACCATGTTCATCCCGTCGTTACCGCCGGAGAGCTGCACGATCACCAGTACGTGATCGGTCAGTGTATTGCCCCGCATCAATGCCTGTACCAGCGGGGAATTGATATTGAACGCCTTTACAGAATAACCGTCGATCACTTCGGGCAGGACGGCAGCCGCAGGAAGTGTGTTGAGTAAAAAATCTCTTCTTTTCATTTGACTTGGTTGAAGATGAATTTATGCCAATTGGTATTCTGACAGGTTAAAGAAATACTGGAACAGCGACCGCAACCGGGTGTTCACGGTATTGAAATTGGCCGCGGAAGGGTTGGAAACATAAGCTGCCCAGGCATTGGTCCAGTAGTAATCCCATTGCTGGTTGGTCAGCAGTATCTGTGTTTTGATCTGCGCCCTCGATTGCGCGGTGATCTCATTGCGGTAAAAATATTTCAGCGCCTCATCGATCAGGTCGTTGGGATTACCGGGATTGCTGAGCGTTTGGGCAAAGGCTACGCAGTTGAACTGCACCCGGAATCCATTCCGGACATAGCCGCTCAGGATCATGGTATCGGTGAACTGGTTACGCTTGGGCAATGAATCGGAGTTGATCCAGATCTCATGGAAGGAAGGCTCCTGGTAATATGCCGGTAAACCGGAAACATTCGGCGGATCGTGCGGGTTCTGACCGAGATTAACCATCCATGCATAGAATGTATTCCAGAGTCCGTAGTTGGTGTTCCAGTCTGATTCGGGCCGGAAGGCAACATTCATTTCACGCAGCGAACCGATCACCAGGTCGGCCGGTGTTTTAATATAGCAGCCCCTGTTGAGCATATCAAAGAAATGTTCGCTTTTGAAGAGGGCGGCCAGTACCGGTTTGATCTCGTAATTGTTGTTCCGGAAAATATCGGCAAGCGGGCCGATCACATTGGTTTCGGTTGCCGCATCAATGGAATAATAAACGAACCAGCGGTAGAATTTCCGCACCAGGTATTTGGCCGCCTCGTTCTGCGCAAAGATCATATTCAGCAGGTCGGCGAGTTCGAGGTCTCCGGCCGTTGCACCGGTACGACCAATGATGACCGTATTATTGAAAAAAGATGAAAAGGTTTTATTGGTGAGTGTATGCCGGTTGATATTGAAAACCGGTTGATACGTGGTAGTGTTGATCTGCCATCCGGTAAGCACTTTGGCTGCTTCCTTCACATCATTTTCCGTGTACCGGGAATCCGGTCCCTTTCCCAGGGTGAACAATTCCATCAGTTCCCTTGCATAGTTCTCATCCGGGGCATTCCGGTTATTGAGATAGCCGTTCAGGTACCGGAGCATCATGATATCTTTGGTAATATTCCTTACCAGTTCCTTATAATTCCCCAGCGAATACTGGCGGACCAGGCTATGTTGCGTATAGGCCCAGTTGCCATATCCCACTTCGTTGGTCTCGTTGCCGAAATGATCCACCAGGAACATGATCAGTTTCTCCCGGATACTCCGGTCCTGGTTGAACATAACGCCGGTCCACCATTTTTTATAGGAAGCTCTTCTTTGAGATTGAACAGTACCATCGTTATTGATATCATTCACCCAGGTGGTGCCCTGTACAATATTGGCATCGGGGGTGCCGGGTTGGGTGGAAGTAGTGTATTCTTTCACCGGCGGGTTGGGATTGGGAGCCGTTGGAGTGAGCAGTTCATCTACCGCCTGGTTCAATGACATGGTTTTAAAATAATCCACATCGGCCTTTTTAGCGCCGAACATGGTTCTTTTCAGTAGGTGTATTACTTCCTGTTCGGTCCAGGAACCGGTATACGGGCCTATCCCGGAATTGGTGCGGAACTCCTGGCCGGAGTTTGGATTTTGATCAGCGGGGCGCTTCGGCCGGCGGGCAGTCAGGAAATCTCTTCTGTCCATATTATTGGTTTTGGTTCACCTGTTTCTCGCCCAGGCGAACGGATCTTTTATGATTTATAAAATATTGAAAAGTTTAAGAAAAGTAAAAATAAAGCCGTGTCGACTATGTGCCGGGCGAAAAAAAACAGTCTTATAATCGTAAAAACACCAGCTAAGCCTTTCTGGTTGTGTAAGGTACAAAAGAAGTCCGGTAAATAATAGCTAAGCAGGAACCCTTAGCTTATATTTTCGATAATGCCCGCAATGCCCTGTCCCCCGCCCACGCAGGCGGTCACCATACCATACTTTTTGTTCAACCTTTTCATATCGTGCAGGTTCTGGATCGTGAGTTTGCAGCCAGTACAACCGAGCGGGTGACCCAGTGCAATGGCGCCACCGTTGATATTGATTTTTGCAGGGTCGAGACCCGCTTCACGGATCACAGCCAGTGACTGGGAGGCAAAGGCTTCGTTGAGTTCGATGAGGTCAACCTGGGAAAGATTCATGCCCGTTTGTTTCAGCAGTTTGGGAATGGCGGCAACCGGTCCGATACCCATGAGCCGCGGAGGTACACCGGCTACAGCGGCGCCAACAAGCCGGCCGATAGGTTTCAGCCCGAGTTCATTCATCATTTTTTCCCCCATTACGATCACGAAGGCGGCGCCGTCCGATGTTTGGGATGAGTTCCCGGCGGTGACACAACCACCCTGGGCAAAAGCCGGTTTCAATTTAGCGAGTGCTTCGATTGAGGTATCGGCCCTGGGTCCCTCATCGGTATCCATCACATAATTCCGTTTTTGTTTTTTCCCTTTCGCATCCAGGTAGATTTCTTCAACATTGATGGGAAGTATGCCGGGTTTGAAATATCCGTTCTGTATGGCAGCGATCGCTTTCTGGTGGGAATGATAAGAGAATTCATCCTGTGCTTCGCGACTGATATTATATTCTCTGGCGACCGCTTCCGCGGTCAGTCCCATGCTGAGATAATAATCGGGATCATCCTTCGCGATGGCATAAGAAGGAACGGTCTTCCAGCCGGCGGTAGGAACAAGACTCATGCTTTCCGTTCCCCCGGCAATGATGCAATCCGCCATCCCGGTCCTGATCTTGGCCGTGGCCATGGCGATGGTCTCCAGCCCCGAGGCACAATAGCGGTTCACCGTGGCACCCGGTACTTCAATGCCCAGTGCGCGGGCCGAAATGATCCGGCCAAACTGCAATCCCTGTTCCGCTTCCGGAACGGCATTTCCCACCAACACATCATCCACCTGCTTCGACTCCAGTTGAGGAACGGATGCCATCAAACCTTTGATCACCTCCACTGCCAGGTCATCAGGACGGTAAAACCGAAACCCCCCTCTTTTGGCTTTTCCCACTGCTGTTCGGTAACCGGCGATAATGTAAGCTTCCTGCATGCTTTTAAGTTTAGAGTTCAGAGTCGATAGTTCAGAGTCGGGTCGTATAAAATTTTGGGAAACCTTCCAAACTCAGAGTCCCGACTCTGAACTCTGTACTATTGACTATGAACTAATTTAGTTGTTTATGCAACTTTCTACTTCAAAAGTAAAGAGACTTGTCCTACCAACCAAAAATCGGGGTAAAAGTTCAGTTATCTTCGCGGCCAATATGTACCGGATTCTCCGCAGTATACTGTTTTGCTTTCCTCCAGAGGGGGTCCACTATTTTTCGATGAATTTCCTGAAGTTACTGTGTTCGATAGGTCTCAGGAAAGTAATTGCGGCCCTGTTCCGGCCAAAAGGAAATGTTCAATGTTCAGTGCTCAAAATTCAATTTACAAATCCGGTGGGCCTGGGAGCCGGGTTTGACAAAAACGCAAAATTTCTGCGGGAACTGGAATGCCTGGGCTTTGGGTTCGTAGAGATCGGCACCGTTACACCCCTGCCGCAGGCCGGCAATGAAAAACCCCGTTTATTCCGCTTGCCAAAGGATAAAGCGCTTATTAACCGGATGGGATTTAATAATGAAGGTGTAAAAGTGATAGCTAAGAGATTAAAAGAGTGGAAAGAGAAAAAGAGTAATTCAAATTTTATCATTGGCGGAAACATTGGGAAAAACAAAATCACATCTAATGAAGATGCATGGAAGGATTATGAGTCCTGCTTCAGGGAACTTCATCCCTATGTTGATTATTTTGTCGTGAATGTGAGTTCTCCCAACACACCCGGCCTGCGCGAATTGCAGGAAAAGGAATCGCTACGGAAGATCCTGATGCATTTGCAGATGATCAATAACGGGAAAGCAACGGCCAAACCCATTCTGCTGAAAATAGCACCGGACCTTAGCAAAGAACAACTGGATGATGTGGTGGACCTGGCACTCGAGATCAAACTGGACGGGATTGTTGCCAGCAATACCACGATCAGTCGGGAGGGGCTCCGGACCCAGGACTCCCGGCTCCGGACAATTGGCGATGGTGGTCTGAGCGGCTTCCCCCTTAAACAACGCAGTACCGAAGTGGTGAAATATATTTGCGAACGGCTCAACGGGCAGATACCCGTTATTGCATCAGGCGGTATATTTACAGGAGCAGATGCCCGGGAAAAAATAACTGCCGGCGCTTCACTGGTCCAGGTGTGGACGGGGTTTATTTATGAAGGGCCTTCTATCGTAAAACGTATTTGTAACTATTTACCCAATAATCAATAATTAATAATTAATAATTATTGATTATTGATTATTACCTCAACTATTATGGAACACCTGTTTACATCAGAAAGCATCATCAGTTTTTTCATCCTCGTAATACTGGAAGTAGTACTGGGGATCGATAACGTAATATTCGTCAGTATCATACTGAACCGTCTGAAAGGTGCCAAAGAACAGAGGAGGGCAAGGCGTTTCTGGATGATCACCGGTATCCTTTCCCGTAGTCTCCTGCTGATGGCACTGGGCTGGTTGCTGGCCCAAAAAGGAAAATCGGTCTTTCATATCGGCAGCAAGGGATTTGACCTGGCCAGTATCGTGATGCTCTCGGGTGGTTTGTTCCTGATCTATAAATCAGTGATGGAGATCCATCACAAACTGGAAGGTGAGGACCCGAACGAAGCGTTGAAGGACAAAAAGCCTTTACCTTTTGCCAACGCGCTGGGTCAGATCATGCTGATCGATGCCGTATTTTCTTTTGACAGTATCATTACCGCCGGCGGTACCGCCAGGCATGTGGAGATCATGATCGCGGCTGTAGTGATCGCGATGACCGTCATGTTTCTCTTCAGTCCGGCAATCTCCGGATTTATACATAAGCATCCTACCTTAAAAATGCTGGCCCTCTCCTTCCTCGTTATGATCGGCCTTAGCCTGGTCATTGAAGGCTGGGACGGGGAAGCCGCTCATCAGCTTGGACTGAAAAATTATATCTATTTCGGTATGGCCTTTTCCTTTATGGTGGAAATGCTGAACATGGTGATGCGGAGCCGTGTGGCGAAGAAACGGGCGCATGTGGTGGAGCTGAATGAACCAGTGCTGGAGGAAAAAAAAGGAAACTGATCAGCCAACGCATAGCAATGTTGCCGCTACCACCCCGGCTGTTTCCGTACGCAGTCTTGTTTCACCAAGACTTACCGGGATGAATCCCTGCTGCATGGCCAATTTGATCTCATCAGGAGTAAAATCACCCTCTGGCCCAATACAGATCAGCGAATGTGCCGGTGTGCCGATGTGCTGATTGCTGAGTTCCTGTTTATTTCCCTCCTCACAATGGGCTATGAATTTTTTATCCGCGGGGATCAGCAGGGCGTCTTTAAATGCGACGGGTTCTCGCAGTACCGGCAACCAGCACTGCTGGCTCTGCAGCATGGCGCTGATACAAATGGCGTTCATCCTCTCCAACCGGAATTTTTCCTTTTCCGTTCTTTCACAAACGAGTGGTAAGATTTCGCTCACTCCGATCTCGGTTGCCTTTTCCAGGAACCATTCAAAGCGATTGGTGTTCTTCAACAATGATATTGCTACGGAGACCCTTCTTGTGCCTTGTACCCGGTACCGTGTACCCTTAATTTCAACAACGGTATGCTTCTTATTCGCATCACTGATGCTACAGGAAAATAAATTTCCATTTCCATCGGTCAGATTCAGTTCCTCTCCCGCTTTCATCCGCAGCACCTGCACCACGTGCCGGCTGGTATCTTCTTCAAGCGTGATCAGCTTTTGACCGGCGATATAATCTTTGATATGAAAAAAAGGAAGTGCCATTCTGTAAAAATAAAAAAGCTCCTTTGAAGAAGGAACTTTTCAAATATTCAAACTCTTAAGAAGTCCCCCGCGGGGGATTTAGGGGGCCTTAAAATGGCGTATCTTCTTCATCCGGCAGGTCATTCATCCTGCTCCCGGTCTGGATGAACACCCTTCGTCATCTTCGATGAATTTCTGGATATGAAGCAGCGCTTTCAGTTTGATGGTCTCCAGCGAACCATTCCGGTGTTTGGCGATCCGAACGATGGTCTCACCCCGGTTGCTCTCCCCCATCTCATTGCTGGTGATATCATAGTATTCAGGGCGGTATAGGAACATGACCATATCCGCATCTTGCTCAATGGCTCCCGATTCGCGGAGGTCACTCAGCTGTGGCATCTTGTTGCCATCCTTGCCGGCGCTGCGAGTCTCCACCGCACGGCTTAACTGGGAAAGGGCAATGATGGGAACACTCAGTTCCTTGGCCAGGGCCTTCAGGTTCCTTGATATATTACTGATCTCCTGTTCCCGGTTGGAATTCCTGTTCTCTCCCGTACCGCTCATCAGTTGAAGGTAATCGATGATGATCAGGCCGATATTATGTTTGTTCTTCAAACGGCGGCACTTGGCCCTCAACTCAAAAATGTTCAGGGCGGGTGTGTCATCAATAAACAGTGGTGCCTGGGCCAGCCGCTGGATACCCCGGGCATAAAGTTGTTTCATTTCATGTTCTTCCAGCTTACCTCTCGCGATCTTCTCCAGCCAGATCTCGCTTTCGGCCGACAAAATCCTTTGTACCAGTTGTCCCGCGCTCATCTCCAGCGAGAACAGGGCCACGGGCGTTTGCCTGACCGGGTTCATCACCGCATTACGGGCCAGGTTCAGTGCAAAGGCGGTTTTACCAACCGCGGGACGGGCGGCCAGGATGATGAGATCGGTATTCTGCCAGCCGTAGGTTACCCGGTCAAGCGATGGGAAACCGCTGGCAACCCCGGTCACATCCTCATTCTTGTGCCGCAGGTCCTCGATCCGCTGAATGGTCTTTACCAGTACCGAATCAATGGTATCGAAATTCTTACGCAGGTGATTATTGGTGATCTCAAAGAGTTTGGTCTCGGCATCGTCCAGCAGGTCAAACACATCCGTGGAATCCTCGTACGCATCGCCGATGATCTCACCGCTGATCCGGATCAGTTCCCGCTGAATGAATTTTTGGAGGATGATCCGGGCGTGGGCCTCGATATTGGCCGAAGAAACAACTGCGTTCGTAAGCTTGGTAACATAATACGCGCCCCCAACCATCTCCAGTTCTTCCTTGAACCGCAATTCCTCGGCAACGGTCAGAATGTCGATAGGCTGGCTCTTGTTGCTGAGGCTTTGCATGGACCTGAATATCCGCTGGTGCGCCTCGACGTAAAAACATTCAGGTTTCAGGATCTCAACAACCGTATCAAATGCTGATTTTTCAAGCATCACGGCACCCAGTACGGCTTCTTCCAGGTCCTTGGCCTGCGGGGGCACTTTTCCAAATACCATGGTTCCGAGATCAAGTGCGGATTTTCTTCTTTGCTTGCGGTCTTTATTGAGATTGGTGAGGTCCATTGTTCAGCTACGGCGATAAAATATTAACCATTGATTTTTTGTACCAATGACTTTAGGCGCATCTCCGGTCTTGCTTTAAGAAATTGTTATTTCTGCGTTAGAGGAATGTTTCCGTCAGTCAGAAAGCGAAAATACGGGCTGCCCTGCTTCCGATTTTCAATTAAAGAAACTTTTTCTTTCTGCACCTTTTTTTCACCTCTCCGCGGGGGTTATCCACAAGGTCCCGGGTTCCTGAAGCCTACTTCAATTTACTAAAAAGCTCACGTAAAAGCCCGGAAAAAAGAGCACATTAGTGCATAAATTTTTACCGTACAGCCCAATTTAACCGGCCGGACGCAATAATCGCCGGAAGGCGGAGTTATTCCAGTATAATACCGCCCAAACTGGCTGCTTTTCATTGTATAACCCTTAAAAAAAGAGAACATGAAAACTATGCCCCGCAGCAGCCGCCCCGTTTTAAGCCAGACAGAGAAAAATACCACTTTATGGATCGGGCACCTGACCAATGAAGCAAACGACCGTTTGGCCGGCCAGACCTTCTCCTGCCCATCAGCCGGACTGATCAATAATATACAGGTTTATACGTCAGCCGTGACCCAGCCAGGTGAGATGCTGCTGACCCTGCATGAGTTTGATCCTGCGGCAAAGTCCTGGGGACCCGCCATCTGTGAAAGCAGCCTGGCCATAAAAAGGAACGACGCTTCTCATTGGCTCCGCTTTGAACTGGACCCGGTAAACCTGCAACAGGATAACCACTATGGTTTTCGCCTGCAAACAAAAGAAGGGATCATCGGGATCGGCGAGGCCATAAGTCATGCCCACAGACCCTTCCCCTTCGGACAAGCCTGGAGCGGTGATACCGGCCGCAACGGGGAACGATTCTTCTCCTATTTCAGCCTGGCCTTCAAAGTGGAATTGTGCGCATAGACTGAATACGAGGAACGACACCCGTTCCTGAACGGAAATGGTAATGAAACGGGCTTAAACTGTTTCGTGCGGTCATTTTTTGTATTCCGTAACTACAATAAATACCACTAAAAGGTTATTGCCCGGCATTTCAAAAATACCGAGCTTGTAAAGCTAAAACCCGCTTTACCCGCTATGCCATTCTTTGACTTCCACCTGCACCCTTCCCTCAAGGCCCAGTTCACGGCACCGGTCAACAAACCTTCCCCATGGGAAAATATACATCTGCGTTTCAGGGACCCTGATTTTTTGTTGCAGTTGCTGAAATGCCAGGGCATAAATGAAATAGTGGACTCGCAAGCTAGTCTCTCTCAACTGGTACAGGGAGGAGTCAATCTTATTGCCATTGCGCTGCACCCGCCCGAGGCTGCCATGATGCGGGACGGGCTGATCCAGAAGATCGCCGAAGAGGAACAAACGGATTATATTGATAACGACAAAGTGGATGCCATTGGAACAGGCGACCTCTATTTTACGCTGATGAACGAAGAGCTGGACCACCTGGAACAGCACCTGGAGCACCAGGGAAAAAAACTGAAACTGATCCGTCATTTCAGTGAATACAACGCGACTGACCTGAACACGGTGCATGCGATCCTCAACGTGGAGGGGCCGCATGCCTTCTATGGCAAACGGTCTGGCAAAACACTTGCACAGATCATGACTGAATTCTGGGAGAATTTCCGGCAATTCACCGAACTGCGTGATGTACGGATCTTTGCCATGAATATAGCCCACCTGGAGAATAATGATTTTTGCAATCACGCATTCGGCATCCAGATCTTCAAACCCGAACCGTTCTTCCCCAACGGGACCATTATCAGCAATGAAGGGGTTCAGTTACTGCTGAAGATGAAAGAGAAAAAGATCCTGTGCGACATCAAGCATACCAGTCTTATTGCCCGTCAGCAATTATATGCAATGGGTCTGCATGGTCCGCACTGGCCCCTGGTTTGCACGCATGCCGGGTTAACGGGCATCCATTCGCAGAACAGGTACCGTTTCTTCCTGAACAACCGCAGTTTTGGGCAAGGTTACCTGCGGGTGAAACATTATAAACCGATCGGCTACCTGCAAGGCACGTCTTTTAACCCATCCAGTATCAACTTATATGATGATGATGTGGTGACGATCATCAACTCCGGCGGACTGATCGGTCTCTCGATGGACCAGCGGATACTGGGTACACCAGAAGACGGAATGCTGTCTCCTGATTACCTGGATGAGATCTATGAACAGGAAGTGATCAGTCCGGGTGAAAAAGAACTTTTTCGCGACCGTTCACTGAACATGACCCCTGTACCCGATGAAGCGGTGCTGAAATCGGAAGATATACATACCACCGACCGGCAACGATCGGATCGGTTCCATGCCCGGCATTTCATGAACCATATATTTCATCTTTTTGTGATCGCCCGCAAGTACGGCATTCCCGATCTGACCATGGCACAGCGGATCTGCATCGGGTCTGATTTTGACGGGATGATCAACCCCGTTGACAGTTGCCCGAATGTGACCGGCATGCAGGGATTCAAGGAAACGCTGCTGCAGCATTTTTGGTTATGGGAAGAGGAATTTGCCGCTCACGATGATACGGATTTCAGGATCTCCGGTTTCATTAGCCCGGAGAACCTGCTGGAAAATATCTTTTACCGGAACGGGGTGGCTTTCCTGCAGCAATGGTACCGGTAAAAGCCGCAAGTCTTTCATTTCACCGCCTCCAGGTATTTCCTCGAAAAATCTATTTTCATCTCCACCCACATGGGCAGGTGATCCGACATCTGGTAAGTGCGCCAGTCCTTATAGGTTTTGAGCGTCTTTGCCGCTTTGGTTTTCATCACCGCCTTGTAATGCGCCAGGTCCGCCTCCGTAAAAATGAAATCATAAAAGTCAAAAACACCCGCACCCTGTCCCATCTCCAGGAGATCGTCTTTTTTCAGAAAAGCGATCTGGTCATAGTACATATCTCTTTTCACATTCGTTCCTTCGAGTTTGTTTTTCAAAACGCCGTCATGAATAAAAAAGTTGGTTCCTTTGGTTAACGCTTTATAGGTTTCATCCTCCCGGTTGATGATATTGAAATCGCCGAGCAGCACATAGCTGTAATTATCCCAGCGGCTGACCAGTTCCGCTTTTTCCTGAACCGTCTTTGCTTCCCGTGCCGCCCTGCCCTTCAGGAAAAGGGCCGCCTCCCTTATTTCGTCCACGCGTCGCTTCATGCCGGGCTTGCCCTTCCCGTAATAGGCATGGGCCGTTGTTATATTGAATTTGAACCAGCCCGACTGAAAAGAAACGATATAGGGTGTACGTGCAAACTGCAGGGTTTTCCCACCTTTTTTCTCAGGGAGCACCAGTTCGCCCGCCATTCTTCTGAACTGTACTTTACGACTGTCATATACAAAGGCCATCCTTTCCCCGTTTCCGGCCTTCCCTTCGGTGATATCCGACACCACATAGTCCCAGTCGTTACCGAGTATCCGCATCAATCTTTTGAATGCGGTCAGGTCGTCACGCACTTCCTGTACCGCTACCAGGTCAAAATGGGAGATGATCTCCGCCATATAATAATAGGTACTGTCCAGCCTGGCGCCGTATTTTTCTGAATCAAACTCCCGGATATTCCAGGTAGCCAGTAGCAGGGTTTCGTCTACTGTCTTTTTCGGTACCGTACCAGCCAGTTTATCTTTCAGCAGTAAAAGCCTGTCGCGTACAAATTTTTTTTCCCAGGTAAGCGATTTGCTGTAGTTGAGACCAGGGTAGTATGGCATAACGGTTTTTTTTGGAGAAGGAATACTGGCAATTTCCGATTATCCCGTAATAAAGTCAATACTACATTTGCGGTATTTTTAGTAACAGGGAGGAGCTTTGACTAAACGTAGCTGCTACGCTTCAACGGCACATGACAGAGACCTTTTGAGCTTGGGGTCTTCCCGTCTTTGTGCCGTTGCGCCGAATTCTATTTATGATGCTGATAAGATTGCCTCTTTCCATTTCACCACGGGAGGGAGATCATACTTTTTTATTTTCTCACGACCACCTTGAGACTCTTCTCCCTGAAAGCATGTGAGGAACTTAAGACCAGCTGGTACACCCCTTCATCCAGACCGGTCGCATCCATACGGATGACTGACGCAGTTATACGCTGCCGGAGAACCACGGAGCCCTGCATATTGTACACCGCAGCTTTGTCAAATTCATCGGGCCTGAGTTTATTCACGACCAGCAGGTTGTCTGTATAATAACACTGAACAGTCTCACCCGGGAAATAAGTAATGTTGGCAGATGCCGGCTTTTCCTTTGCCGGGGATCGGTGTTCCCTTTCCTGGGCCGCAGCCGTAAAACGGATGGCCAGCAATAAAGTAAGCAGGAAAAGCAGCAGACGGGGTACGGTTGATTTCATAAGTGGAATTTTAGTTGTTGTTCCGTAATAGGGTACAACAACCGTGCGGAAGCCCCGATTGCCTTCTCTAAAAGGGGCATTTACATGGCATAACAGGAAAAATACCTGGTAAATAACGCTCCGGAACTCAGTTCATCAGCATCTCCCTAGCGTTCTCCAGCGCTGCGGCCGTGGGTTTTTCGCCACTGAGCATTTTGGCGATCGCGGTGATCCTTTCCCCGTTGTCGAGTTGCCGGATATTTGTTTTCACCGCATCCTTTACTATTTCTTTGTAAACGAAGAAATGTGCGTCGGCTTTACCCGCTATCTGGGGTTGATGGGTGATGCAGATGACCTGCCGGCTTGCCGCCATTTCTTTCATGATGATGCCCACCTGGCGGGCAGCCTCGCCGGAAATACCCGTATCGATCTCATCAAATATCATGGTAGGCAGGTCAACAGATTGCGCGACAAGGGATTTAATGCAAAGCATCAGCCGGCTGAGTTCACCGCCGCTGGCCACTTTACGTACGGGCAGGAATTGTCCGTCCTTCCCCGCCCCGGCGGAAGGCACATTGGCATCAAAAAGAAATTCAATATTGTCTTTCCCGTTCGCATTCAGTTCTTTTTCCGTTTGCAGATCCGCTTTTAACCGGGCATTCGGCATGCCCACTTTTGACAATAATTTATTCACTTTGTTCTCCAGCGGCTGCAGTTGTTTCTTTCGCCCGGCAGAGATCTTTTCGGCCAGCGATGTCGCGACAGCCAGCAGGTGTCCCGTTTCTGTTTCTTTCAGGCGGATGCTGTCTTCAATATCCAGTTCTGCTTTCAGTTTCGTTTCCAGTTGCTCTTTGATGGCGATCAGTTCACCTGTTGAATGCACCCCGTGTTTTTTCTGCAGTTTGTATCCCAGCGAAAGCCGTTCATTGAGCCGTTATGT
>JBGATE010000040.1:0-17888 GCA_044229375.1 Chitinophagaceae bacterium
GCTGCGATTACATGATACCGGCACAGAACTTACACCCCGGTCGGAATTCCTCTGCGGTGTGGCGGCACTTGAATTAAAAGATGATCCAAAGGCTATCAAATGTTTCCGTGAAGTGCTGGATGCCGCCGCGCAAACCGGCCAACCCGTTTTGAAAGATGAATCTGAATATTATTTATCACTGAGCTATATCCGGAACAGGGATTATGATTTTGCCCTCCCGATCCTGCTCAAAATAAAGAACGACCCCGATCATAAATATAACCGGTCCGTCAGTTCCCGGATGATCTGGAAAGTGAAAATGCTAAAATGGAGATAGAGCTTGCCAGTGGTTGATGGTGACCTCTCCCGGGAACGGGGGAGGTTTTTTTTGAGAAGAGACAAAGAACCGGAGAAACAAGTTCCGAAGAAATAAAAGGTAAAAACAAAAAAAGCCATAAAGCGTATCACATATTTCCCGCAGTTCATTTCCCGTCTTACTTACAAAAGAAGTTACATCCCTGTCCCCGATGCTTACTATTATGGAAATGATCATTGCACAATGAAAACAAATAGTATGAATCATAACAAGAAATTATCCCTGTTGGTTATTTTAACGGCCTCTTTCTTAATTTATTCCTGTCAGAAAGAGAATGCGGGAGGGAATGACAACCTTAACCAGCCGCATTCGGTGACCGTTTATCTTACCGATCATGCGACACCCGTATTTGACAGTGTGTTTATTGACATGCAGCGGCTGGAGGTGAAAGTGGAGGATGATACCCTGCCGAACGGAGGCTGGATCAGTATGGGGATACGACCGGGAGTTTATAATATCCTGCGTTTCCGCAATGGGCTTGATACACTTTTTGCATCGGGCACTCTGCCCAATGCAAGGATCAAAAAGATCCGGCTCACACTGGGCATGCAAAATTCGGCAATGCTGAACGGGCAAAGCTTTACGCTTCGTGTGAAGGACAACGAGCGGGAAGTTGAAGTTGACCTGGACAGCCGGCATTTTGAGATCACGGGGAACGGACAGGTCATGTTCTGGATCGATTTTGATGCCGGTAATTCCATACAGGTGGATAACAGCGGCTCCGGAAATAATAACGGGTACCTTCTCCGCTCACATCTCAGGATATTTTCAAGAAGCCATTCGGGGAGAATAGAGGGAAAGCTGTTTCCTGCGGGAGCTGCCGCGATCGTAAAAGCTTTCATAGGTTCGGATACGGCGACGGCCATCCCGGAAAATAATGGTGAATTTAAGATCGTGGGGTTGAATGCGGGTGCCTATTCAGTTTTGTTTGACGGTCAAAACGGTTACCGCGACACGCTCATTAGCAATATTGTGGTACGCAACGGGGAGGACACGCATTTATCCGCGGTCACCCTGCATCAATAATAGTTGAACTTTGTTAAACCAAACCCAGTTTCCCTGTCAGTCCTGCCGGATATCCCTTTCCGGCAGGACCTTCTTTTTATAGAAGTAATAACCCAGCAATATCGTTACAATACCCAGCGCTACCCAGGGCCAGTTGCTGCGTTTATGGTCCGGTTCGTATTCGCCGATGAGCACCAGCGGGGCCCAGAAATTGGGTGATTTTAGAGAAGGATCGATTTCGGGGTTGTTCAGCAAATCGATCTTGGCCAGTTGCAATGCCTTATCCTTTGTTTCGTTCTTCTCCAGGTAGTAATGCAGTCGTTGCGTGATAAACGCCGTTGAACGGTCCTCTGCCTTCCAGAGTGAGGTGATGATATTCGGACAGCCTGCATAAGCAAAGGCACGGGATAAACTCATCAGTCCTTCGCCTTTGATCAATTGCCCGGTTCCCGTTTCACAGGCGCTGAGTATCACCAGGCTGGTGGTGTCCAGTTGCATGTCGTAGATCTCCCGGGCATAGATCCGGGATGCTGCATTGCCGGGGTAGAAGGAGATGAAGGAACGAAGGGGATCATTGTTATCGGCACTGGCATGCGTGGCCAGGTGGATCACCTTGTACCGGTTGGCCAATTGTAAAAAATTGTTTTTCGTTGCAGCGCTGTCCAGCAGGCTAATACCGGCCAGCTGACTAACCTCATCAGCTGAAGCAGGCAGTTTACTGAGTGTGGCGGAAGAATCCATGTAGCCGGCGCTTACAAAAGGGGCAAAGGATAAGATCTGCGGGGTGAATTTGAAAGGCGGTTTACCACCCAGCAATGCAGTGGAGTACTGGTACTGGATCGCGAATTTTTGCAGCAGGTAATGACCTTTTTCGTCTTCCAGCGCCTCAAAGGGAAGATAATGCAGTTCATCATCGGGGATGATGATGAGCCGCCGCGACTGAAGCAGTGAAGGAAGGGCCGGGGCGATAAGAAGTTGGTAGAGCCAGTTGGCGGCACCGACGCCGGCATAACGGTGATCAGGTGATTGCTGGTGCAGGGCATTGCGGAGTGTTTCCACTTCTGTAAAAAACCTGCGGTTGATGGGCGCCCGGAAATACTCAAAACGATTGGCCGTGATCACCAGTCCCAGCAGTTCTTCATCAGAAAGATGAAAGGAAAGAAGAGCCGTAGTATTATCCAGCATGCGGTGCAACTGGCGAACGGAAGGGATCTTTTCCGCCGCCAGCAGTTCCTGGTTCCGGGGATCGGCCTTGATCTGCTCCCTTATCTTCTCCAGTTCGATTTCCTGATCGCGGATCCGGCCATTCAGGTCAGCCAACTGAAGACTGTCGGTCATCCCCGCCGCTTTTATGGAAAGGCGGGTGATCTCCGTTTTAACGGCGGATTCCCGGTTGAACAGTTCATTGTTCTTTCTGCCGGTTGTGGCCAGTTCCTGTAACCGGAGATTCAGCGACAGTACGGAGGCTTTGTTCCGCTGGTCAAACAGGTAAACTTCATCGAGGTATTCTTTTTTCCGGGTGAGTTGGAAGAGTTGCAGGCCGATATCAATGGGACGGCTGTGTACGGCATGCTTGATCTTGCCGAGAAACAAACGGGCCTCATCGGAATTATAGAAATGCTCCACATGGTCGGCCAGGTTGAAGGCAGACCGATAGGCCGCCATCGCCGCTTCCAGGGTTGAGGTTTTATTATCCTGGTGATAGATCTTTTCAAGCGCCTCGGCTTTGGCCGTAAGCGTATTGAAGAGGTTGATATAGGAAAAGACCCCGCTGAACTGTTCCGGGTTGGATTTGGTATCCGGGTTGTTGAACGGGATGTCGAACTGCTGGATGGCCTGCTGGTAAAAAGGCAGCGCCTCGTTGTACAAATGTTTCTCCGCCTTTGTATCAGCCTGGTACTTCAATATCAGCCCGTAGGAAATATTCTTCCGGTGACCGTTCCATTTCAGATTTTCAGCCAGCGAGCGGTGAAGATAGAGTTCGGCGGAGTCGGGCAGTCCCAGGCCGGTGAAGGCCATGGCAAAATGGAGATAGAGATCCGTTGTCCTCTTGCTGTCCTGGTAGTTCACTTTTTTCAGGAACTCGTTGGCCTTACTAAACTCCTTTTCGTGCAGGTGGATCAGGCCCAGCTTGTGAAATAACTCGTTATTGAAAACATGGTAGGTTAGTACTTCTTCAAATATTTTTTTAGCTGCGGCATACTCTTCGATTTTTAACAGGGTGGATCCGATATTGATCATGTAATTGGCCCGGAGGCTTTTTTCCGATGGGTTCTGCTCCGATAGCAGTGCCAGCGCTTTTTCGAAATAGTTGATCGCCTGGCGGTAATTCCCTGTTTCATAATGCAGCACGCCAAAAAGATTAAAGAGGCGTTCGGAACCGTCCAGTTTTTCCCCATACTGCCTATTCAGTTTTTCCGCCCTGCGCAGGTAAAGGAGGGCGGAATCTAATTTGTCCTGGCGGTACAGGATATTTCCGGTGAAAAGGGAAGGTTTAAAGTAAAAGGAATCAGCCACCCTGATCTTATTCCTGTGCCCGAGCGCATCGATATAGAGTTTTTTTGCCGGTTCAAGACTGTCGAAATAATGTTGTGCCAGCCCGGATTTAAGCTGAATGAAAAAAGCCAGTGAATCATTACCGGCTTTCAGAACGGCTGGCAGCAGTTGCAGGAAAAGTCGGGCGGCCCGGTGGTATTCGATGTCGGCCGCTTCTGTTAAGGCCTCATGGGTCTCCGATCGCAGGGCCAGTTCTTCGGCACGCCGGTACGTATTATCAGCAATCTTATAGTCGGAAAGGAGGGTAGCGGCAGACCGCGGCGCTTCCTGCGGGATCCCAATCAGGAGTAAAACGGCGAATAACAGTGATAAGGTGATTCTTTGCATGATGATAAGCGAATGCTTATCAAATTTAAATGCCAAACAGCATTAATGGTCAACTATTATCACGCAGGGCGGGCGGGGTTTGGCAGCCTGTTCAATCCGGCTGGCCTGTGCCGCTTCTTCTACGGAACTGCCGCGGAGAAAAACGCCCTGGGAAGAACGGTCGCTCAGGATATCCCAGACATACTGGGGGACATCTGCCATGGTATTATACCAGTAAAGCAGCACTTTCAGCTTGTTGAGAGATTTTCCGCTTCCGTCATTGATGCGATATTTGATCTCGATCTCTTTTTTATCATCGTTATCCGGCGTATGGCCAAATACCCCCCTGCGGATACTTTCCGCCAGGTTGATCTTCCCGTTATCGGTCTTCACCGAACAACCACCCCCGTTTGCCAGGTTCCCTTCGTCAAAAACAGATCCGGCAAGGGGTAATACCCGGTTTGGATGAGCATTGTAAACAGGATTCGCGACAGAATCTCCCGCCGAGAGGATATAAAAATGATCCGTAAAAGTGATGCCTGATAGAACAACCGTCGTTTTTGTCGTGTCGCCCTTTGGAGAAATATGGGTAATGCGGTAACGCAGACCGGTTTCGCTATTAGATACATTGATGGCCCCGGTGACGCCATCAATTTCAATTCCTTCGGGAAAACCGGAATATACCCCTTCGCGGTGTTTGAGCGGTGAAACGATATAATCCCCGGAGGAGGGTCTTAAATAAAGGATGGAGTCTCCATAACTGAGCTGGTAAGGGCCCGTATCCGCGGGGTCGCCCGGTGTGCCGGATTTGCTGCAGGCAATAAAGCCAACAGAAAGGATCACTGCTCCGCAAATGGTTTTTATCATTTTCATCCCCGGACTTTTTATTCTGTCAGTTCAAAACGAAAAAAGGTAACCTGGCAGTCAAAAAAATTCTTAAATAAAAATGAAAGTTATAACATTAATTATCCCCGGAGATTGATTTAAATCAGTTTGTTTGGGATGGTTATATGCGGCAACTTTACGCTTTATGTAAACTATAAATGGTTGTATGACAAGGATAGGACTGATCAGGGAGGGTAAGATACCGGCTGATAACAGGGTGGCTCTGACCCCGGCTCAATGCAAGTGGATCCATAAGAATGGCCCGGATGTCAGGGTAGTGGTCCAAAGCTCGGAAAAAAGGTGTTTTTCAGACCGGGAGTATCTTTCGGCAGGGGCGGAAATAGTGGAAAATATGGATGATTGTGATATACTCCTTGGGATCAAGGAGGTGCCGGTGGATCAATTGGTACCCGGTAAGACCTATCTGTTCTTTTCTCATACCAAAAAGAAACAACCTCATAACCAACAACTGTTCCGGGCCTTACTGGATAAGAAGATCACCCTGATAGATTATGAATGCCTGGAGCATGAAGATGGGCAGCGGATCATAGGGTTTGGTTTTTTTGCCGGTGTGGTGGGAGCGCATAATGGGATGATGGCATACGGGTACAGGACCGGGTTATTTAATTTAGACAGGGTTTATAAACAGCGCAGTTTCAGGGAATTGATCCATACTTATTTTGGTCTAAGGCTGCCCAATGTAAAGATCGCAGTAACCGGCTCAGGCCGTGTGGCGCATGGCATTCTCGAGATCATGAACCTCATGGGCATCCATGAAGTGGACCCCGAAGATTACCTGAAAAGGAGGTTTTCGTACCCGGTTTATACCCAACTGAAAGGCGCCGAATTATACAGTCATAAAAAGACCGGGAAGTACAGCCGCGAAGATTTCCATAACCATCCCGGGGACTATGATTGCAGGTTCATCCCCTTTGTTTCACAGACGGATATCCTGATGAACGGGGTTTACTGGGAAAAGGGTGTACCCCGTCTTTTTGAGAAGAACGATGTTCGATCCGATGATTTTATAATCCGGACCATCGCAGATATTACGGATGACGTCAACGGTTCGGTTCCCATCAATATCGGTGACCAGCCGATGGAGGACCCGGTTTATGGTGTTGACCGGGCGACCCTGGAAAAAACAGCGCCCTACCTGGAGGGTTCGATCGATATCATGGCCGTAGGCAACCTGCCCAATGAACTGCCAAGGGATGCCTCCCGCTATTTTGGCGAGCAACTGATAAAGCATGTACTGGAGGACCTTCTCGGAAACGGTTCGGATGTGATCGAAAGGGCCACAATGGTGAAAGGGGGGAAACTGACCCCTGCCTATAATTACCTGCAGGATTATGCGAACGGCATCTCCTGACCGCATTAAAAAAAGCAAGACCCGCAGGTCCTGCTTTTCAAAAACTGGTACCATTGAAAAATTTCCTTCTTACTTCCGGTGTCTTCAGTGCAGGATAACCGGTAGGTTAATAAGCCCGAGTTCTGTTACCTCATCCTCTTTTACGGGTACCCTGTGTATCTCAAGATAATAGGTCTTCATCTCCTCTCCGTTGGAGAAATCATAGGAAATCATTAAATCATAAATATCCGGAGGCAAACCGACGATCTTGAAAACTCCATCCGAACCGGGTATATATTCTTTTGTAAACCCTTCATTGTTATAAACTTTAATAACGGAAGCGTCAGGAGCCGGGATGAACTGGCCGGTGATATAACCACCTGTGTAGATGGGCGGTGTTTTGACCATTTTATCAGTTGTGTTTGCTGCGTTGGGTACCAGTTGATCGTCTTTGGAGCAGCCTGCCATAACGGCAACGGCTATGATCAATGACAGCAGCTTTAGGAGGTATGTGCTTTTCATGATCTTGTAATTTAGGGTGATAAGAACTTGTTTTCGGGAATCATGGCCGCCTGCTAACGTTGATGGGTTCTGCTTATTGAATAGGGCCTTTTCTTTTTTCTGAATCAAAAGTACGACTGATGCAAACCGCTAAACAATGACCTGAATTAGATGAATTCATGATTCTTTTCAGTTTGAAAAAGGGATGACGGCGCGTTCCGGCGTTACAAAAGGGGTTTGTGAGAGATCCCGGGGTTTACGGAACTATATGTGCAGGTAAAAATCCTTCAGTAATTGAGAAAAGGCCGGTGTGTAATCGTGATGCTCATTCCTCACAGCAATATCACCAAACAGTGTTTCGGATCCCGGGTTCTCTTTAAGCTGTCCCGCGACCAGGATCCTGAAATATCCGTGAACAACGGAGGGCCTGACGAGTTGAATCTCCGAAAGGGTCATTTCATTTTGCTGAAGAAGTTCCCGTATCTCCTCATGTCGTTTATAAGGGAGGAGAAGAAAAAAATGACCCTCCGGTTCCAGGTGTTTTTTTATGAGATCCACTAATTCGCGGAGAAGCAAAGATTCGTTATGGCGGGCCATGTTCTTTTTGATATCATCTGCCTTTAATTCCTTTTCATAAAACGGGGGGTTGCTGATAATGATATCATACCGGTGCGGGTATGAAAATCCTCTTGCATCGGCATGAATGATCCTGATACGATTGGCCCATGGAGAAGCCTTTACATTTTGATCGGCTTGTTCGGCCGCCGCCTCATCCAGTTCAATGGCATCGATCCGGGCGGAGGGATTTTTTTGCGCCAGCATCAGCGAAAGTAAACCGGTTCCTGCCCCGATATCAAGTACCTTTTTAACAGTATCGCTCTTACTCCTAACTCCTGTCTCCAAACTCCTGACTACTTCTCCCGCCCAGGCTCCGAACAAACACGCATCGGTCGTCACCTTCATGGCACATAGGTCCTGGTGAATGATGAACTGCCTGAATTGAAAAAAAGTATTGGCCATAAAACGAAACTACCATTCGGCCCTGGCCGAAGCGCTGACGGAAAGGTCCGTAAACTGGTTTGCAAGATATTTATAGTAACCCGTGATGGCGATCATCCCGGCATTGTCCGTGCAATATTGGAAGGCCGGGATATAGGTGTTCCAGTGATATTTTCTTCCCATCTGTTCAAATGATTTCCGCAAACCGCTGTTGGCCGATACGCCGCCGGCCAGGCAAATTTCTTTAATGCCGGTCTCAATGGATGCTTTTTTCAGTTTGTTCAGCAGGATCGTGATGATGCGGTGCTGGATCGAAGCGCAGATATCGGCGAGGTTGTTTTTGATGAATTCCTCCTTTTCCGTTTCCGTGGCCGTGAATTCCGCTTTGAACAAATTGCTTTGCCCGGCATTCTGTAAAAAATAGAGGATCGAGGTTTTCAGGCCGCTAAAGCTAAAATCAAGTCCCGGGATCTGCGGTTCGGGGAAGGCAAAACGTTCAGGATCGCCATCCCGTGCATGCCGGTCGATCAGCGGGCCGCCGGGATAGAGGAGCCCCAGCAATTTAGCCGATTTGTCAAATGCCTCTCCGGCCGCGTCATCAATGGTTTCGCCGATCACGTTCATCCGGGTGGGAGATTCGCACAAAACAATTTGCGTATGCCCCCCGCTGACGGTCAGGCATAAGAAAGGGAATGAGGGGCGGGGTTCATCAATGAGGTTGGCCAGCACATGCGCCTGCATATGATGTACGGCGATCAGCGGTTTACCCAGGGATTGTGCCAGTGATTTGGCAAACTGGCTTCCAACGAGCAGTGAGCCGATCAGGCCCGGTGAACGGGTAAAGGCAATGGCATCCAAATCCTTCAGCGCCGTATTGGCTTCTTTCAAAGCAGCATCGACCACCGGCACGATATGCTGCATATGTGCCCTGCTGGCCAGTTCGGGTACAACACCGCCATATTTTTCATGAATGGTCTGGTTCGCGATGAAATTGGACAGGACCTTTCCGTCCGTGCAAACGGAAGCGGAGGTTTCATCGCAACTTGATTCTATTGCGAGAATTGTTATCATTGTTAAACGATATGCTGATGTGCCGATTTGTCGATTAGCCAATTAGCCGATGTGCCGATTAATCGATGTGCTGATGAGTTGATCATATTTTTGAACTGGCGATTATTTTATTGATTATTTTTTGAATTGATTTCAGCTTTTCCAATAGTGAGTTTGTAGCTGGATATCCATCTGAACTCATACAGATCAAAAGCCAATACTGGTCTCTTCAGCCTCTTTGGCGGCGATCTTAAACTAATGAAGAAAAATCGGATCTGCTTTCCGCATTCTGCGCTTCTCTTACATTTGCTCCAATGGAGGTCCCGGATTTCAATAACTGCCGGGCTATTACAAACTTCTTTCTCATTTCCAGAATATCGCAATACTTAACAACTTCGATTGCAAATTCCAGGCTGAGGCCTACAATCAGGTTCTCCTTCCGCACATTTTCCATACTCACTACTTAAAAATATCAAAATATAAATCTACAAAAAATTAAAGCCTCTCACCGCACATCAGCAAATCGGCATATTGGCAAATCGGCACATCGATTAATCGGCTAATCATTTACTCCTGATCGCCACCACCGGATCCATCCTCGCCGCCTGTCTGGCCGGGATAAAGCCCGCCAGTACGCCAACGATGATGCAGATAATGATCGCCAGGAACATATTGGATGTGGAAATGAAAACCGGGAAATTCAACGCGCTGGTCAGCACTTTGGTGAGCAGGAAAACCATGGTCAGCCCGATCATCCCGCCAATGATGCAAAGGAATGCCGATTCTAATAGAAATTCCGCCAGGATCACCCGGCTCTTGGCGCCCACCGCTTTTTTCAGACCGATCTGGCTGGTCCTTTCCCTTACAGATACAAACATGATATTGGCCACCCCGAACATGCCCACGATGAGTGACAATGCGGCAATGGCCCAGCCGCCTATATTCAGGCTGGAAAAAGCGGAGCTGATCGCGTCACTGAAATCGTTGATATCATTCAGCGCGAAATCGTCATCCTTGGTGGGCGGAAGTTTATGAAGGGCGCGCATCGTACCGGTGAGATCATCTTTGAGGGCCTTGCTGCTCAGGTTGTCCTGACCCTGAACCAGGATCAGCGGGTCGGCCTTTCTTTCATCCATGATATTCCGGGCATAGCGGTACGATAAAACAATGCTCTGGTCGAGTTGCCAGCCGCCGATCATGGTCTTGCCCTGTTTCTTTATCACCCCCGTCACCATCATTTTCTTACCCCGGCTGCTGACCAGTTTCCCAACGGCCCTTTCCGCCGTTCCGAACAGTTTTTCCGCCACTTCATTGCCGATCACCGTCACCGCGCTTCCCTGGCTGAAATCCGCATCAGAAAGATAACGGCCGAAGGCGATATCGATCGGCTGTATCTCCCGGAATTCTTCGGTGATGCCGTAAATATTCACCCCGGTAAGCCGGTTATCATCAAAGTCCACATAGTCCTGTACATTGATCTTGAAGGCGGCGAACTTGGCACCGGGTGTCCGTTCCCGGATGGCTTTCATTTCCTCGTATTTCGGGGAGGGGCGGTTCACATATTTCCACCAGGGATAATCGGGGCCTCCGCCGGCACTGTAATCCCATTTATCGATATAAATGGTATTGGTGCCCAGTGATTTTACTTCGTTCTGGATATTTTGCTCGAGGCTGTTCACCGTGGCAAGTACGCCAATGATGCAAAAGATGCCGATGGTAATGCCAAACAGAGAGAGGAAGGTGCGGAGTTTGTTCTTCCACAATTCCTGCAAGGCCATTTTAAAGCTGCTGCCAACGATCTCTATGGAGCGGCGGATCATAGTGCAAAATTAACCGGTATCAGGGGAAGAATCTAAATTCATTATTTGAGACGGGGTTGTTTGTTGAACCATGCTGGCACAATGAAAACATCGGTTAACACATTAATCAGTTTTCAAATATCCAGCAGGATGCTGGACCTTCATGCTGCAAAAAAAATCATACTGCAGTAAAAGCATTACACTGCTCCCGATTGCTTAATATTGCGCCTGTTAATTCACCATGGTAACAACACAACACCCGGTCATTTATACAGCGAAGGGAAAAGAATTCTTCCGGAAACCGCATAACGCCACCCTTTGCTTCGCCCTCGGTATGCTGCTTTTCCTCCTCCCATTCGCCGAATTCAAATGCGGGAGTATGTCGCTGCTGGGAAATACAGGTATCGGGATCGCCATCGGGCAGGAATGGAAGGTAACGGCGGGTCTTGGTAAGAATGAATTCATGAAAAAATGGGACGAAAGCAACAAGAAGGACAAGGAACTCATGAAGGAAGGCCCGAATATCTTTGCCATTGTAGCGCTGGTGGCCGGTTTATTCGGCATCGTCATTGCATTTATAAAAGTCAAATGGCGTACGCTTGCCGGGATGTGTGCCGGTATCCTGGGTTCTGTCATGCTGCTGGCCCTGATGATCCAGTTCAAATGGCTGATGCGGTCCATGTTATCGGAAAAAGCCGCCGGCGATGGCCCCGATTTTGATGTGGGCGGTATTCTGAAACTCCAGTTCACCTTCTGGTATTATCTTTCCCTGCTTTCCTTTATCGCGGCCGCATTCTTTAACTACATGAAGGGAAAGGTCGCCCTGGAGGACGCTATCGCGGGATCGGTTGATTTTGAGTTCCAAAAAACACAGGGGAGCGCTACATCCGGCGGACTATAAAATCCCTGCACAAGCCTTACCTTTGCGGACTTTAGAGTTCAGCGTCAAGAGTTCATAGTTCAGAGTTAGGAATCCAGCCTGCCATCAGGAAACAGAATATTTTGAACGACCCACTCTGAACTATGAACTCATTACTCTGAACTAATCATGAAGTACCACAACGAAATACAACGCCGCCGGACCTTTGCCATTATCTCTCACCCCGATGCCGGTAAGACAACGCTGACTGAGAAATTCCTCCTGTTCGGGGGTGCCATCCAGGTGGCTGGCGCGGTGAAGAGTAACAAGATCAAGAAGCACGCGACCTCCGACTTCATGGAGATCGAAAGACAAAGAGGAATTTCCGTCGCCACTTCCGTGATGAGCTTTGAATACAACAAGATCCTCATTAATCTGCTGGATACACCGGGTCACAAAGACTTCGCGGAAGATACGTACCGGACGCTTACCGCTGTGGACAGTGTGATCCTGGTAGTGGACAGTGTGAACGGGGTGGAAGAGCAAACCCGCCGGCTGATGGAAGTATGCCGGATGCGGGATACGCCGGTGATCGTATTCATCAATAAAATGGACCGCGACGGGAAGAACCGTTTCGACCTGCTGGAAGAAATTGAAAAGGAACTGAACATTGCACTGCACCCCATGACATGGCCGATCAACAGCGGAAAGGATTTTAAGGGTGTTTATAACCTGCATGATAAAAGCCTGCGCCTGTTCACTGCCAATACAAAGGCCGACGAAGACAGTATCTCTATTTCAGATCTGCAGGATAAAGTACTGGATGAGAAACTGGGAGAAAGAGATGCTGCCCAGCTACGGGAAGATGTGGAACTGGTGGATGGTGTGCATGGTGAATTGAAGATTCAGGACTACCTGGATGGTAAAGTGGCGCCGGTGTTCTTTGGTTCTGCGGTTAACAATTTTGGGGTAAAGGAAATGCTGGATACGTTTATCCGCATTGCCCCGCACCCCCGCAGCCGGGAAACTACCGTACGACCGGTGGATGTGGAAGAAGAAAAGATGAGTGGCTTTGTTTTTAAGATACATGCCAATCTTGACCCAAAGCATAGGGACCGAATTGCTTTCTTCCGGGTTTGCTCCGGTAAGTTTGAACGCAACAAATATTTTCATCATGTGCGGCTGGACAAGGATGTCCGTTTCAGCAATCCCTATTCGTTCATGGCGAGGGATAAAAGCATCATTGAAGATGCCTATGCCGGTGATGTAGTGGGTTTGTTCGACACGGGGAATTTCAAGATCGGAGATACGCTGACGGAAGGGGAGGATTTTTATTTTACCGGGATACCGTCCTTTTCTCCGGAGATCTTCAAGGAAGTGGTGAACAGGGACCCGATGAAGACCAAGCAACTGGAAAAAGGATTGCTGCAACTGACCGATGAGGGTGTAGCGCAGTTATTTACCCAGTTTGGCGGAAATAAAAAGATCATTGGCTGCGTGGGTGAACTGCAGTTTGAAGTGATCCAGTACCGTTTGCTGCATGAATACGGCGCCTCTGTTGTGTTCAACAGCCTGCCTTTTTACAAGGCTTGCTGGCTGACCTCCAGGGACACGAAGAAACTGGAGGATTTTCTCCGCTTCAAGCAGGCCAATTCGGCGGAAGACAAGGACGGTCACCCGGTGTACCTGGCGCAGAGCGAATGGTTCCTGAATACGGAGAAGACCAACAACCCCGATATTGAATTTCATTTTACGTCGGAAATACATAAGTAAATCAAATTTTTATGAGCGGTTTTGAAACAGAAAGACTCATTGTACGCCGTCCGCGGCCGGATGATAAAGACAATTTCTTTCTCCTGAACGGCGACGAGAACGTAATGCGGTATATCCGGGCGGTTATCACGAAAGAGGAAAGTGATGCCAAACTGGATCAGTTCCTTGCGGATGAAGTGGCGAACCCGTTGTCGAAAGGGAAAGGCCGCTGGCTGATCGATGAAAAAGAAACAGGCAATTTCATCGGATCGTTTGCCATCATTCCGATCCCCGGTGAACCGGAGAAAACACAATTGGGTTATTCCTTTATTCCCGCCGCCTGGGGAAAAGGTTATGCTACTGAAGTTGCGAGAGCGGGTTTACAATTCTTCCTGGAGAATACCGATATCCCCGAGATTTACGGTGTTTCCGAAACGGCCAATACCGCGTCCATGAAAGTGCTGAAAAAGGCCGGCTTTGTTTTTCACGATACAAAGATGGAGGACGGTAAGGAACTGACCGTGTTTATTGTGAGGAGAAAGGCTCAGGACCTTGGTACCACGCCTGTATAATTATGCGGCGTGATCCGCTTTAGTTCTCTTTTTAATTCTTCTTTTATTTTAAGACCTTCAATAAACTGGTGGATCGCCTTTTTATCGATCCTGTTATTTCCCCTTGTCAGGTCCTTCAGGGCCTCGTAGGGGTTCGGGAAATTTTCCCGTCGAAGGATCGTCTGTATCGCTTCCGCCACCACGGCCCAGTTATTGTCAAGATCCTCGTAGATCCTTGCATCGTTCACCACCAGTTTTCCCAACCCCTTTTCCACGGATCTAAAGGCGATCAGTGTATGGGCAAAGGGAACGCCTATGTTCCGCAGCACGGTTGAATCGGTCAGGTCGCGCTGCAGCCTGGAGACCGGTAATTTCGCCGAAAGGAATTCAAAAAGGGCATTGGCCATGCCAAAGTTTCCCTCCGCATTTTCGAAATCGATCGGGTTTATTTTATGCGGCATCGCGGAGGAGCCCACTTCGCCCTTTTTCGTTTTTTGTTTGAAATATTCCATGGATACATAACTCCACAGGTCCCTGCACAGGTCCAACAGGATATTGTTGATCCGTTTCATGCAATCGAAATGCGCGGCCAGGTTATCATAGTGTTCGATCTGCGTGGTATGCTGCTGCCGGTTCAGCCCTAATTGGGCAACAAATTCATTTCCCCATTTCACCCAATCGGTTTTTGGGTAGGCAACATGGTGAGCATTGAAGTTACCCGTTGCACCACCAAACTTACCGGTGAAGGGTATCCCGATGAACTGCTCAACCTGGTTGCCGATCCTTTCCACATATACCATGATCTCTTTTCCCAGCCGGGTGGGACTGGCCGGTTGCCCGTGGGTATGGGCCAGCATCGGGATATCTTTCCACTCGCCGGCAAGGAGTTTGAGCTCCGTGTTCAGGTTCAGCAGGGCGGGGAGGTATTCATATTCGATGGCATGTTTCCAGGCAAGAGGGATCGCCGTATTATTAATATCCTGTGAAGTAAGACCGAAATGCACCCATTCCTTTGCTTCTTTGCCGCCTGATTTTTCCAGTTCGTTCTTGAGGAAATACTCAACGGCCTTCACATCATGATTGGTCGTGTACTCGATCTGTTTGATCTCCTGGGCATCTTCCGGGCCAAAATCCTCCAGTAATTTCTGAAGGTGTTTGATGGTCTTGCCGGGCAATTTGAACATTTTCTTTTTTTCGAGGAATAGCAGGTATTCGACCTCCACCTGCACGCGGTACTTCATCAGGGAATATTCTGAAAAATACTCATCGAGGTGCTGTACCTGTTTGCGGTAGCGCCCGTCTACCGGGGATATGGCTGTGAGTGCTGTTAATTCCATAACGAAATCTTGAATCTTGCTTGTCCACCGAAGCTTTTGCGAAGGTGGGTGCCTTGCTTGTCCACCGCAGCTTTAGCGAAAATGGATGCCTTGCACTTTGTACCTTTGCCCACAAAATTAGCCGAATTGGAGAAGATAAGAGTTGGTATTGTCAATTATCTGAACACCCGGCCGCTCATTTACGGTTTGCAGCGGCCTCCCATCAGCGATAAGATCATCCTCACCGGTGATTACCCTTCGAGGATCGCCGGGCAATTACTGCAGGATGAGATTGATGTAGGGCTTGTACCGGTTGCGGCGCTGAAAAATTTACCGGAGTATCATATTGTCGGAGATTATTGTATCGGTACCGAAGGGGAGATCGCATCGGTGGCCCTGTTCAGTGAAGTGCCGGTACAGGAGATCCAAAAAGTTTACCTCGATTACCAGAGCCGCAGTTCGGTAGCCTTATTGAAGTTCCTGATGCAGGAGTACTGGGGAATCGGTCCTGAATTATTGCAGGCGGAGAACGAGAGTTACCGGGATGAGATCAAAGGCACTACCGCAGGGTTGGTGATCGGCGACAGGGCCCTGGAACAACGCAAGCTTTCCACTTTTATTTATGACCTGGGATCAGAATGGAGGTCTATTACCGGTCTGCCCTTTGTGTTTGCGGTTTGGGCCAGTAAAAAAAAGTTGCCGGAGGATTTCATTCGTGAATTCAGTATTGCCAATGGCATTGGACTTGAAAAGATCGATGAGATCGTCGCTTCCACAGCTTATGACCTCTATGACCTGGGAAAATACTATAAACTGCACCTGAGTTATCACCTGGATGAGGCCAAAAAGAGGGGAATGGAGCATTTCCTTGAGCTGATTGCATAAAGTGGAGGATTATTCCATGCATTTAGTTTGCTTTTCGGGAGGAAGTCTTTAAATTTAACGGTAACTAATTGCACTGAAAATGGCTAAAAAACCTTTCCTTAAAAACCTTGGGTTCCTTTTAGCATTCTCCATCCCGGCATTATCTGGAATCACACAAACTGGCGGTATTCCGACCGGGTCAGACACTACCTGTTTGAACGGGATTTCTTTATATCAGAAGATATATGGAGGGAATAAAGCTGATCTGGCGGAATGGCTTGCCGCTTCAACAGACAGCGGTTATGTAATTGCCGGACACACTAACAGCTTTGGCAATGGTGGTTTTGACGGTATGCTGATTAAGGTGAATAAAAATGGTAATACGGTATGGAATAAAGCGGTTGGGGGCAGTAACAATGATGTGTTTTATGGAATAAAACGGACCAGTGATAATGGTTTTATAGTTGCCGGCCAGACAAAATCATATGGCAATTCTGCAGGGGATGCCTGGTTGGTAAAGACAGATGTAGCAGGTAATATTCAGTGGTCAAAAAAGTACGGGGATGGAAATGCGTTTGGTGATGCTGCATTTGAAGTGACACAGCTGTCGGATGGCGGTTTTGCCTTTTGTGGCGTGCACCAGTATGCCGGTGGAGTTTCCCAGAGTTTTATAGTCAGAACGGATAATTCAGGGAATGTTATTTGGAGTAAACTATATGATCAGCCTGGTTCAGATGAGGCCTGGGGTTTACTGGAGGATGGAAATTCTTTACTGGTTGTGGGGTTTTACCGGGCACCTGATTTGTATGATGGTTATTTAATGAAACTGGATAAAACGAATGGTGCGGTTCAGTGGAGAAGGACTTATGATGCAGATTTTAGCCGGCACTTACTTATGCATAAAATAAGAATGACCGGTTCCGGTTACCAGGTTCTTTCCTATTTAATGGATGATTTTAACGGAACCAATCTCCAGCAATGTATCTGGAACCTGTCTTCAGATGGAACGGTACAGAATGTGCGGAAAATAGTGGTGCCCGGAGTTCAGACCAGCGGTTACGGATGGACCCCGTTGCCGGACGGCAGTTTTGTAGTTGCCAATGGTGAGAACAATAACGGGGCAGATATTATTTTCACCCAGGTTAATGCTGGCGGAAATATTGAATGGTCTAAAAAATACCAGCGAATAGGGAGGCAATGGATAAGGGGAATGATCCAATCTCCCGAAGGCGGGTTTGCAGCCGTTGGTATGAGCAATAATGCTGGTTTAACAACTGACAGTAATGATGTTACCTTAATCCGGTTTGATAATACAGGTAGCCAGGGATCCTGCTCTGGAATAAATACAACTGATGTTGTGGTTGCATTGCCTTCTTTTAGCAGTTCAGGGATATCATCCGGGACGCCCTCGGATCTTTCGGTTAATAACCCCGTTATTACGACAGGGTTGATCAATTTTGTGCCGGTGACTATTACGGTATGTACATTTTGTTACATCCCTGTTTTGGCCGACACGTCCTGTTTGAACGGCATTTCATTTTATCAGAAGGTATATGGCGGAAATAAGGATGACTATGGGTTTTATCTGGCACCCACTACTGACAGCGGGTATGTGGTTGCAGGGCGCACCGCTAGCTTTGGTAACGGAGGCAATGACGGGTTATTAATGAAAGTGAATAAGAATGGCACTGTATCCTGGAGTAAAGCAGTAGGTGGAAGCAGCAGCGATTACTTTCAGA
>JBGATE010000041.1:0-17781 GCA_044229375.1 Chitinophagaceae bacterium
GGGATGTGGAACCGTGACATCATCCATATTCGCATTGCAACGGGTTTGCCCACCGATCACATGCGTGATGCGGCTGAACTGAAAGCCTCCCTGCTCGGCAAACATCTCATCAAAACTGATACCGTGGAAAAAGGGATCACTGTTAGGCTGAATGTTCTGCGCACCGCAGATACCGGCATAACCCTGGATGGTGGTTCCGCTTCCCACTTCATACTTCGTGGAGACCGGGGAAGAACCGCATCCCGCCATGGAGTGGTTACCACCCCACTGGTGCCCCATTTCATGCGCCACATAATCGATATCAAAAGGATCCCCAACCGGGTTGGAGGAACCTGTGACCCCTCTTGCCTTCAGGGATGAATTACAGGGACTATTGAGGTTGGCCACACCACCGCCCCCGGTGCTGAATACGTGACCGATATCATAATTGGCGGTACCGATAACGGCATCGATGTTTGCCTGGTTCTCTCCCAGCATCGCGCTCCCGTTGTTGTTGGTATACGGGTCTGTTCCCCCGTTGAGGTAAATGATATTATTATTATTGGCGATAAGCACCATCCGAAGCGAAACCTCGGTCTCGTAAACACCCACCACCCGGTTCACCGAGGTGAGCATCGCGGCCGCGGTGAGTGGTACGGAAGGAGGATTGGGCGCGCAAACCGCCACGGCATATTCACCCGTACAGGCAAGGGCCAGGCGATAGGTCCTCATCGTGGTGCCAAGGCAGGCCGCCTGTGGATTGTTCGAACCATTGGCGGAACTGGTTTCCGTCACCCCGCAAATGAAATTCACTTCCCTTGAATACTCTTTAGTGTAATAGCTCATGTAATAGCTGATATCTCCCTTTGCATAAGGATCGATGAAGACACGGCCCCTGGCGGCCGACAGTATCTGCCCGTGAAAACCGGTGTAGGGATTATAATCAAACCGGATCGTGGCATAGGGATCATCAATTCCCTGGCCGAGAAACTGGCGCATCTCGGGAAATTTTGCCTGCAATCCCGGTTCCATGATACTGCTCTCCCAAACCCGGAATTTCGCAAGGCTGCCATCCGGCATCGGGATCTGCATCACGGGAGCCTGGCTCCGGTTAAAGTTCACCGTACTTTCCTTTGGAAGGGTCCATAAAAAAGTCCGCAGTGCAACCGCGTCCATACTGAATGCACCGTATTGCTGTGGAAAGATCTCCCGTTTTCCGGTGGTGGACCTGCCGGCATTCTCACCGGCAAAGCTGAAAAAGCTGTTTTGAGCGAACAGCGAAACGGAAATAAAAAGGAGGACGATTACCGATATGAACGGTTTGTAAAGTTTGTACATAAGTGGATCCTTGATGTTATTAAATGATAAGGAAAAACAGAACCCTAAAGTTAAAGACAAACCCTGTACCCTGTATCGTAAATTTTCTGTCACAAAATGAAAAATCCCGCCTTTTGCAAGGCGGGATCGTAAAAAAAGGTATTAAAATTATTAATAATCCATACCACCCATACCCGGAGCGGCGTGTGTATGCGGCTCCTCTTTCTTAGGTTTGTCGGCCACCACGCATTCAGTGGTCAGCAGCATTCCGGCGATGGACGCGGCATTTTCCAGGGCGATGCGGGTAACTTTCGTGGGGTCGATCACACCGGCCTTCAGCAGGTTCTCGTATTCATCGGTGCGAGCGTTGAAACCGTAGTCTCCTTTTCCCTCCTTCACTTTCTGAACAACGATGGAACCTTCGATACCGGCATTTTCCACGATCTGGCGAAGCGGCTCTTCAAGGGCCCTTTTCACGATAGCCACGCCCGTTGTTTCGTCTTCGTTGCCGCCTTTGAATTTCTCCAGGGCCTCAACGGCACGGATAAAGGCTACACCACCACCGGGAACAATACCTTCTTCAACAGCGGCACGGGTAGCGTGCAGTGCGTCATCCACGCGGTCTTTCTTCTCTTTCATTTCCATTTCGGTTGCGGCGCCTACATTCAGTACGGCTACGCCACCGCTCAGTTTGGCAAGACGCTCCTGCAGTTTCTCCTTGTCGTAATCAGATGTGGTCACTTCGATTTGCGCCTTGATCTGGTTGATGCGGGCATTGATATCATCTTTCTTGCCCTTACCGCCCACAACGGTCGTATTGTCTTTGTCGATGGTTACGGAGGTAGCCGTACCCAGGTAACTGAGGTCTGCATTCTCGAGTTTGTAACCCTGCTCTTCGCTGATCACGATACCTTTTGTCAGCACGGCTATGTCCTGCAGCATTTCTTTCCTTCTGTCGCCGAATCCGGGGGCTTTCACAGCGGCCACTTTCAGCGTTCCGCGGAGTTTGTTCACCACCAGTGTGGCCAGTGCCTCGCCTTCGAGGTCCTCGGCGATGATCAGGAGCGGACGTCCGCCCTGGGCCACTTTCTCCAGGATATGGAGGATATCTTTCATGTTGCTGATCTTCTTGTCATAGATCAGGATATAGGGGTTCTCCAGTTCCGCTTCCATTTTTTCGCTGTTGGTCACGAAATAGGGAGAGATATAACCACGGTCGAACTGCATCCCTTCTACCACTTCAACGGTGGTTTCTGTGCCTCTTGCTTCTTCCACGGTGATCACGCCTTCCTTACCCACTTTCTTCATGGCCTCGGCGATCAGTTTACCGATCTCGGGGTCATTGTTAGCGGAGATGGATGCTACCTGCTGGATCTTGCTGCTATCGTTACCCACCGCCTGCGACTGGCCTTTCAGGTGTTCCACAATTTTATTCACCGCTTTGTCGATGCCTCTTTTCAGGTCCATCGGGTTAGCGCCCGCGGCCACCATTTTAAGACCTTCGCTGATGATGGACTGCGCCAGTACGGTGGCGGTGGTGGTTCCGTCGCCCGCGATATCCGCGGTTTTGGAAGCCACTTCCTTTACCATTTGTGCGCCCATGTTCTCGATAGGGTCTTCCAGTTCGATCTCTTTAGCAACGGTTACGCCGTCCTTGGTTACAGAGGGCGCGCCGAATTTTTTCTCGATGACCACATTACGGCCTTTGGGGCCAAGGGTTACTTTCACCGCGTTGGACAGTGTGTCAACGCCTTTCTTCATCTTATTTCTCGCTTCGATGTCGAAGAAGATCTGTTTTGCCATTGTATTAATTTTTTAGAATGATTTACTTGAAGTTCTTTTTAGCTGTCAATTCTGCCGACTGCCGACTGCCGACTGCCGACTGCGGACTGCCGACTGTTTACACGATCGCGAGGATATCCGATTCGCGCATGATGAGGTAATCATCACCGTCGATCTGGATCTCGGTACCTGCATATTTGCCGTAGAGCACCGTGTCACCGTTCTTCACGGTCACGGGTTCGTCCTTTTTGCCGGGTCCGGCTGCGATAACGATACCGCGCTGGGGTTTTTCTTTTGCAGTATCAGGGATGATGATGCCGCCAGCCGTTTTTTCTTCTGCGGCGGCCGCTTTTACGATTACCCTGTCATGAAGCGGGGTAACATTCACTTTCTTAGCCAGAGATTTATTGATTTTGAGTTGATTGAATAAGAAACCCGGAATTTCGGGCTTGCCCGCCGAAGCTTTAGCGAAGGCGGGCGGCGAAGGTACAGTAAATAACATGCCACGGGGTGACATTGTGAAAAAATTACAGTCGGCCTGACAGTCCGGGCAGAACATCGTTCAATCCGAAGCTTTTGAACCGGATACTGTGCCAAATTTTCATTTTAGAAAATAAAAAAGCCATCTGACGGGATGGCTTTCAGTGTGCTACGACGGTATTATTGCCGGACCAGATTTTGCGTAAAAGTCTTTCCGTCGGTGAACACCTGCAGGTAATAGACCCCGGAACTGAGTTTTCCCGGTTCAAATTTCCACTCCATCAGTTGCATTCCCTTGCCGAATTGTTTTTCCATGACCTGCTTACCCGATACATCCGTTAAACGCAATAAAGTCACGGATTCCGGGGCTTTGAACAACCGGAGGGAAATATTATCGCGGAATGGGTTCCCCAGGACATAAATTTTTTGTTCCTGTCCGGGAATCCTTATGTATACGATATCGCTCAATTCGCTTGTATGGGTCAGGTCAACTGAACGAAGACGATAATAATTCTTTTCTGATTTTATGTCTTTATCGGTATACCTGTAATCCCTTCTGTCATTACTGGTTCCCGCAGCCTGCAGGGTGACGATCTTTTTGAATTCCAGCCCGTTGATGGATTTTTCCAGCTCGAAATGACTGCTGTTATATTCTGCGGCGGTACTCCATTCCAACACAATGTCACCCGCTTGTTGCCGGCCGGTAAAATCAAGCAGGGTTACGGGAAGGGCGCTCTGCAGCGTTGTAGTATATACTCCCCTTCCATGCGTGGCGGCCCCGACCGTATTATCCGAACTGCGGAGTACCAGTTGGTCGATCCGTACATTGGCAAGACCGGAATTGTTCGCGGTCCATACGGTTGATCCCCCACTCAGTGCCGGGGTCGTCCATACTCCCAGTTCAGTGGCCAGCATAACGCCTCCAATGGCCTCCGGTCTTGCAGAATACCCAGCGGGAATGAACATCGCCCAGCGAACGGGCATATCGGGAAGGTTCCCTTCCACCGCCACCCAATTCGCTCCTCCGTTTGTGCTTTCCCAAACACTGGTGACACCATAATTGGAAACGGTCATTATCATATGACTGGAATTACCGGGTTCAATATCAATATTGGAGATATACGCCCCTGCCGGGAGAGAAGGGCCGGTATAGGCAGTTGCCGCCGGACGGGTGGAAGGAGCCCCTCCCGTAGGGTTATTGGCCCTGATGACCCTTAATAATAACGGGGTGACCGGAGCGCCTGCATTATTTTCAGAATCCGAACAACCTAACCAAATGACTGTCTCATCAGCAGGATCAACCTTTATACAACTCACCTGCCTGTTGGCGCCCATTGCGGTTGAAAAATTAACGGTTGTTCCACCAACGGTCCCGGCTTCTATACTATTTAACGTTGAGTATACTCCATCCCCATTGCCAAAATAAAGCACATTTAAGGTGTTTGCATAATCTGCAGCTCCGATAAATCGTCCGCTCCCGTCACCGCCTGTTCCAAGATAGACTCCATTGCTGCGATAAATGTTATAATAACCACCGGGATTGGACGTGATCCAGACGGATCCGTTTGTCTGATCGATAAAACTCAAACCACCGTCACCTCCCGTAACTGTTGAAATGCTGTTTACCCCGGCAGAACCGAATAAATGAGAACCATTATCCTGCGAGCCCGCGATCATGGTATTACTCCCGGATGTGGGGTGCAAAGCCATCCCGTAATACTGCACCACGTTATAGCCGGCATTCTTATTGGCAAAGGATGTGCCTCCGTTGCTGCTGTAGAAGATGCCCCCGTCGGTGCTGATGATGATCTCCGTACTGCTGAGAAACTTTATATCGTGAATATCCGCATGGATCACCGGGCTCGTAGTACAGGTAGCGGCTGAAGTCCAGCGGGTGGCCTGCGACCATGAAGTTCCTGCATCGGCGGTCCTCATCACCACTACTCCGCCGGACATCACATCACTGCTGTTGGACGGGTTAACCGACATAATGAGATCGTACCAGGCTTGTCCGCGTGAATAATCGTTATTCGTTCCTGCTCCCTGGTCGCACCAGGCAGCGTTGGCAAGGGTTGTCCAGGAACCGCCGTCATTGTCGGAGCGGTACATCGCGCCAATACCAAAGGTTGATCCGCTTTGCGCCACCGCATAGATCCTGTTCCCGTTGTTGGGACAAACCGCGATCTCCACCCGCTGGTAATTATTACTCGTAATTCCCGGGGCCGTTATTTCGGTCCATGACCCGCTGATACCGGTATTGGTCCCGTTGGATGCCGAACGAAAGATATGCCCTAAGGAAAAGATACCGAGGGTCGCATACATATCCCCATCGGCCGCCCTTTCCAGATCGGCACCCCGCGTGGTGATACCGGCATTGGGATCAACCAGTACCTGTGTCCAGTTGGTCCCGTTATTGGTTGACCTGAGTATGCCTCTCAAACCGGTACTGGTGGAACGGGTGGAAGCATAGATATACCCGTTATTATCAAATTCGAGATCCTGAACATGGGAAAGACCGGTCGTAGAGGGAAGTTGTGTCCAGTTTGCACCTCCGTCACCGGACCTCCAGATCCCCCTGCCGTCAATGGCATCAATATTTCCCCAGCCTTCGCCGGTGCCGAAAAATATCTCCTGTGTATTCGCCGGATTCTGTATGATACAGGTGACCGCCAGGTTCGCAAAAAAATCATCCACTACCGTCCATACCGGGGTTGCCGCTTTGAAATTCGTGGTCTTCCACAATCCTCCGCCTACCCCGCCTGAATAAACCGTATTGCCGGAGGCATCTGCTGCATCCACCAGGAGTCCCCGGGTTCTTCCTCCAACATTGGAGGGCCCACGCTCCGTCCAGGTTAAGCTATTAACCTGCTCTCCCCTCCCCGCCTGGTCAAAAAGCGATTGCTCAGCTTCCCCGAGCCGGGAAACCGGGATAATACCCAGTTGCGGGTCAACCATTTTTTTGAACTCATATTTTAAATGCCGTAAAGAGGCTTCTGTTTTTTCCAAATCATTTTCACCTTTTGGATATCTATCCAGCGTTTGTAAACCACTCCTGGCTGAATTTCCCGAAAAAACAAAATGGTATACAAGTGTACCGGTTACTGTCAATAACGCTGCGGAGAGGACAACCTCACGGATCTGCTTCATGGTTTATCAGGGTTTGAATTACCCCTAAAATACAATACCTCCGTGGAAGTAAGTGGAAGGTATTTTCACAACAATTCATTTATTCACAGTTTTTGCGCCCTGTTGATAAATACTTGATTCAAGACAACGGAGGCAGTTCTCAGTCGGCAGTCCTCAATCGGCAGTCCTCAGCCGGCAGTCTGCAGTCGCAGTCGGCCTTGCCCGCCGAAGCGTTTGCGTAGGCGGGAGCTTTAGCGAAGCTGGACCCCTTGTCCCTTCCCCCCATTTCTCCCGCAATGCCTACCTTTGTACATTAAACAGTTCTTACGCAATGATCAGCAGACGAAATATCCGGGTGAAAGTGATGCAGACCCTCTATACCGTGAGCAGCCTGGAAAATGAGATAACACCCCGGGAGCCCCGAACGATCCTGGAGAAGCATTTTAAACAGACACGCGCCTTACTCATCTATTTGACCTGGTTCTTGACCGAAGTGGCCCGGTATGCCGAAACGGATTCGCACCAGCGGGCATCCAAACACCTTCCCAGCGAGGAAGACCTGCATGTAAATACCAAGATCTCCGGCAATGAACTGCTGTGGAAAATGCTGGGCGACCCCGCACTCAAAGAACAATTCGCATTGGAAAAACCGGCACTGCTTTTCGGGCAGTCGGAGGATGACGCCCGGGATCTGATCCGGAAAATTTACCAGCAACTTTCCGCTTCCCCGGAATATGCCGCCTATATCGCCCGGGACGGACGGGACAAGAGCGAAGAAAAAAAGATACTGGAATTCATCCTGAACGATCTCCTGCTGGCGAATGAGGCCTTTGTCGCGCATATAGAAGAGACTTTTACCAACTGGGATGATGACGGGGAAATGGTGGTGCAACTCCTCAGCGGGTATATGCAGAAACCCGGCTCTTTTAATTTCAAACAAATGCTCAGCGCCGATAAAGAGCAGTTTGCCTTCAGCCTGCTGCAGACCGTGATCGACAAAAACGAACACCTGCAATCCCTGATCGTTCCCAAACTCAAGAACTGGGATCCCGAAAGGATCGCCCTGCTGGACATGATCATCATGAAAATGGGCGTGGCCGAGTTCCTCTACTTCGACACCATCCCGCCCAAAGTGACGATCAACGAATATATCGACCTGGCCAAGGATTACAGCACCCAGCAAAGCGGTCAGTTCGTGAACGGCATCCTGGACAATATTCACAAGGAACTTGTACAGCAGGGAAAGATGGTAAAAGTGGATTACCGGAAAGGAATCGGGTCCTGAGAATGCCGGCTGACCATCCGCAAAGCATTGTTTCCCGCTTTCACCTAAATTTGCGGTTCATAATTTTTAAACCATGAAAAAACTGATCCTTCTTTTTAGCGTGGCCGCGTTGCTTGCCGGCTGCAAGGAGAGCGATAAAAAAGCTGCCGTTGAGCCCGGTAAAACAGACAGCGCCGGGGTGCTGACCGAAGAACAGAAAAAACAGGCCCTTACCGACCCGGCCAGTTTCACCGCCATTGAGTGGATCGACCCTACCACGCAAAACCTGGGAAAACTGATCAAGGACCAGACCATTGAGATCACCTACCGTTTTAAAAATGTGGGTGAGAAGAATCTTGTGATTGAGAATGTAACGGCACAGTGCGGTTGCACCATACCGGAAAAACCGGAAAAACCGATCGCGCCGGGCGAAGAAGGTATTATCAAAGCGAAATTCAACGGGTCCGGCCAGGGAACGATCTCCAAGCAGATCTATGTTAAGGCCAACACATCGCCTTCAACAGACCATACCCTCACTTTCACCGGTGAGATAAAAGAATAACAAACATCGAACAACAAACAAAAATAAAAAACACTACATGAAATCCCGTTTACCATATTTTCTCGCCAGTATCGTTGTGCTCTCGCTTGTTTCCTGTGTACCCCCGGCCGGTGATGGCGCAAAGGGAGGATCTTCGGGCGGCGGCATGGGCGGCTTCCAGTTCATCTTCCTGGGACTGATGATCCTTGTATTCTGGATGTTCTTTATCCGGCCGCAGGCCAAGCGGGCCAAGAACCAGAAAAAATTCATCGAGGATCTCCAGCGGGGTGATAAGATCGTTACCATTGCCGGTATTCATGGCACCATCAATAAGGTGAATGACGACGGTACGCTGAACATAGAGGTAAGCCCCGGAAGTTATATCAAGATCGAGCGTTCGGCGATCAGCATGGACTGGACAGCGGCCCTGAACAAACCCGCTTCGACAACGGATAAAAAATAAGAAAGAAAAATTCAACGGATCAATTCCGGATTCCAGTGTAAGTTTATACCTGGTATCCGGAATTTTTCATGCGGGATACTTCATCCAACCATGCGGCAATGCTTAAAATTGGTTTAACAGGCGGGATCGGCAGCGGCAAGACCACGGTTGCAAAAATATTCGAGACCCTGGGGGTACCCGTTTATTATGCAGACGAGGCTGCCCGCAGGCTGATGAACACCGATGAGGAACTGAAGAAAGAACTGGTCCGTCACTTCGGACCCGAAATTTACCGGGGCCCGGAACTGGACAGGAAAAGACTCGCTTCGGTGGTGTTCTGCGATAAGGAGAAACTGGAACTGCTCAATTCCCTCACCCACCCCGTTACGATCCGCGACGCCGAAGTGTGGATGAAAAAGCAAACGACCCCTTATGTAATCAAGGAAGCCGCCCTGCTGTTCGAAAGCGGAGCGGCCGCAAACCTGGATAGCATTATCGGTGTATATGCCCCGCAACCCGTACGCATAAAAAGGGTAATGGAAAGGGATGGCGTCACAAGCGCCGAGGTGATGAAACGGATCAGCCGGCAACTGGATGAGGAAATGAAGATGAAGCTATGCGATCATGTCATCCGCAATAACGAACAGGAACTGCTGATACCGCAGGTGCTGGACCTGCACCGGCTGTTCTCCTCCGGGAAAACACGGTAATTTCATTCCGGTCCTGCAAATAAGCCTACATTTATTGTACTAAAACAAACCGCATGCGCACACTCTTCTACGCCTTAGCCGCCATGAGCATCTTTTTATCCTGCGCAGGGGATAAAAAAGAACAACCCGGTAAAGATTCCCCTTCGCCAAAAGATACGTCTGTTAATAAAAAGGATCTTTCTGAAAAGGAAGGATCCTCTCTTGTCGGGAGATGGAAACCGGTGGACATGAACCTGAAAGGAATCCAGGAGGAAGAAAAAAAGGAAATGACAGCGAATATCATCCTGGAGTTTACACAGGACGGAAAATATATCGGGCGAAATAAGGATAGCAAACAGGAAGGCACGTATTCCTGGGATCCTGTCACAAAAAAATTAGCGGTAACCAATAATGCGATCAGCAAGGACACTGAACTATTTACGGTCGGGTGGGAAGATGACCTGCTGCTGATGACGAATGACGAAGGAACGGTAAAGTTGAAGAGGCAATAGGCAATGGGCAGGGCTGTATTATCTGCTGGATGGATTTTAACCACTATACGATCCCTAAACCATTTTAACATGAAAAAAATACTGACCTGCTTCGTTGCCCTGATATTCCTGGCTTGTGGTAACAAGCAGGCCGCTCAACAGGATTCCATCACCGGAACCTGGAAACCTTATACGCTCAACCTGGGCGATATGAATGAGAATGAAAAAAAAGAACTGACAGAACACGCCACTATAGAATTCACCCCGGATGGCAAATATATTTCGCTGTTCAAAGGCGATCCGGAAAACGGGACCTATACCTATAATGAAAAAGACCTCCGGCTGATCACGGTTTCACCTGAGGGTAAGGAAGAAAAATTCAAGGTTGAATGGAAGGAAGGCCGGCTGGGTTTAAGTAATGAAAACGGCAGCCTCGTACTGGAAAAGGTCAAAAAATAACAGAAAGTTTTTTTTATAATAATTGTATTGCCGGTCAGGCGGCAAGTACTTTGCCATTGAATCAATTCATTCCTGCTTTCCTGTTTCCCGGCTAATTTTATTGAAATTGATCTTTGTTACAACCTGCAGTACTATTTCAGTTCCGCCAGTGCTTTTTTGATCCGCTTCCAGCCTTCTTCGATATTCTGCATACTGTTGGCAAAGGAGAACCGTACGCATTTCGGTTCGCCGAAAGCATCCCCCATCACGGAAGAAACATGGGCCTTGTGCAGCAGGTACAAACTGAAATCGGCGGCCGTACGGATCAGGTTTCCTTCATCCCGTTTGCCAAAATAAGAACTGATGTCGGGGAACACGTAAAATGCGCCTTCGGGTATCGGGCATTGTATCCCGGGTATCTCATTAACCAGTTCAAGCACTTTCTTCCGGCGGGCTGCAAATTCCTTCACCATTTCCCGGGTTGGTTTTAGGTCGGTTGTGAGTGCGGTAATGGCCGCCCGCTGCGTGATAGCATTGGCCCCGCTGGTAAATTGTCCCTGCACTTTCTCACATGCTTTCGCGATCTCCGGCGCCGCGGCGATAAAACCCAGTCGCCAGCCGGTCATGGCAAAGCCCTTGCTCAGCCCGTTTACAATAATCACCCGGTCTTTGATGTCGCCGAACTGCGCGATGCTCTCATGAGGGCCCGTAAAATTGATATACTCATAGATCTCATCCGACAGGATAGAGATACCGGGATACTTTTTGAACACTCCGGCCAGTGCGGCCAGTTCTTCCCGGCTGTAAACGGAACCGCTCGGATTACAGGGAGAAGAAAAAAGAAAGACCTTTGTGCGATCCGTGATTGCGGCTTCCACTTCTTCCGCCGTTACTTTGAATCCGTTAGCCGCGGAACTTTTCACTTCTACCACTTTTCCGCGGGCGATCTTCACCAGTTCGCTATACGTGACCCAATAGGGAGTAGGAATGATCACTTCATCGTCTTCATCCACGAGGCTGAGGATGGCATTGGCCAGGCTTTGCTTGGCACCGGTGGAGACCACAATATTTTCCGGTTTATATTCCAGCCCGTTGTCCCTTTTGAATTTTCCGCAAATGGCTTCCCGAAGATCAGGCAAACCTGCCACCGGTGTATAGTGGCTCCAGTTTTCGCGGATTGCCCGGATGGCCGCTTCCTTGATATGGTCCGGTGTATCGAAATCCGGTTCCCCCAGGCTCAGATCGATGATATCCACGCCGCGGGCGCGTAATTCGCGGCCCAGTTTGGCCATCTTTAATGTTTCAGGTTCATTGAATCGATCCAGGAAAGAAGATAACTGCATGTTGATTGGTTTGCGAATTGTATGGAAAAAGCAGGCAGTCGTAACCGTATCCGCCCGAAGGTAAGTGTAAAAGCAATTCGATCACGGACCTGCCGCCGGCAAAACTCTTTGAAAAAATACTGTTTCCAGCGCTGAAATTATTGATGATAGGAGATGGTTGTCATAGTCCCGGAGAATGTTAACCGTCCCTACCTGAAAGAATATTGTTCCTCCCCGGGATGCTTGAAAATCTTTGCCGTGGCCCGCGATAAAAAAAACCGGCACAGGGAAGGAGTACCCGTGGAAAATGCCGCATTGGGCCGGGCATCTGAATTACCTTCCCCCTTTTAAGGTCCCGATTCCATTTCATTTTTTAAGCACCTGAGAATCAGGCGAAAAAAGGCAAAAAAAGTATAAAATAACCCGGTGGTTCCTGTTTCGGTTTACGCCCTAAAACCCTATCTTTGCCGTCCTTTAAAAATCGTATAAACCCCTTGTAATGTTCATTATGGAGCAGGAGGGGCAAAATCTGTAAATCACCCATTGTATGCAACTGAAAGGTTTGGTCCGCTTTTTTACAGTTCTTCTGATTGTTTACTCGCTCTACCAATTATCGTTTACCTGGTTTGTCAGAAACCACGAAAAGAAAATGGAAGCCAGTGCACTGAGTTTTGTAAAGAAGAATTTTCCATCGGCCACTGAAAAATTTCCCAACAATAAGGATTCGCAGGTCATTTACCAGGAACAGCTTGACAAGGTATTTGAAGAAAGGCTGAGACGACTGCTCGACAGCACCCGTGATGTAACGGTCACCTATGGTATCAATGGTGCCATGAGCTACCAGAAAGCCAAGGAAGAAGAACTGAACCTGGGTCTTGACCTGCAGGGCGGTATGAATGTGACCATGGAAGTTGAAATGACGGGACTGCTTCGTTCACTTGCCAACAATTCAAAGGACCCGAATTTCCTTTCGGCGCTAAAGAATGCCGAGGGCCGCAAGGCCAACAGCGGGGCGGATTACATCACGCTTTTCATTGAAGAGTACAGGAAACTGGAAACAGTAAGACCCCTGGCATCTCTTTTTTCCGGAGCCGCTTCGGGTAAGATCGATATCAACTCCAGCGACGGCAAAGTCATCAGCTATATCCGTGGTGAGGCACTGGATGCGTTTGACAGGACTGAAAGGGTTTTACGCACCCGTATTGACCAGTTTGGTGTGGCACAGCCCAATATCAATCCCAACCGGGAGAAAGGGATCATCAATGTTGAACTGGCGGGTATCAAGGATAAGGAAAGGGTAAGAAAGATACTGCAGAGCACGGCCAACCTGCAATTTTGGGAAGTATATACCCTGAACGATGAGAATTACAACTCGGGCTGGCAGAAAGCCATAAAAGTATTCAATGCAAAATACGGCGGGGTAATAGATACCACAGCCGCAAAAGACACGACTGTAAAAACTGACAGTACCGGGAGAGCCATTGCGCAATCGGATACAACCGGGAAAGAAGACTCGGGGCTGTTATCCAAAAAGATCGGAACCGACAAAGACACTGCCGGCAAACCAGCTACTGATATCACGGCACAGAATACCATTGAGAAGTTCATCCAGTTCGCCGCTCCTTTCCAGGACGAAAAAGGAAAGGTGACTTTTCCTTCCGCTATCGGCAGCGTGAACTTAAAAGACACGGGGTTGGTCAGGCAATACCTTACAGAACTGCAACCGAATTTCCCTTCCGATATCATCTGGGCCTTTGGTATCCCTGAAAAGAACAAGAAAGGTGTATCGTCCGGTATCGTTCCGCTGTATGCCCTCCGCACTTTTGGCCGTACGCAGGCCAAACTGGAAGGGGACGCGATCGCGGATGCCCGCCAGGATTTTGACCAGTACGGAAAAGTGGAAGTGCGAATGGAAATGAAAAACTTTGGTGCCAATATCTGGAGGGAGATGACCAAGAAGAATGTCGGCAAACCCATTGCCATTGTACTGGATAATATCGTTTACTCCGCACCCAATGTGATCAATGAGATCCCTAACGGAATCTCCTCGATCAGCGGAAACTATACACAACAGGATGCATCCGACCTGGCCAATATCCTGAAAGCCGGTAAACTCCCGGCACCCGCGAAAATCGTGGCGGAACAGCAGGTCGGCCCCACCCTGGGAAAGAAAGCTATCCAGGGAGGTTCCATGGCATTCCTCATCTCCTTTATTGTCATCTTCCTGCTGATGCTGGTGTATTACAACACCAGCGGCTGGATCGCCAATATCGCCTTGATCCTGAACCTGGTCTTTACCGTCGGTATCCTGGCGGGTTTGGGCGCCACGCTTACGGCACCCGGTATCGCGGGCCTGGTACTTACCATTGGTATGGCGGTGGATACAAACGTTATCATCTATGAACGGATCAAAGAAGAATTGAACCGCGGAAAAGGGTATATCCCCTCGATCAATGAAGGATATAAACGTTCTTTGCCGCCAGTGCTGGATGCGCACGTTACCACCCTGCTTACGGCGATCATCCTGTTCTATTTCGGACTGGGGCCGGTAAAAGGTTTTGCCACCACGCAGATCATCGGTATCCTGCTTTCATTGTTCTGCGGAATCCTGGTTAGCCGCTGGGTGAGTGAATGGTTTACCAGTAAGAAAAAACACCTTGAATATTTCACGGGCGTTTCCCGCCGTGTTTTCCGGCATGCGAAATACAAATTCATTGAATACCGTAAAGTGGCCTATGTCATTTCAATGATCGTTCTTGCCCTGGGAGTTGCCTCCTATTTTAACGGCTTTGATTATGGTGTTGAATTCAAGGGAGGCCGTAGTTACCAGGTCCGCTTCGACAAGCCGGTCGATGATATCGAGAAGGTAAGGGATGATCTGCGGACCGCATTTGAAGGGGAAAGCCCGATCCTGAAAACAATCGGTGATAACGCCACCCTGGATATCATTACCTCGTACCAGATCAATAACCCGAGCCTTGCTTCCGACTCCATCGTGCAAAGCAGACTTATTGCGGGGCTTTCCAATTACCTGCCGAAAGGGATCACGTATGAAAAATTTGAGACCAGTTACAAACAGGGTTCCAATAAAGTACTGCCGACCATTTCCGATGACTGGTGATCTTCCTGTATATCTTTATCCGCTTCCGCGACTGGAGGTATTCCATGGGAACCATTGTGGCACTGTTGCACGATGTGTTTGTAACACTTGCCGTTTTCTCCTTTGCACGCAATATCGTTCCGTTCCCGCTGGAAATTGACCAGCATTTCATTGCGGCGATTCTGACGGTGATCGGATTCTCGATGAACGATACAGTGATCGTGTTTGACCGTATCCGCGAAGACAGCCGCCTGATGCCTACTGCGCCCAGGACGGAGATCATCAACCGCGCCATCAACGAAACACTGAGCCGGACGATCATGACCTCGGTGACCGTGTTCCTGACCATCCTGATCCTGTTCCTGGTAGGTGGTGAAGTAACCAAAGGATTTGCGTTCGCGATGCTGATCGGTGTGATCACCGGTTCCTACTCTTCTATCTTCGTGGCGGCCCCCATCCTGGTTGACCTGGGCGGGAAAAGAGCGCTGGGTAAGAAGACAGATGAAGTGAGAGTAAAATCAGAACCGGCGCCGGTTAAGACAACCTGATTAAAAGACAGTCAACTATAAAAAAACCTCCGGTTGGAGGTTTTTTTTATTTTAAAGAGAAATTATATGATCCGGTCATACGGCAAAACTAGTACCGCAGCCGCAAGTACTGCTGGCATTCGGATTTTTAAAAGTAAAGCCCCGGTTATTGAGCCCGTCCTGCCAGTCCACCTGCATACCGAAAAGATAAAGTTCATGTGCCCTATCCATGATACACGCAATATCACCGATCGTAAAATGCCTGTCATTTTCTTTTGGCAGATCAAAACCCAAAATGTAGGTCATGCCGGAACAGCCGCCCCCCTTCACACCTACCCTTAACCGTTGCGCGGTGTCAAATCCATCCGCATTCATCAGTTTCCGGATCTCGGTGATGGCCCCTTCGGTTAATGTTACCGGTACTGTTGCTGTAGTTTCCATATTGCAAAGTTAGAAATTCCCCGTCAGAAGCGGGGTGACGGGGTTTTCGGAATGGGGAATTTTGTTGATTAGTTGATGGGTTAACCGGTTACCCAGGCTTTACAGCGCTGTATTTCCTGCATTTACCGGAGTTTCCTATTTTTTTAATCTTTGATCTTTAAAATAATAACGCTTACCAGCAGTAGTGTGCCCCGAATCGGGGACCCGGTTAACCAATCAACTAATTAACCAATTAACCAGTCCTCCACCCTATTTTTGCCTTGTCGTACAATCAAATAACCATGGATACCACAACGTTAAGTCTTATCATAGCCGTACTCGCATTCCTGCTGGCCATCGCTTCTTTCCTGAAAAAACCGGCGCAACAAACGGTAACGGCGCAACCGGGTTCAAACAACAGCAGCATTCCATTGAAACTGCAGGCATATGAACGGCTGGTACTGCTGTCGGAAAGGATCTCGCTGCCCAACCTTATAAGCCGGCTGAACAAACCCGGTATCTCCGCGTATGAAATGAAGATCATTCTCACGGAAAATATCAAACAGGAATTTGATTATAACAGTACCCAGCAGTTATATGTGAGCCCGGTGAGCTGGGATGCCGTTCGAAACCTGAAAGAACAGAATATCATGATCATCAACCAGGTCTCGGCCGGTCTTCCCGCGGATGCTTCCGCCGCAGAACTAAATAAAAAGATTCTCGAACTGATCCTTTCCCAGCCCAACGGGTCGCTGCATGAAATGGTGTTACAGACCCTGAATTTTGAAGCCAAAAAACTCATGCAATGAGTGATAAGAAAATTCATACCGACAGTGATATCGAGATCCGGGAAGTGTACACTACGGCCGACCTGCCGCAGGGTGCCGGCACTGAACTCCCGGGAAATTTTCCTTTCACCCGGGGCGTACAGCCGGATATGTACCGTGGCAAACTCTGGACCATGCGCCAGTATGCCGGTTTTTCAACCGCCGAGGAAAGCAATAAACGATATCATTATTTACTTTCCCAGGGAGTTAGCGGGCTCAGTGTGGCGTTTGATCTTCCCACCCAGATCGGGTACGACAGTGATCATCCGCTGGCTGAGGGAGAAGTGGGCAAAACCGGTGTTGCCATCGACAGCATCGAGGATATGAAAGTGCTTTTCAACGGGATCAACCTGGAAACGGTAAGTACGTCCATGACGATCAATGCAACCGGATTCATATTGCTGGGACTTTATGCCGCGCTGGCCAAACAACAGGGTGCCGACCTGAAAAAGATATCCGGCACCATCCAGAATGACATACTGAAAGAATATGCCGCCAGGGGAACATATATCTATCCTCCCCAACCATCCATGCGCATCATCACGGATATATTCGAATGGTGCAGCCGCGAAGTGCCGAAGTGGAACACGATCTCCATTTCCGGGTATCATATCCGGGAGGCCGGCAGCACGGCGGTGCAGGAGATCGCCTTTACTCTCAGCAACGGAAAGGCCTATGTGCAGGCGGCACAAAAAAAAGGGCTTGATATAAATGTTTTCGGCAAAAGACTTTCCTTCTTCTTCAATTCCCATAATAATCTTTTTGAAGAAGTCGCCAAATTCCGTGCGGCGCGGAAGATATGGGCGAATATCATGAAAGATCTCGGCGCCACGGATCCGCGGGCCATGATGCTCCGGTTTCATACGCAGACAGGTGGCAGTACACTTACCGCACAGCAACCTTATAATAATATTCCGAGGGTAACGATACAAACGCTTGCCGCGGTATTGGGCGGCACACAATCCTTGCATACAAACGGGTTTGATGAGGCCCTCAGCCTACCGACCGAAGAAGCGGCAAGGATCGCGCTCCGGAC
>JBGATE010000042.1:0-17739 GCA_044229375.1 Chitinophagaceae bacterium
AATGTAATACCGGAAGGAGTTTTTGAATCGAAGCGACTCGAGTGTAAGTTGCAGACGGATTATTTCAATCTCAGAACTTAAAGGGATGGTATTTTTTTCAGAATTGTTCAGTACCAACCGGAGCAGTTTTGAAAAACTGGATAGGTACTGGTATCCATCATCCACGTTCCGGGTAACGATCAGTTCCTGGATGGCATTCAGACTGTTGAAAATGAAATGGGGATTCATCTGTGCACGCAGCGCCTTTCCTTCCAGTTCTGTGAGTTGTTGCCGGATGGCGGCTTTGTTTTTTATAGCGGCCACCCTGCGGCGGAATATTAACGACAGTATTGCCGCGATAACCACCAGGGTCATGATCCTGAACCACAAGGTTTGCCAAAAAGGGGGGCGGATGGTGAAGATGTATTGCAATGGGTGAATAGTCCAAACATTGCTGTTGTTGCAGGCCTTTAATTCAAAGATATACTTGCCCGGTCTAAGGGAATTGAAATTCGCTGTTCTCGCATTTGTGTATGTCCAGGCAGTTTCCAGTTCCCTGATACGATATGCATAACGGATTTTTGAGGGCTCAGTAAGACAAACGCCGGTAAACTGAAATAGTATTGTATTATTCCTGTAGTTGAGATGAGTTGATTGTGATAATACAAAATTGCTGTCTATCCCTTTTGCGGTTACTGAATTCAGCAGGAGTGCAGGGGGTAACCTGTTACGGATGACTGAATCGGGGTGAAAGGAAAATAGTCCCATGGTGGTCAGTCCCCAGATTTTACCACTCCGCTCTTGTTCCAGTTTCAGGGTCTGGTAGTATGAAGCCAACAACCCGTCATTTTCGTTATAGGTGATCAGTTGCTCATCCTCACCGGGATTCATCAGCTGCGAAACACTCATATAATCGCCCAGCCAGATATTATCGTTTTTATCGGCGAGTACCGATAAAGCGATATCAGAAGGCAAACCATTGCGGCTGTCATACTGTTTCTGCAAAACAAGTTTGCCGGTTTGAACCGAACATTTCAATAAACCTTTTCCCTGGGTAGCGATCCAGGTATTTCCTTTACGGTCGCATATGATCCTGTTGATATATAAATTCTTTACCGACATACCTTCGACAGCATCATTTACCAGCATGTTATTTTGCAGTTTATATAAACCCTGGCTCCCGTAAAACCAGCAGAGCGAGTCCCCGGGTTGAAAACCACCAAATAATTCAGGCGGACGCGTGTATTGTTGTTGAAACGGATAATGGGCTTTCATAGGTTCAGGGCTCCCGGGATCGATGAGTGTGACCCCGTTCTCTGTACAGGCATACAGTTTCCCGTCACCGGTAGAATACAATGCCTCACAGTTATTGTCTTTCAGGAAACCAGTATTGTTCCAGTTACTGATCTTATTGTTTTTGAAACGACTGATGCCCTGGTAACCGCTCCCGGACCATAATCCTTCTTCCGGGTCTTCGAACAGGCACATTACTTCCGCCAGTGGAAAAAGGGGGGGTATTTTTTTATCAAGAACGATCCCTGCCGGTTTTTTTGTAAAGATCAAACCACGATTGCTGCCGAAGATTATTTCCCCGTTCTTTCGTTCTAAAAAGGAGAATGTTTCCTTGGGTGCATTCGCCGGAAGGTACTCCTGATAGAAGCCAATCCGCCTGAATTTCAACAGCCCTTCCCATGATCCGATCCAGATGTTTTCTTCCGCATCCACGAGAGCGGTTACTGCATTATTGGTGGCTTTTCCAAAATGGGCGAGGGGCTCCGCATAACCATTTTTCAGCAAACCAACACCGCTGGTGGTCAAAGCGAAGATCTTTCCCCGGTTAATAAAAACGGATATACCGATGTATTCTTCAGTGAACCGGCTGTCGATCCTGCCATTTAACTTCTGGTAAGGATGACTATCCCGGCAATTCCAGAATAGGCTGTCGGGTGAAATAGCCGCTACAGAGCGCACCGGCCTGGCAGGATCACTGTTTTGCCAAACCATCCGGGCTTCGGAGACACCCGGAGTTATTATAAAGACGCCATTGTAAGAAGCAATATAAATATTGTGTTTGTTGTCTTCAGCCAGGGCGAATACCCTCTGGTTGAATGTAGTGCTGTTGGGCAATTCAAAGCCTGTTTTTGTATTCCTGATCCTTTTTAACAGTTCGGGCGTCAACCGGTACAATGCATTCATGTCGCCGATCCAAACATTTCCGGCCGCATCTGTAAGCAAGGCCTCGGGTGCCGGCAACGGGTTGCCCTTGATCCTTATCCGGCTGATCACACCGTCGTTACAATAAAACAAGCCTTTGCCACCCCCGAACCATATTGCGCCAGAACTGTCCTGGGTAAAACAGAGAATACGTCCGATATTTTCATTGTCTGAAGTATACTGGTAATTGGTGAACTGGTAGCCATCATATACACTTACTCCGATCTCCGTTCCGATCCACAGTTTTCTGTCGGTGGATTGTGCCAGCGCATATATTTTAGAGGAAATCATACCATCCCGGGTGCCAAATGTTTCGATCCGGGAGTAATTGGACTGGCCGGCAAGCTTCATTGTGCAATGGATCAGGATAAATATGGATGCTATCAGGCGGCAGTTTGGCATAACCAGTGTAAAAATATACATCCTTTCCCCGGTATTTTTACCATTCACTCATTGAAGTTGCCGTTCCCTAATCCGAAGCCTTGTTTTGCCCGTTCCGTAAGCCGGAAGACCCATTGCCTTCTTTGGCATGCGGGGTACTGATACCCTGAAATAGCTTTATCAAAACTACCCAATGGCCTCCAAAGCATTGTTAACAGAAAAGGTAATGGAAGTGAGACAGGAGATGCAGCTCGCAGGTATCTGGAAAAGCGAATCTCCTGCCTGGGTAAATGATTATACGCAACAGGGTAATGCCAGCAGTGAAGATTTCTACGGGTGGCTGCAGTTTGTGTACCTGCCCAACCGGTTGCAGGAAGCGGCCAATAATAAGAGTATTGCAGGCAGGAACGGTATCGTACCGCAAGCGGTAAAATACTTCGGCAGTACCATAAATAAAGGAAAGTTACTCCAATTGCTGATCGAACTGGATTCCTTGTAAGAAATTAAAACCGTTAAAATGAAAGGATCATCATTCATCTTCTTGTTCCGCTGCAGGCAACAAGGAGGGGGTAGCGCTGAACTTTAATTCGGTTACCCGTGCAGTTGAATATTCCTAAGAAGTTCTGTTAACGGGTTTGACGGCATCTGTTGATATTAAAGTAACCGCCCACAGTTTTCGAATCTTTCAGGCAAAATATATTTCCCCGGTTAGGTTTAAGGTGCGGTTGCGGAACCCGATAATTTAAGAAGACCTGGATTGTGATTAACAATTTGGATAGATGACCTATGAAAGACAGCTCATATTCTTCACCTGTAAACTCGTTTTATGAAAAAGTTGTTGTTCTTGCTGCTTGCATCGGCTGGTTTTAGTTTCTGCGAAGCGCAGAATAGAACACCCCTGCTGGTCAGGGCCAATGCCGTAAATATTAAAGAAAATTTCAGGAAAGCACTTCAGTTCTCTGCTGCTAACAAGATTAGTGGAGAGAATGACGAATTCTATTCCTTTGAAAAAAGAACCCGGAAACCCAGCCCGGTAAACCCCGGGCTTAAAAAAGCGGGGGCCATTGAGGTTATTGAGGCCGAAAGCGGTATACGTCCCGTTGAAAAACCGGCCTATTCCATTTCTCCATTGGTTAAGATCAACAATGCCGTGAGCAGGGAAGGCGGGCCCGATCCCATGGTGGCGGTCGGCGAGAAAACTATATTGGTATCCAATACGCATTGGCTGAAGTTTTTTGACAAATCCGGGGGCGCAGTACTGCATGAAATAAGCACCAATGGTGTATTCTTGCAATTTGAGAACCCGGTGATTCCCGGCTCTTCCACGCCCAACCCTGATTATTCTTCCAATTTTTATAACATACCAGAAGATGTCCCCTATTATTGCAGTAAATCAAAACCCTGCGGTGTGAGTGATTGCGGTAGCGGCGGATACGGGAGCAATGACCTTCCCTGTACAGAAAAAAAAGATGAAGGGCTCATCAATGAAGCGTATGACGTAAGGGTGTATTACCAAAAGGAACATAAACGATTTGTGGTCGTGGCTGCCCTTCGCAACCAGAGTTCAAAGGATAATAATTGTTACAATGCGAACGGGGAGATGGATTGCTCACAATACCTGATCCGTTTAGTGGCTGTGGCCGTTTCGGCAAGCGAAAATCCTGCAGATGGGTTCTATATATACCGTACGGGGGAAAATAATTACCGGGACTGGCCGAATGCATTCATTGACCAGGATTACCTTGTTATTTCCAACCTGGGAGGGGGGGATGATTATACGAACGGGAAATCAATAGTTACGGTGTATAACTTCCGGCAGATGAAGGACGGGGTAAGCGGTGTTATACAGGGGTTCACCATTGCACAAAACAATGCCGCTCAGACTGCAGGTTCTCTGATCCCTATCAGTAATTTACTGACAAACCAGTATAGTAATGTTTTCTTTTTTCTTGAAAATAATTATTGGGGAAGTGATGACAACCTGCACGGCCGGAGGAATGAAGGGAAAGCAAAAATTTGGTATTTCACGAAACCGGCGAATGCAGGATCGATTTTTCAAAACCCGCCCGGGCAACTGAAATTAGCCGGGGAGGTTGGCATAGATGACAGGAATTTTGACGGTGGCGCCGCTGCAGGAATAACATACCATAACGGGTTTATTTATTACTCATCCTTTATGAAATTCTTTGAATCGACTTCCACTAAAAGAATCGGATTTGGGATGAATATCCTGAAAATCCCTGCCATTAAGAAAAGCAACGGGGATTATGAAGTGAACAAAAGCAACGCAGCCGGATTCAGGCATTACGAATTCAAGAATGAAAACTATTCCTTCCTCGATGTCAGTATCGCGGTCGACGCCTTTCATAATATGGCGATCAACTTTATCCGTATACCAAGAGAAAAGAATTCAGGGGAGTTCCCGCAAATAAGATGTAAAGTTAAATTCAGTCATGAGGAAAGCTGGAGGGCAAGCCGCCTGGTAAAGCAATGGGGCAATACAAGTGAAGGGAAAGAAAGACATGTGCATTATTCATGGATAACAAAAGATCCGTATAATATTAATAAATTCTGGATCTCACAGGCTTACAGGAATAATGATAAGGGAGGAACCTGGATCGACGACATTTCACTTGGTGATTACTAAATAAAAAAGCCGGCTGTTCCAGGTTCCAACAGCCGGCTTTTTATATGCAGGAAAAGGAAAGCGTTACAGCGTCTTCAGTACTTTATTCATACTCCTTACCGCATCCGCACATTTATTGAATGCGGCCTGCTCGGTTGCATTCAGTTTGAAGTCCAGTATTTTTTCCCAGCCGTTCCTGCCGATGATAACGGGTACGCCCAGGCAAATATCTTTTTGCCCGTACTCGCCATCCAGGGCCACACAGCAGGTAAAGAGTTTCTTTTCATCACGGATGATAGCTTCCACGAGTGCTGCACCGGCTGCTCCGGGTGCATACCATGCCGAAGTGCCGATCAGTGCGGTTAATGTAGCGCCGCCCACCATAGTGTCTTTTACGATCTTCTCCTGTTGTTCCGCTGAAAGGAAATCTGTGACCGGTGCGCTGTTCCAGGTAGCCAGGCGGATCAGCGGGATCATGGTGGTATCACCATGTCCGCCCACTACCACGGCATTGAGATCAGAGGGACTGCAGCCTAAATGCTGGCTCAGTTGGTATTTGAAACGGCTGCTGTCGAGCGTACCGCCCATTCCGATGATCCGGTTCTTCGGCAAACCGGTTGACTGCAGTGCCAGCCGGGTCATCGTATCCATCGGGTTGCTGATGATGATGATGATGGCATTCGGGGAATGCTGCAGGATATTCCCGCAAACAGTTTTTACGATCCCGGCATTGACGCCGATCAGTTCCTCGCGGGTCATGCCCGGTTTACGGGGAATTCCTGAAGTGATCACCACCACATCACTGTTAGCCGTCTTAGAATAATCATTGGTACTGCCGGTGATCTTCGTATCAAATCCCAGCAGGGTGGCGGTCTGCATCATGTCCTGCGCCTTGCCTTCAGCGATACCTTCTTTGATATCAAGAAGAACAAGTTCGTTACACAGTTCTTTACGGGCAATATTATCAGCACAGGTTGCTCCTACGGCACCGGCGCCTACAACAGTTACTTTCATATAATTAATTTATGGTTGCTAAGATATTTTCGACCCGCGCAAAGTTAGGAGTTTACGGTTGTCTGTTTGCTGATCCACTTTGGAAAGCAGCCTGCGGCTTATGGTGATTTACTAAAGGCCTTCAGGATCTTGTCAACCGTCAGACCGCCGTCATATCCGCTGATCAGCTCGAGCCGCTGGTTGTACAACGCAATAAAGGGCATCCGGTTCACCTGGAAATAATGCATCAGGAAAAAGTCCGGGTCAAAGGCGATGACGATATTCTTATGATCGCCGGGCAGGTATTTCTGACGAAAGGAAGCCAGGGAATCAAATTGCATGGAAGTGGCCATGAGGATATGGATATTCCTGAATTTTTCGCTGTTGGCCGCAATCTCGGCGGCCAGGTGCTGGCAATGCTCGCATTTGGGATGAAAATACATCAGCATGACCGGAGTCTTTTTAGGAAGATCATCCCGCTGGTAAACCGTACTGCTGTCGGTAAGCAGCAATTTAACCGGGGGGAAAAAGGGGATCTTTTTATACGGGGGGCGGTCATCGGTCTGGGCCATGGCAGCCAGGCAGATCATGCCAGCCACCATCATTGAGAACAATCTTTTCATATATCAAAGAAAGGATTTTTTGCCGTTCCATACAGGGGTTTGAACGGGTATACCGGTTTTTTAACAATAGGACCGGGCCATCAATTCAGCTTTGCCGGGAGGCTTTCCTGCCTTATCTTTGCCGCCTGAAATTTTAAATAGCCCGTGGTGTCAGCCATGGCACAAAAAGGATAAAAAAATGGCAAATACATCAGATATCAGCAGGGGCATGATCCTCAACCTGGAAGGCAGCTTGTACTCCGTTGTGGAATTCGGGGAGAACAAAACAGCCCGTGCGGCCGCCAAAGTATGGGCAAAATTAAAGGGCGTTGATAACAGCCGTTCCATTGAAAAAACCTGGAACTCCGGGGACAACATTTTCCCCGTGCGGGTGGAACGCCGTTATTACCAGTTCCTTTATAAGGACGATACGGGTTATAATTTCATGGATAACGAAACCTTTGAACAGGTGGCCCTCCAGGAACATACGATCGATGCTCCTCAGTACCTGAAAGAGGGGCAGGAAGTGGGTGTTCTGATCAATACCGAAAATGATCAGATACTGGGAGCCGAGCTTCCCGATAAGATCGTGCTGGAAGTGACCTATACTGAACCGGGTTTGCGTGGTGATACGGCTACCCGTACTTTAAAGCCAGCTACTCTTGAAACGGGAGCAACCCTTGGTGTGCCTTTATTCGTAAATGAAGGGGAGAAGATTCGCATCAATACCAAGACCGGTGAATACGTTGAAAGGGTTAAAGAGTAATCTAACTGAATTTCCTTAAAATGGCCTGAAATCACCCGATTTTGGGCCATTTTCGCCTCAAATCGACCCATTTTTAGCCAAAATCATCAAAATATCATACAATTGCTGCAATTCATTTCACTACCTTAGCCCCGTTCCCGGGAGAGGAATCAATTCACTAAACCAAAACTGTCTTTTAAATTGAAAAACATGGACTTCAAGCAAATACAGGAATTGATCAAAATGGTCAATAAATCAAATATTGGCGAACTCACAGTGGAACAAAAAGATTTTCGGGTAACCATCAAACAAAAGGAAGAGCATATAACGCAGGTGGTTTCATCCGGTCCCGTTCAGGCGGCTCCCCTTCAATTTGCACCCCAGCATGTTTCAGCCGGTTCTGCGGCGACCAGTGCTGCGGCACCCGCACCGGAGAAGCCCAAATCAGAGGCCGCCCTTCCTTCCAATACGCTTACGATCAAAAGCCCGATGATCGGAACATTCTACCGGAAAGCAGCTCCGGACAAACCCAATCTTGTAGATATTGGAAGCGATGTTGTGGCCGGCACGGTCGTTTGTGTGATCGAAGCGATGAAGCTTTTCAACGAGATCGAAAGCGAAGTTAAAGGCAAGATCGTAAAGGTGCTGGTGGATGATGCCTCGCCGGTGGAATATGACCAGCCCCTGTTCCTGGTTGAACCATTCTGATCCGGATACCAGCCCCTGTTTTTGAATCATTAATTATTCATTGTTAATTATTAATTGTGTTTAAAAAAGTTCTGATAGCCAACAGAGGCGAGATCGCATTACGGGTCATCCGTACCTGCCGTGAAATGGGCATCAAAACAGTGGCCGTTTATTCCACTGCCGACCGGGATAGTCTTCACGTTAAATTTTCAGACGAAGCCGTTTGCATCGGCCGTCCGCAAAGCGCCGATTCCTATCTCAATATACCGCACCTGATGGCGGCCGCCGAGATCACCAACGCGGATGCGATCCATCCGGGTTATGGTTTCCTGGCGGAGAATGCCAAGTTCTCCCAGATCTGCAATGACCATGGAATCAAATTCATCGGCCCGACACCGGAAATGATCAATTCCATGGGTGACAAGGTCACTGCCAAGGAAACCATGATAAAAGCGGGTGTGCCCGTGGTACCTGGCGGTGAAGGGTTGCTGCAGAGTTTTGATCATGCCCTGGGAATTGCCCGGGAGATCGGTTATCCCATCATGTTGAAAGCTACAGCCGGTGGAGGGGGCAAAGGGATGCGACTGGTTTGGGAGGAAAGCGAACTGGAGAGGTCTTATAATTCCGCCAAATCAGAAGCGGCCGCTGCTTTTAAGAACGACGGCCTTTATATGGAAAAATTTGTGGAAGAGCCCCGTCATATCGAGATCCAGGTGGCCGGCGACCAATATGGCAATGTTTGTCACCTGAGTGAGAGGGACTGCTCGATCCAGCGCCGCCACCAGAAACTGGTGGAGGAATCCCCTTCGCCGTTCATGACCGATGATCTGCGCCAGCGAATGGGTGAAGCTGCTCGCAAGGCAGCTTCGGCCATCAACTATGAGAGTGTGGGTACGGTGGAGTTCCTGGTGGACAAACATCGTAATTTCTATTTCATGGAAATGAATACCCGTATCCAGGTGGAGCATTGCGTTACGGAAGAAGTGATCAATTTCGACCTTATCAAGGAACAGTTAAAGATCGCCATGGGTGAAAAGATAACAGGCCAGGATTATATCCCCCAGATGCATGCGATCGAATGCCGCATCAATGCGGAGGATCCCTATAATGATTTTCGCCCTTCCCCCGGGCGTATCACGGTTCTGCACCAGCCCGGCGGTCATGGGGTGCGGGTAGACAGTCATGTGTATGCAGGTTATGTAATTCCGCCCTATTATGATTCCATGATCGGGAAACTCATCACGGTTGCCCAAACCAGGCAGGAAGCTATCATGACGATGTACCGGGCCCTGAGCGAATATGTGATAGAAGGAGTGAAAACGACCATTCCCTTTCACCTGCAACTAATGCAGGATGAGCGGTTCCGGAGCGGTGATTTCAATACGAAATTCCTGGAAGGGTTCGAACTGAAATGACCTGCCCGAACACCCCTGCAATCCATGTAAGCATTCTACTACACGATTTTTGAATCTATCTTACGGGAGAAGACTGACGTATTTTATAGTTTCATACGTAAGAAATACGCTGGTGATCCGGCAGAAAACTGCGTACGGATCCCGGAATATGATCTTACCCGGCCATTACCAACCTCCGCCACAAGCACCCAAACCTGGCCATCCAGGTAAATGATTATTCAGAGTAGTCAACTATGCCATTCCGGAAACATAAAGTATTTGGGGCCACCCGTGTGACGGTTCTTTTTGCGTTTTGCTCAGTGCTTATCAGCCTTGTTGTACTGTGCGGTTGGATTGTTGATAAAAGTATGCTTACTTCATTCGGGCCGGGGTGGAAAAGAATGAATATCAGCACGGCACTGGGGACCTTGTCGGCAGCCATTGCCTTGCTTCTGATTAACCGCCGGATGCATAAAAATGCAGGAGTGATCCTCTCCTCGCTTGTATTGCTGCTGGGTTTCGTACTCCTGGCCGAATCGCTCCTCGGGCTGAATTATCATATTGATGATCTGTTTACAACAGTAAAAATGGCCGGTGATGAAACGGTGGCGAACCAGCAGCCTTCTGCAAGGATTGTGGGTTTTTTACTGACGGGTCTGTCATTGATCTTTTTTTACCTGCCGCGCCAAAACAGGAAAATGTTTTCTGACTCAGCCGCTACCCTGGTGTTCCTGATCGGGTTTCTTTCCTTTGCCGGGCATGTATATAATGTCGAAACGCTTTATTCCGTTAAAAGCTTTTCGTCGATCTCATTTCCTGCCACACTCAGTTTTCTGTTCCTTTCGCTGGGGATCATCCTGGCCGGGCCTTCCGGGGGATTCCTGGGATTTTTCAACGAGGATACCGGGGCGGCGCGTGAAGGGGGGCGTCTGCTGATCTGGATATTCAGTATTTTGATCGGGGTGGGCTGGTTCTGCAATATTGGAATCTCCGCCGGTTTCTTTAACGGGCACTTCGCGATCAGCATCATGATTTTCGCTTTCATCGTGAGTTTCTTCTTTGTCATCCGTTCCGGGGTGATCAATCTAAGCCGGTCGGAAAGAGAAAAAAACAGGTTGCTCGAACAAAACGAAAAGAATACCACACTTATCAGGGATGTTTTTGAGCGGGTGAATGATCCGTTCATTGCGCTGGACAGAAAGGGCCGTTTTACCTATGTGAATGTAAAAGCCGGGTTGCTGGGCCGAAGGGATCCGGCAACGCTGATCGGTAAGTTCATCTGGGATGAGTTCCCGGAATTGCGGGGCTCCGCCATGCAGCAGGCTTTTGAAGAATCCATGGGAATGCAGAAATTCCGCATCTATACGGGTCATTACGCGCCATTGGGTATATGGCATGAGGATTTCATTTACCCGTCACCGGAAGGATTGTCGGTATTTATACGGGATATCTCCGATAAAAGGAAAGTGGAAATGGAACGCGAGGAGAACAGGCTTAAATACCGCTCATTGTTTGAGAACAGCTCTGACGCCATATTACTTACCATCCCGGACGGGGAGATCCTGTCCGCCAACCCTGCGGCCTGTACCATATTCGGTATGACAGAGGAAGAACTGATCCGGGGCGGGAGAAAAGGAATCGTTGACACCGATGATCCAAATCTTCCGGTACTGCTCCGGGAACGACGTGACAAAGGACATGTCAGGGGGGAACTCGAGTTCAAAAGAAAGGATGGAACTAAGTTTCCGGGAGAAATCACTTCCGTTATTTTCAGCGATGCCGCGGGGAACGAAAGATCGAGTATGATCATACGCGATATTTCCGAAAGAAAGCGGGCAGAAAAAAAGGTCAGGGACAGTGAGGTGCGAATGAACGACGCCCAGCGGATCGCCCGGATCGGTAGCTGGGAACTTGACCTGGAGACCAGCAACCTTGTATGGTCTGCTGAAATTTACAGGATCTTCGAAATCGATCCCTCTCAGTTCACCCCATCCTATAACGCATTCCTGGGGGCCATTCACCCGGATGACAGGGAAATGGTCAACCGCACCTACAACGAATCGATACGTCAGCGAACGCCGTACAGCGTTCAGCACCGTTTGCTCTTCCCTGACGGCAGGATCAAGTTTGTGGAGGAGCAATGCGAAACAATTTATGATGACAGGGGCCGCCCCATCCGGTCGCTGGGCACGGTACAGGATATCACGGAATGGAAACGGGTGGATGAGGAGCTCAGGAAAAGCGAGGTCAAATACCGTACCCTTATGCAACAGGCAGGCGACGCCATTATATTGTTTGACGAGAAGGCCTTTATCCTCGAAACCAATGAAAGTGCGGGAAAGCTGATGGGATACGATGCGGGAGAACTCATCGGCCTTAATCTAACCGAATTCGTTTTTCCGGAAGATCTTCGGGTGTCCCCACTCCGTTTCGAACAACTTGACAGGGGGGAGCCCACAATTAGCCGCAGGAGTCTCAGAAGAAAGGACGGGAAAATCGTGGAGGCGGAATTGCACGTTAAAAAACTCTCGGAGGGATATTACCTGGGCGCCGCGAGAGATCTAACCGACAGATTAAAAGCGGAGGAGCAACTCCGGCAAAGTGAGTATAAATACCGTTCCTTAATCGAGCAGGCTTCCGATGGTATACTGGTGGCCGGTTTCAGCGGCGAGATCATTGAAGTGAACACTGCGCTCTGTACGATGTTTGGATATACAAGGGAAGAAGCCTTTATTATGAATGTGACTTATTTCCTGGATCCCGACGAGTTGAAGACCAAGCCCCTCCGGTTCGACCTCCTTCAGACCGATCGCACCTTACTGGTGGAAAGAAGGGGGATACACAAGAACGGGTCGGTGATCGATATCGAGCTCAATTCAAAACTGACCGGGGATGGAAAAATACTCTCCATTATCCGTGATATTTCCGAACGAAAAAAAGCGGAGCATGTGATCCGGGAACAGGAACTCAGGTTCAGGTCATTGGTGGACACAGCACCTGATGCCACGGTGATCATGGATGAACAGGGGGTAATCCTGATTGCGAACCGGCAGGCGGTGAAATTATTCGGGTACAGCAAGAGCCAGTTCGAAGGAATGCAGGTGGAGAAGCTTTTGCCTTCCTCGTTTCGGCAAAAACATGCCGTATACCGGAAACAGTTCGCGGGTTATGCCAGAACGAGGCCCATGGGAGCGGGCAAGGACCTGGTGGCTGTACGGATGGATGGAACGGAGATCCCGGTCGAGATCAGCCTTTCTCCGTTTGAATCACAGGAGGGCATACTGGTTACTGCATCCATCAGGGACATTACTCAAAGAAAAAAAGCCGAAAAGGAACTGGAAGATTCCTATAATTCTATTCGACGCCTGACCGAACACCTGCAAAAGATCCTGGAGGAGGAACGAACCGCCATTTCCCGCGAGATACACGATGAACTGGGCCAGCAATTAACCGTGCTGAAAATTGATGCCTCCTGGATCAAGAAACGGTTGCAGCAAAAGGATGATGCCGTGATCCGGCGTACGGATGACATGCTGGACATGGTGGATCAGATGATCCGGTCCGTACGCCGGATCTCATCGGAACTGCGGCCCAGTGTGCTGGATGACATCGGCCTGGGAGCTGCGATCGAAATGTCCTTACATGAATTTGAGCGAAGGAGCGGTATCCTGACTTCCTTTGATTCGAACTTAAATGACCGGTATTTACCAGATGCGGTCAAGAATGGGATGTTCCGGATTTTCCAGGAATCCCTGACAAATGTCGCCCGGCATTCGCATGCCAAAAAGGTGGTGGTGAACCTGTCTGTTGCAGGCGATTCGTGGGTTCTCCGGATCGAGGATGATGGCGTTGGCTTTGATCCGGAAGCGGCCGCGGCCAAAAAAACACTTGGTGTACTTGGTATGCGGGAACGCGCGGCAGCCATAGGCGGGGAGTACACTATTAGTGGGATCCCGGGAAAGGGCACGACCATTGAATTGAGCATTCCCATAGGACACGCCATGACCGGACAGTCCGGTGGGGGAATATCCTTTCCGGCTGTCGGGTAAGAAGGGTATTCTGCAGATGCATTCGATCAGTAATAAAAAAACCCGCCGGGGCGGGTTCGATAAAAATCCGGTGCAACACTTGTTATCTCAGGAATAGCATCTCCCTGTATTTAGGAAGGTACCATTCCCGATCGTCCACCAGCAGTTCGAGTTTGTCGACATGGTAACGGATATCGTCAAAGAAGGTATCCTTTACCTGTGACTGGTAAGCGATGGCCCTGGTGCGGGAATTGTCCATGTTGTTACACAGTTTGCGCGCCTCGATCATTTTCTCCACCAGGTCGCTGGTCTTGTTGATATGCTCCGATATTTTTTCCAGGATCTGTTTCTGGTTGGAGTAAGCGGATTCTTTCAACCCGGCTTCTTTCAGTCCCCGGATATTATTGGCGAGCAGGTTCTGGTAACGGATCGCCGCGGGCAGTACGTGGCTGGTGGCCAGTTCGCCCATGATGCGGCTTTCAATCTGCACTTTCTTGATGTATTTTTCCAGTTCAATTTCATGTCTTGCTTCCAGTTCATTATGGGTGTAGACATTATTGCTCTCGAAAAGTTTCTTTGCTTTTTCCGTGACCATCGCGTCCAGCGCAAGCGGGGTGGTCTTTACATTGGGTAATCCTCTCTTCTCGGCTTCTTTGGCCCAGGCTTCGCTGTAACCATCGCCTTCGAATAAAACGTTCTCGCTGGCGACAATATACTCGCGGATGGTATGCATGATGGCGATCTCTTTCTTCTCGCCTTTTTCGATCAGCATATCCACATCTTTTTTGAACTGTTTCAGGGTTTGCGCCATGATTGTGTTCAGGGCAGTCATGGCATTGGCGCAGTTGGCGGAAGAGCCGACGGCACGGAACTCGAACTTATTGCCGGTAAAGGCAAAGGGAGACGTTCGGTTACGGTCGGTATTGTCCATCAGCAGTTCGGGGATGCTTTTGTGGATATCGATCTTCAGCAGGCTTTCATCGGTCTCATCCATTTTTTCGGTCACCCTTTCCTTTATTTCATTCAGTACTTTACTGAGGTATTCCCCGATAAAGACGGAAATGATCGCCGGGGGGGCTTCGTTGGCACCCAGGCGGTGATCGTTCTGCGCCGATGCGATGGAGGCCCGGAGAATATCGGAATAATCGTGAACGGCCTTGATGGTGTTTACGAAAAAGGTGAGGAACATCAGGTTTGTCTTGGGTGTTTTGCCCGGGGCCAGCAGGTTCACGCCCGTGTCGGTGGCCATGCTCCAGTTATTGTGCTTGCCGCTGCCATTGATACCCGCAAAAGGTTTTTCATGCAGCAGCACACGCAGGTTATGGCGACGGGCTACCCGTTCCATTACATCCATGAGCAGCGAGTTGTGGTCAACCGCAACGCTCACTTCCTCGAAGATCGGGGCGCATTCATACTGTGATGGGGCCACTTCATTATGCCTTGTGCGCAGAGGGATGCCCAATTTGTAGGATTCGGTTTCAAAATCCCTCATGTAAGCATAAACCCTTTCGGGGATAGAGCCGAAATAATGATCCTCCAGTTGCTGGTTCTTGGCGGAAGAATGCCCGAAGACCGTTCTTCCGGTCATCACCAGGTCCGGCCGGGCATTGAACAAGGCTTCGTCCACCACAAAGTATTCCTGTTCCCAGCCAAGGGTGGGAGCTACCCGGGTCACATTCCTGTCAAAATAATTACATACCTCCACGGCCGCCTTGTTGAGTGAGTCGAGCGCTTTCAGCAGCGGCGCTTTATAATCGAGCGATTCGCCGGTATAGGAAACGAAAATTGTGGGGATGCAAAGTGTCATGCCCTCGCCGATCCCCATGATAAAGGGAGGAGAGGAGGGATCCCATGCGGTATAACCCCTTGCTTCAAATGTGGCCCGCAATCCCCCGCTGGGAAAGGAAGAAGCATCGGGTTCCTGCTGAACCAGCGCATCACCTTCAAATTGTTCGATCGGGGTACCGTCGCCTTTCAGGGTAAAGAAAGAGTCGTGCTTTTCGGCAGTGGTGCCGGTTAGCGGCTGGAACCAGTGCGTAAAATGGGTCACTCCCTTGCTTTCAGCCCAGGCACGGATCCCGTTGGCGATCTGGTTGGCCATCGCGCGATCGATCTTTTGTCCGGCATTGATGGAGGACCTGAGACTTTTGAAAGCTTCATCACTTAAAACCTCGCGTGCGGTTTTTAAAGTAAAAACATGAGAACCAAATAACCCGGTGATCCTGGAGGTTCCTTCCAGATGGGTGTCAGCATTCTTAACCAGGTTGTTGAGGGCGGTAAATCGGAGCGACATGGAGATAATTTTTCAGCAAAGCAATAGTATTCGCTTAATTATTCCAATTATTTCCTAAAAAAATAGAAAAACCTGTTGAACTTGGGGAAAAAATGTTACTTATTTTGATATTAGAGCTTAAAATGAACTATATCAGGTAGATTTAATTATATTATTTTTATTTCTAATATTATTGAATAATAACTTGTTTATCCTGCTCCAGTCTGTACTGGCCAGCATTGGTACCACCAGCAGTGGCATGATGATGCTTCTATACCGGACAATTGCGCCAAGGTTGTTCACGCTGAAACCGATGGCAAGGAGCACGGAGAAAGAAAAGAAAAGGCAGAACAGGATCAGGTTCCTGGAGCGCAGCCCATTCTTGTGCCAGAAAATGAAAAGCAGGAAACATAGCAGCAGCAGGTTGATCTCGATCGCAGCAGCCAGCGAGAGGATATGCCGCACATCACTGGGGTAGGGTCTTATCGTGGAAAGATTAATCGCCTGTGGAGTATTTTTCAAAAAACTGAGGGCATTGGGTTGCAGTTCTTTTATCGGAATGCTGGAATTACCCCCCTTCAGTTGCATGAACTCCTGTTGTTTGTTGACAACCGCCTGCGGGAAATCAAAACGGGGATAAGCATACCGCGCAGTGAAAAATAAGATCCCGAACAGCAGGTAAATGCCTGCAAAGATGGCGGTGGCGTACCTGGGCCGTTTGTTGGCGCTCAGCCAGGCAATGATTGCGGGTATGATGATGACGAGAATAAAATTGCGCAGTACCAGCAGCAGCAGCAGGCCAATGGCCAGCGCGGTGATCCTCCGGTATCCCCACCTTTTTTCTTTCGAACTGAAATAAATACTGTACACTGCCAGGCTGATGCCGGTGAAAATGAGGCCTTCCTTATGCAGTCCGCTGGTCCAGTATAAAAAGGAAGGAACCAGGAAGGTGGCCAGCAGGATCGTCATTTTCCGACCCGGGAATGCGTCATTCATGACCTTGAAAATGGCAATGGCGCCAAAAAGTGTCAGGAAAGCATAGAAGATCACGTTCACATAATAGAAACCAAAGCTGAAAATGTCGAGAACAGAGAACAATTTGATCAGGATATTACCCTTCAGGTCATTCCAGTAGGAATCATTGCTTTCAAAGAATTTCAGGATGCCGCCTTCATAGGGGTCCCTGAAAAGATTGGTGAAGTATTCTTCCGGGTTGCTGGACAACAGCCGGTATTCCTGGACCCCGCTGGCGTGAAATCCCCAGGTATCCTGCATCTGGGCGAGACCGCCGTAATACACCCCGATCCAGCCGTAAAAGATCCCCGCCATTACTTTTAGCAGGAAAATGATGATGAGCTGCGGGTTACTGAGTCCGGTGCCCGTAAAGAATTTTACCCTCGTGACCAGCCAGGCAAACAATACCAGGTAAACAACAAACAACAAATACTCCAACAGCAGAAGGTTTAACCTGCAAAATAGACATTATTATCGGAAGACAGATGAGTCGGGAACCAGGAGTCGGGCCTGCCCGCCGGCTTTTTCATTGAAGCTTTAGCAATTACGGGAGTTCAATGAGGTCCCGGGATCATTTTTCTGAACCTGATTAACTTTTTTCTTCTCACCTGCAGGTTGTTTTTTTCGTGAATAAAAAAGATTTTTTATTCTTTAAACAGCCGCTGACTTCCGGACTCCGACTTCAGATTTCCGTAGCTTTGCCGTATGGAAGTAACAGTGAAAACCGCCGAACAACTGCGCCTGACCGCTGCAGAATTTGAACTGATAAAACAAAAACTGGAAAGGGTCCCCAATTTCAATGAG
>JBGATE010000043.1:0-17647 GCA_044229375.1 Chitinophagaceae bacterium
CGGATCGGTTGGTCTTCAACGTAAGTACAATCCTTTCAACAACGGGCAGTTCAAGATCAGGGGCGGCAGGAATTTTGAATTCATCTACCCCGGTGATGCCTGGGTGAATGTGCTGAAGCGGAGTAATATTTACCTGAACAATTCGATCGAAGTGGGGCATGAACTGGAAATTTTCAACGGGGTTACGCTGCAAAATGAATTTGAAGTGGCGTTCCGTCGTTCGGTGGCCAAATATAAAGTGGGTAATAATGCCGACAGCCTGTTTGGCATTCCCAATGAACCGCCGGTGCAGTTCGATCCGTATAATGCCACCTATAACCAGGTGAAACTGTATATCACCCCGCGGATGCGCTATATCCGGGAGCCGAAGGAAAAGATCCACCTGGGATCTGACTGGCCGACGTTTTATGTGATCTGGAAAAAAGGTATCAATGGTTTATTCAAAAGCGAGATCAATTTCGATTACCTCGAATTCGGTTTGCAGCAGCATATCAAACTGGGGGTGGCGGGGAACACGTATTACAATATCAAAACCGGCGACTTCCTGCAGACAAAGGACCTGCGGGTGATCGATTACAAATTCATGCGGCAGGGCGATCCCCTGTTCTTCCAGAACCCGCAAAGTAATTTCCAGGCTTTGGATTCCACCTTCCCGGTGTTTGACCGGTATTACCAGGGAAATATCGTACATGAATTCAACGGGGCGCTGATCAACAAGATACCCTTCCTGAAAAAACTGAAACTCCAGGAAATTGCCGGGGGTGGCATACTGGTCGCGCCGGAACGGGACATGCGTTATGCCGAATTCTTCGCCGGTATCGAACGGGTCTTCAAGTGGCCCTTCAACCCGCTGGCGAGGGTGAAACTGGGTGTGTACGTGGTTACATCAGTGGCCAATAAGTTCAATAACCCGGTACAGTTCAAGATCGGGCTTACGACCTGGGACCGGTTCCGGAACAGGTGGAGATAGATAAATGGCACACGGATGACACGGATAAGACGGATCAAAACGGATTATATCTGTTTACATCCGTAACATCAGTGTTATCCGTGTGCCATTAAATAATTAATCAGGTTAAACTTTCTTCACCATCTCGCAACAATCTTCAAATTCACCAGCCTTGGCGTAAGCCGATTAGGTAGCAAGTAAGTAGTATTTGAAAAATCCTTTACGAGGAGGTAGGAGATGGTGTTTTGCCGGTCGATGATGTTAAACACTTCCAGGCTCAGCCAGATATTATCAAAATTGCGGAAAGGGGAGTGGCTCCGTCTTTTGCTGCGGTCGTCATCCATCAGCAGGGCGCTGAAACCGATATCGGCGCGGATATAGGGATTGATAAAGGCCGCGTTCCGGTATTTCACCGATCCGGGAATATTATAGGGCAGGTTGCTTCCGTAGAGCAGGTTGAGGTAAACCTTGAAGTTCCTGTTGGTGGAAAGATAATCCTGGAAAAACATGCCGAAAGTGACCCGGCGGTCAGTCGGACGGCGGATATAACCGTTTTGTGTAACCGAACTGTCAATGGGCTGATTGAGCGAATCCAGTTTATATACGTTGAAAAAATCATTCTCAATATCCTCCGAGGTTTTCATGATGCCCAGGCTGATCCAGCTTTCCGCATCGGGCACCAGTTCACCGTGGAGCCGCATTTCCATTCCGGCCGCGTAGGCTTTGGCATTGTTCTCCCCGAAATAGCGCAGGCGGACATTGTCAATATCATAGGGCACCACATTCGTCATGTGTTTATAATAGAGTTCGGCGGTCCAGCGCATGGGCCGGTTATTAATGCCGATGAAATTATAATCAAAGCCGGCCACGCCCTGCCAGCTTTTTTGCGCTTTCAGGTCCGTGTTCACGGTGCCGTCATAGCGGCGCAGTTCCCGGTAAAAAGGAGGCTGGTGATAGGCGCCAATGGCGGCCCGGAATATAATATCAGGTTTGCCTTTTGGTTTCCAGCTGGCGCCGATCCGTGGTGAGATCAGCATTTCTTTATTGAGGGAGTTATAATTGAAACGGACACCTATGGTTAAGGTTGTTGAATGTGACGAATCTCCCAGTAATATATTATCCTGCAGGTAGCCGGAAAATTTGTTGACGTTAATATCCGCGTTTGATTTCAGCACTTTATTCAGTCGCAGCAGGTCGGGCTGGTAGGGCAGTGAATAACCGGAGGAATCCTGGAACTCCCATTCATTCAGTTTATCGGCAATGGAAGTTTTATCATATCCCAATCCCCATTGAAAGGCATGTTTGCCCTGGTCGTAATTCCCTTTATGGGATACATTCCAGTTTTCGATATTCAGTTCATTGCGGGCCCAGTTCTGAAAGATTCCCGCGCCCAGCGGGTTCACGATAACACCATAGGTAGGATTTCGTTTGTCGAAATCCCTTTCACCGAAAAGATAGGCGCCGATGATGTCGAGATTCTCACTTTCATCGTTCTCAAAACGGGAGGCCATCCACTTCAGCCGCAGTTTCCGGTTCACCTGGTTGGTAAGGGACAGGCCCAGCATATTGGTCCGGTATTCGTCCTTCTCCCGGCCTTCAAAGAAAATATCCATGCCCAGGGTGGTGCTGAAGTAGGGTGAATACACAGAGGATGTCAGCTGGCTGGACTGCGGTATCAGCGTAAATTTTGTTTGCGAGATATTGCTCAGCAGTTCGGCCTGCCATTTGGGGCTGAACTGGTAAGCAAACAGTGCCTGGAAATCGGCAGAAGAGGGGACATAGTTGCCCTTCGTATCCTGCCGGCTCAATAAATTCCGGTTGCTGCGGTTTCGGATACCCAGCAGGTAGGAAAATTTGTCGTTCTTACCTGCTCCCTCCAGTTGCAGTCCCTGTTCCAGTATGCTGAGAAAAGCGGAGCCGCCGAATTTTTTTGGTTTCTTATACTGGATATCGAGCACACTGCTCATCTTATCGCCAAATTTTGAATGGAAACCGCCGTTGTAAAAATTAATGTTACGGACCATTTCGGGGTTGATGAAACTCAGCCCTTCCTGTTGGCCGCTGCGAACCAGGTAGGGGCGGAACACTTCAAAATCGTTCACGTAGATCAGGTTCTCATCATAACTGCCGCCGCGTACGGAATACTGGGAAGTGAGTTCGTTATTGGAGCCCACAAAGATCTTGATCAGGCTTTCCACCCCGGTTACCGCCGAGGGAAGGTTCAGGATGGTTTTGGGGTTGGGTTTGATCAGCCCGGCTTCCCGCCGGTCGCGCTGGTCGGTCACGATCACTTCTGCCAGTGTCTTTTCCCCTTTCTCCAGGCGGACGGTCACTGATTCCTCTTCGTCTTCATTCAGCCAGAAATTCTTTTGTTCCGGGTTGCGGCCCGCATAGCTGAAGACGAGGGCAAAAGCCTTACCGGAAGGGACCTTAATACGGAAATAACCGGAATCGCCGGTGATGGTTCCCCTGGATTGCCCCAGGATGGTGACGGAAACTTTCGGAAGCGGGGATTCGTTTTCATCCACCACTTTACCGGAAACGAAGGCTGATTTTTTTTGGGAATAGTAGAGTACAGAAAGCAATAAGCTGATTGCAGTCAGTAGTATTGGTCGGTTGCTGATCTTCATAAGAATTGCTGTGACAAGATACGAATAGTTTCAGCTTCAAACTGCTAAGTTGAAAACTAAAGGAGAAAGTAATGTGAAACGGAAAGTTTGCATAGCGGCACTGCAAAATGCGAATTATCTGATCGCTTTCAGCATCGCGATCGTTGCCTTCGGATCGGCCGATTTAAAAACGGTATTCCCGGCCACCAGCACATCGGCACCTGCCGCGATGATCGCCGGCGCATTCTCGGGTGTTACACCACCGTCTATTTCAATATGCACATTCAAACCGCGTTCATCGATCATTTTGCGGAGTTGTCTGATCTTTTCGATCGTGTTGGGGATGAATTTCTGACCGCCGAAGCCGGGGTTCACACTCATCAGGCAGACGAGGTCGATATCCTGAAGTATTTCATTCAGGGAAGAAACGGGGGTGTGCGGTGTTATGGCTACCCCTGGCTTCATGCCCAATGATCTTATTTGCTGGATATTCCGGTGCAGGTGAGGGCAGGCTTCCAAATGTACGGTCAGGATATCGGCCCCTGCGTTCTTAAACTGTTCGGCGTAACGTTCCGGTTCTTCGATCATCAGGTGAACGTCGCAAACCTTTTTGGTCGCCTTACGGAAAAATACATTGAGCCTCGGCCCAAAAGGGTTATTGGGTACAAAACAACCGTCCATCACATCGAGATGGTACCAGTCCGCCTCGCTTTCATTCAGCATATTGCAGTCGGCCTGCAGGTTCAGGAAATTGGCGGAGAGCAGGGAGGGGGCTATGATGGGCATGGGTTGTTGTTTGGGGTGCAATTTAATGGTTAATTAACCAATTAGCTGATTAGCCGATTAGCCGATATGCCGATGTGCTAATCAGCTAATCAGCTAATTGACTAATCAACCAATCTTTCTGCAGCATCCTTCGCTTCTTTGATCGAATTATCCAGTTCGAAAGCCCGCAGATAATTCACCCGGGCCTCTTCCTTTTGCCCCTGTGCCTCCTGGCATTTGGCGATCCAGTAATAGCTGTCGGCAAATTGCGGGGAGATCGTCAGCGCCAGGTTGAAAACGCCCAGGGCTTCCTTATATTTTTGCATTTCGTAATAGATGCTTCCTTTCTCGATATAGCCTTCCATGAAATAATAGTCGTGTTTTACCGCTTCATCAAATAATGCCAGGGCCCTTGCTTTATCCCCGGTGTTGGAATAATAGATGCCCTTGTAGTAATAGGGTTCGGCATGCGTGCCTTCCGTATCAGCCCTGATCAGGGAATCGCAGATGGCGAGAACCTTTGCGTCCTTTGCCTCCGCGTACCGGAGCGCGAGTATATAATTGAGTTCAACATCATAGGGAACAATGCGAAATGCATTTTCCAGGATTACGGTGGCCTCCCGGTTCATTCCTTTTTTGTCCAGCAGACCGGCCTTCAATTTCAGGACATCCGTTTGCTGTGGGTTCGATTGAAGTACCCGGTCGCAAACCGCAAGGGCCGCGTCCGCGTCATTTTTCTTCTCATAGCTGCGGGCAAGACTTAATTGCAGGAGCAGGCTATTGGGTACCTCTTTAATCGCTTCTTTTAAAAAGAGGAGTGCGGAATCTGCATTCGATTCCAGCAGCAGGGTACTGATCCCCAGCGCGTATTTCTCTTCTTTTTTGAGTGACCATGCTTTCTGAAAATCGGCCAGCGCGGGCTCGGGATAGTTGTTGCTGTTGAGTAATACCGCCCTACGGAACCAAAGCCCGTCGTTACCGGGGTCCTTCCGGATGCTGTCACCCAGGGCCGCAAAAGGCACACGGTTGAGGATCTCTTCATCAGGGGATACCTTTTCACGATCAGTGCAACTGCTGACGAGGATCATACAGGAGATAAAACCGAAAGCTAATTTTGCGCCCTTGTGCATGGGTTTTTGTTTGATTTTATTACGAGGTATGACAATCCCCTGACAAATCAGGGGCCCGGCAAAAATAACTTTGCAGCCGCTGATTAAAACGAAAAGAAATGAAAAAAATTATCGCTTCTCTCCTGGTTGTTGCCTCACTGGTATCAGCCTGCAATAACAGTGCAAAGGTAACGGAAGGCAGAACAGTGCCCGATACGCTGCAGTATGCGGATGAAACGCATTTCAGGAATATTCAGCAACTGACATTCGGAGGCGATAATGCAGAGGCTTACTGGAGTTATGACGGCAAGTACCTGGTGTTTCAGCGCACCAATGCCAAAGACGGCGTGCCCTGCGACCAGATCTTTGTCGGAAAAGTTCCAAAGAAACCCGGGGGTAAATTCGACTACAAAATGATCAGCAGCGGGAAGGGACGCACCACCTGCGGATTCTTTACGAAAGACAATAAGCATATTATTTACGCTTCCACTCATCTTGGAGGCGATGCCTGTCCTCCCACGCCCGACAGATCCAAATACGGCAATAAATATATCTGGCCGCTCTACAGCACGTTTGACATCTTCATGGCCGACCTCGATGGTAAGATCGTAAAGCAACTAACCCATTCTAAGGGCTATGATGCGGAAGCGACCTTATCACCGGATGGTAAGAAAATGGTATATACCAGCACCAAGGACGGTGATATCGACATGTACATCATGGATCTCGAAACCGGGGAAGAGAAACGCATTACAAATTTGCCCGGGTATGATGGCGGCGCCTGGTTCAGTCCGGATGGCACCAAACTCATCTGGCGCGCCAGCCGGCCGAAGACCGATGCGGAGATAAAGGAGTACAGGGACCTCCTGGCCGAAAACCTGGTGGCACCCACCAATATGGAAGTTTGGGTAGCCAATGCCGATGGCAGCAATGCCCGACAGGTAACTTCCTACGGACAGGCCAATTGGGCGCCTGCGTTTATGCCCGACAGTAAGCGGATCATCTTCGCCTCCAACCACGAATACAAAAGAGGTTTTCCTTTCAATCTTTATACGATCAATGAAGATGGCAGCAACCTGCAGAAGATAAGCCGTGATAAAGGCTTTGATGCATTTCCCATGTTCTCACCCGACGGGAAGAAGATCGTTTTCTGCAGTAACCGAAACAATGGCGGCACCCGGGACACGAATGTGTTTATCGCGGATTGGGTAGAATAGTTTTGGAACAGTTTTTTTAAATTGGCAGTTTTTTAGAAGCACCAAGAACCGAAGCTCCAAGCTCCAAATAAATTAGAATTTCAAAATTAAAATTGGCGTGCTACGATCTTCAATCGTTGTTTATCAAGTACGGAGCATAGGTTTTATTTTTTTCATTTTGTATTTTTGGGGTCATGAGCCCTGAAATGAAATTAAAAATAATAACACGCCGGTTTTTAATTTTTAATTTCTTTGGATCTTTGAATTTGGAGCTTATTTGGTTCTTGTATCTTGGTTCTTTTTCCCATTACTTGTTGTTTGAAATCCCCATTAATCAGCTAACTTAGCGTTCACCAAAATCACCGCTATGTACAACGGCATGCTTCACCTGCACAGTGTTCTCCGCTGGGTCATCCTGATCCTGTTGCTGGTCGCTATTTATAAAAGTTTCGCGGATCGTCATAAGGCTTTTACACCCGGGCATAAAAAAACGGGGCTGTTCCTGATGATCTGTGCCGATGTAATGCTCCTGGTTGGATTATACCAGTGGTTTACCGGTGAACTTGGATTTAAAAGGATCCAGGAAACCGGTTTCGGGGAAGTTATGAAGAATCCGAACCTGCGGTTTTATGTAGCCGAGCATACCATTGGCATGCTGGTGGCGATCATACTGATACACCTGGGGTATGCATACAGTAAAAGGCCAGTTCCGGATGCGGCGAAGCATAAGCGCAGCCTTTTATACTACGCCCTGGCCCTGCTGATCATCCTTATCTCTATTCCCTGGCCGTTCCGTGATGTGGGAGTGAACAGAAGCTGGTTTCCGGGGTTGTAGGTCAGTCTTGCAGTCGTGCAGCCTTGCAGTCGTACCGTCTTGTAATCGTCAGCATCAGGTTTAGTGTACTATCATGCCGGCCCGGCCATGACGGGGTTCCGGGTTTAGAAACCGGCATCTGTTGGAGGTTGGAGCGATGGGCACTCGGCAGTTACCGGAATCTTTTATGTCAAACCCTGGTCAGAAGATCCGGAGTAGAAAAGCCTTCAACTTCACTACGCAAATTCAAAGCAATCATTAATCCTGAACAAACAGCCTCCAATTTGAATTTTTAGTTTGATGCTTATCTGGTTCTTGTATTTTGTCACCTGGTGCTTTTCCAGGAAGCTCATTGTCGTTTCTCCTCCCTATAAAATATCTTGCTCACAATTTTCCACCCGTCCTTTGTTTTCAGCAGGCTCATGATATCATGGAAATAGAAGGTCGGGTATTCGATCGTGAGCTTGGCGCTTGCGGCATTGCCAAAAACTGAAATGCTCTCAATCTTTGTTTTCCGCTCGGTCCTTTTACCGGTATTCCGCATTCTTGCCATAAAATCACCCAGGGAAACATTCATTAATGTATCATTCCGCATATAGCGCATCTGCCCGTCGGGTACAAAGGCTTTGGAGAACATAACGCTGTCGCCGTTGGTGGCGCCATCAAGATAATATGTGCAAATGGCCTGTATATCACGAATGGTCTGAAGATCCGTTTGTGCCTTTCCCGGGAGGGTAAAACTAAAAAGGACTGCCAGGAGCGGGATCATTTTACGCATTTGGTTGGATTTGTTTTAAAAAATAAGGCAGCTACGACGTAAGAACATGTTCACTGTCAGCCGGTGAAGGATTTCAGGGAGGAACAAAACTGCTCCATTTCTTCCAGCGTGCCCACGCTCACCCTCGCCCATTGCGCACCGTCATACGTATTCGAACGCAGGATGATATTGTTTTTTTTGAGCATGTCGGCCGCATAGTCACCGGGATAGTTTTTCACCGGGTAAAAAATGAAATTGGTGGAGGATGGAATAAAATCGATCCCCAGGTTCTTCATTTCAAAGAGGGTGTACCGTTTGGCCGCTTCATTTTTTCCTTTGCTCATGGTTACATGAGATGCATCCAGAAGACTGGCCTGTGCCGCTGCCAGGCTGAGGTTGCTGACGGCATACCGTGATAGCTGAAAATAGCCGGGCTGCAGTTTGGCGATCAGCGAAGGGTGACCGATTATAAACCCGACCCGGAGTCCCGCCATGCCATAGATCTTCGAGAACGTTTTAATAACAAGGATGTTGGGGTTCTTTTCGATCATACCGATCATTGATTCGGTATCGCCGGGGTTGGTAAATTCATTATAGGCCTCATCCACCAGCACCACCGCTTTTTTGGAAGCTTCTTCGCAAAAAGTCTTTAACGCCGGGGCGCCGAGGATCGTTCCGGAGGGGTTTGCGGGATTGCAGATAAATACCAGTTCTGTTTCGTTATTGATGGCGGCCAGCATCGCGGGGAGATCATGCACCATGTCCTTTGTCAGGGGTATCTCGATCACTTTGGTGCCGGTTTTTTTAGCTGTATTCGGCAAAGTGCCATAGGTGATATTGGCGGTGACGATATTCCCCTTATTGAAATGACGGGCCAGCAGGGCCAGGCCCTCTCCCGAACCGGGCGTAATGATCACCTGGTCTTCCCCGACCTTATAATGTTCCGCCAGTTTCTTTTTGAATCCGGCCAGGGCCGGTACATTAATCTGGTAACGATTGGATTCACCAAGCATATCCAGGATGGCCTGTCTTGCCATTGGGGAAATGCCGTACGGGTTTTCATTGGAACCCAGGTTGAGCAGCCCGGTATCGCTTCCGAATTGACGGGGCAGCTGATCTTCCCCGGCCAGCGAACGGAGTGAAAAACCCAGTCCCAGGGAAACAAGAGATGTTCTTTTCAGCCATTCCCGGCGTGAATAAGGATTCCGCATAAGTAGTTTTTGGAAAAGCTACTCTATTTACCGGTACAGGGAAAGGAATTTTGGTTGAACGGCGCAATCATTCCACCGGCCTGAAATCCCAAACCTCCATATGCTGTACCAGCGGTTCCAGCTCCAGCAGGTATTTTTTATCCTCATCGTAATAACGGGGGATTTCAATATTTTCCCCCGCGAAGGTGCGGATGCTTTCATCATCCTTCCACCAGGAAACGACCCAGATATGGGTAATGTTCCCCTCTGTCCTTTGCCAGATTTGCGTCCTGAGATTTCCTCTGATGGATGTCAGCTCCCGGATACCGGTGTTGATCACATAGTTCCTGTACACTTCCGCATCGGATGACCGGGTTCTTCCATGCCATGTTCTTGCTATCATGTTTTTCAATTAAAACTTTTAATTGCTAAGGCGATCTGCCCGATATGGTAGATATCGTGCTGAATCTGTCCGTTCAGGAAAATGCGGAGCGAATAATCGGTGCCGGCAAATTTTTCGTCGAGGTCCGCATCCTTCATCCCGGAAAGACCTTTCAGGAGATCTTGCTGGTTTTGCTCGATTTTTTTTACCAGGGCTTCCCACTGGGCCGCATTTTTTTCTTCCGGAAAGGGAGCCCAGTCATCCGCTGAGTTCATAGAGATCTTGCTTTTGCTGTCCCCATTCAGTCTTTTGGCCAGCAGTTCCCGCCAGGCGTACAGGTGCCGGGCGATCTCCCAGGCAGAATGCCCTGACGGGTTAGGTTTATTAAAAACCACCTGCGGATCCGCATCCCGCATGACCGCCATCAGCGATTTCCCGTACCAGGGTTCGCCGTCGTAAATCGTTTCAAATTCGCTGATGAAATAATTGATTTCCTTATTCATGGTTATTGATTTAAGGCCTGCAATTTCCGGCAATACTTTGCTTACCGGCTTAAAAATCTTGCTTTTTATGAGAATATTTTATGAACGGGTAAATACAGGCTGGCTGGAAAGAGTAATTTTAAGTCATGAAACTGGCGGACATACATATCCTCCATCAATCCGGTTTTTACAGGGTGGTTGATTACAAATGCCATTGTACGATTTGCTCGGTTACCGACCCCGAGTACAATACCAGTTTTTGCCTTTCCTTTATCCGCAAAGGTTTCTTTGAATACCGCAGTTTTAGACGAAATGACGAGGTGCATACGGGGCGGCTGCTGATCTCCAAGCCCGGCTATGAACATACCACCCGGCATATTGACAACCAGCCTGATATTGTCACCATCTTCGATTTCAGCAGGACTTTTTATGAGGAGACGATCCTTGAGCAGTATGGCAATAAACTGCCCTGGATACTGAAGAATAATGACATTCATTCGATCATGGTGAGCGCGGGTCCCGAAATGGAATACCTGCATCATTGTATCCTGGAGCGTCTTCGAAGCAGGGACCATTCCTCTCTCGAGATCGATGAACTGATCATGTCCCTGCTTGAAAAAACAATGCTGTTGCTGGGTTCCGCCAAATTGCCCGAAGTTGTAACCGACAGATTGAAGCAGCAGCATTTGGGCACCGTGGAAGCCGCGAGGGAATTCATCCTTACCCGTTTCCAGGAGAACATTTCACTGGAGCAGCTGGCCCGTCATTGCCTGGTAAGCCCGTTTCATTTCAGCAGGATCTTCCGGACCCTTACAGGAGAATCTCCACACCAATACTTGTTGTGGGTGAGGATGGCGCATGCCAAAGTTTTATTGAAGGCAACCGCCCGTCCTGTAGCTGCAATTGCCTATGAATGCGGTTTCAGCAGTCCGGAGCATTTTGTTACTTCCTTTAAAAAGCACCTGAAAGTAAATCCTTCCGCCTTCCGGAATTCCCTGGCTCAAAAACAGCAGGATTTATAAGTAATTCATTTGCCTGTTTCCCTATTTTAGATTATTGGAAACCCGGAATAACCATATAAAAAGGAGTTTATCCTTTGAAGAGCTCACTACCCGCAACTGGGCAGCTTATGAAACACTGATGGGGGAGAAGGGCGGTTGCGGCAACTGCTGGTGCATGTACTTCCGGTTGCCGTACAGGGAATTCCAGGCTAACAAACCAGTGGGGAACAAGGTGCTTGCGAAAAAACTGGTTCAAAAAGGCAAGCCCTATGGCCTGATCGGATTTTTGGGAGATCAGCCGGTGGGCTGGATCGCCATGGCGCCAAGGGAGGATTATATGAAAATAGAAAATTCACGGACTTTTAAGCGAATCGATGATCAACCGGTTTGGAGCATCACCTGTTTCTTTATTAAAAGGGAATACCGGCACAAAGGATTATCAAAAGAAATGATCCGAGGCGCGGTCGGGTTTGCCAAAAAGAAAATAATAAAAATCCTGGAGGCTTATCCGGCCATTCCCTATGCCGTGAATGTGCCCTCGCCGTTTTTATGGGTGGGGATACTCTCCTCTTTTCTCAAAAACGGTTTTAAGGTTGTCAGGCAAAACAGTAAAAGCAGGGCGATGGTGCGAAAGGAGGTTGAATGAAGTTGAAAGGTCTTTGAAAATGGTTTAACAATAGTGGAAAGTTGTTGCTTGAGATTGAAACCGTTCAACTACCATTCAACCTGTTCTCACCGTTTTCCCAGTTCGATCACTTCGCAGTCCTTCATTTCCTTTCCATCGATCACAAACCGGATGATCGTCCGGATCTTATGCCATCCCTGTTTACCCGCCGCGCCGGGGTTCATGTGCAGGCAGTTTATTTTATCGTCGTACATGACTTTTAGAATATGGGAATGCCCGCTGATAAAAAGCTGTGGCTTATGAATGGCCAGCTCTTTTTTGGTTTCCGGATTGTACCGGGGCGGGTAGCCGCCGATATGCCGGATCATCACTTTCACTTCCTCGCAGCTGAAAACAAGCTGTTCGGGATACAGGGAGCGGATATCATTTCCGTCGATATTGCCGTAAACTCCCCTGAGCGGCTTGAAAGCGGCCAGTTTCTCCGCAATCTCCCTGCCGCCAAAATCGCCGATATGCCAGATCTCGTCGCAGTTTTCAAAATGCCGGAATACTGCTTCGTCGAGAAAGCCATGGGTGTCTGATATCAGCCCGATCCTTGTCATTACAGGAATGAAATTAGTCGTAATTTCGGTTATGACCTTTCACCGCAACTTTACTTATTTTATCGATAAGCGAAAATGGAAGTATTATTTTCTGATGCTTTCGCTGGAGCTGGTACGATAGTATGTATGTCCGGAAGACCGAAATTCGGAAAGTCCGGAAGAGATCTCCTAACTCCTAACTCCTAACTCCTAACTAATAACCATGCCCCACTACTATAAACTTGGATCCATTCCCCACAAACGCCACACCCAATTTCGCAAACCGGATGGCGGCCTTTACAGCGAACAACTTTTTTCCACGGAAGGTTTCAGCGATGATTACGCATTGCTCTACCATTGTCATCCTCCAACCCAGATCATCAAGACCGAGCCCCAGGTGGATGTAAGCCCGCAGGTAGCGGAAGAAAAAATGCTCAAACACCGTTGTCTCGAAGGATTTGATATAAAGCCGGGAGGTGAATTCCTGGAAAGCCGTGTGCCGGTGCTGGTGAACAGTGATTGTCATATCGTGCTGGCCGCCCCGGAGAGCGGGACAAAAGATTATTTCTACAAGAACGCCGATGCGGATGAGATGATCTTCGTGCATGAAGGCAGCGGAACGGTGATCACCCAATACGGTCAGTTGCCCTTCGGTTACGGCGATTATATCGTACTGCCCCGCGGCACTATTTACCAGATCCATTTCGATACCGACAGGAACCGTCTCTTTATCGTGGAATCATTTTCGCCGCTCCGGTTTCCGAAACGGTACATGAGCCGCTTTGGTCAGCTCATGGAGCATTCACCATTTTGTGAAAGGGATATCCGTCCCCCGCAGGAGCTGATCACCATTGATGAAAAGGGGGACTTCCTGATAAAAGCCAAAAAAAAGGGGATCCTGTACGGGCTGCATTACGGCACGCATCCTTTTGATGTGATCGGCTGGGACGGATGCTGCTATCCCTATATTTTTTCCATTCATGATTTTGAGCCTATCACGGGGAGGGTGCATATGCCCCCGCCGATCCACCAGACCTTTGAGACCAGTTCATTTGTTGTCTGCTCTTTTGTGCCGAGGCTCTACGATTACCATCCCAATGCGATCCCCGCGCCGTATAACCACAGCAATATCGACAGCGATGAAGTCCTTTACTATGTTGATGGTGATTTTATGAGCCGCAAGCACGTCACCCGCGGAATGATCACGCTTCATCCGGCCGGCATCCCCCACGGGCCCCATCCCGGTGCGGTGGAGAAAAGCATCGGCGCCAAAGAAACAAAGGAACTGGCGGTGATGGTGGACACCTTCCGCCCGCTGATGCTGACCAAACAAGCCCTGGAGATCGAGAATACGAATTATGTGATGTCGTGGGCGGAGTAGAGACGACGCACGCGTCGTCTCCAATCCTGCAACATCGGCCGGGCGGAACAAGATCCAGGTGTGAACCTCTTTGCCATTGAAATAAGGCGATCGTGCAGTCATGCAGACGTGCAGACGTGCAGTCATGCAGTCAGGCAGTCGTGCAACCAGTCCATTCACCTGCACCTACCGGATCTTTGTTAATGATCGTTAACAAAGATTCTTTCCCCTACAATTCATCCCGCGAATTGATCATCCCGTTACAATGCACATTGTTTCTTCAGCTGCATCTGCGGAATTTTACATCATCAAATTCAGAAACCTAAACCTTATAGTTATGAAAAAGCAATTAACAAAAAGAAAAGTTCATGTTTGTGATGAATTAAAAGTCGCGATCACCCGTGAAGTGCGGGAAACACTGGCAGTGGTTGAACGGAAACCTGAGCCGGGGATTACGGTTGCGCAGCTATGGAAAATTCACCAGGGTAAAAAGGGCCTGCTTATTAGATAGCCTTGCAGTGGGGCAGTCGGCGGTCCTGAGGTCCGCAAGATGATTTCCTGAAGTTTAAAGTTGTCATTCAGTATCCAGCATCCCTTGCCGCCGGCCTGTCCGTAAAGGCTTTACACAGGCAGGAGCTTTTAGGTGGGAGGGATTCGGCCGTCGATCATTTACATACAGTAGTGGGTAACATTGTCGAATCAGGGATCTTCCCGGCAGTTAGCGTCAAACATCCGGCATTAAATACGCAACATCTGCTGCCACTTCATCAATGTTTAAACATTCAGATAAAAAAATCCGTATATTTAAATAAAAACAATCATGGCAGTCAAAAAAATCATCACTGTATTCGGGGCCACGGGTGCGCAGGGCGGTGGGCTGGTAAGAGCTATCTGTGCAGATAAAAGTTCTGAATTTTCCGTGCGCGCGGTGACGCGGGATCCAAGTTCGGAAAAATCGAGGGCCCTGGCCGCGTTGGGCGCCGAACTCGTGAAGGGCGATCTCTCGGATGAAGAATCTGTTTATATAGCGCTGGATGGAGCATATGGCGCCTTTTTCGTCACATTTTTCTGGGCGCATTTCAATCCTGAACAGGAAAAAACTGAGGCGGCGCTATTTGCAAAAGCCGCAAAGAAAGCCGGCATTCAGCACGCCATCTGGTCTACCCTGGAAGATACACGCGAATTTGTTCCCCTGACCGATGACCGGATGCCCACGCTGGCTGGTAATTATAAGGTACCTCATTTTGACGCCAAGGGCGAATCCAACCAGTTTTTCACAGCGGCGGGCGTTCCCACTACATTCTTACACGCATCTTTTTACTGGGATAATTTTATCTATTTCGGTGCGGGTCCCAAAAGAGGGGAAGATGGAAAGCTGGCACTGACACTTCCCATCGGTGAGGCAAAGATGGCGGGTATCGCGTCGGAGGATATCGGCAAATGCGCCTATGGAATCTTTAAAGACCCCACCGGGTATATCGGAAAAAGTATAGGAGTGGCGGGCGAACAGCTTACCGGGTATGAAATGGCCGCTGCCATGAGCAAGGCGGTGGGAGAGGAGGTCGTGTATAATAAAATACCGGCATCCGTATACCGCAGTTTTGGATTTCCGGGTGCGGATGATCTTGGCAATATGTTCCAGTTTTACGATGAGTTTGAACAACCGCTAAATACGTTACGGGATGTAAACGGCTCAAAAAAGCTCAACCCGGAATTGCAGAATTTTGAACTGTGGTTATCAAAACATGCCCGTCTTATCCCGGTTGAGTAAATCGCTTTAAACCGGTGTTTCATCCGCGGTGCGGAAAACACCGGCAGTTTTATAAAATCTCCTTTAAGGGCTGATCAGGACTTGACAAAATAGCTTATTTTGAAACATCGGTATGTTTCAAAAAACTCTTCTCTATATTTCTTTTTTCCTGCTGCAGACTGTCGTTGTAAAAGCGCAGCATAGCAAACCTTTTTGTATTACGGGTTACTATGCAGGTCCTGCTGACAGGCTCGACAATTTCCCGGTGGAGAAACTTACGCACCTGGTCTATTCCTTCGGTCACCTGAAAGGTAACCACCTGCATTTCGGCCATGCAAACGATACCGCCTGTATCCGGAAAATGGTGGGGTACAAGGAAAAAAATCCCGGCCTGAAGATCATATTATCCCTTGGCGGATGGGGCGGATGCAGTACCTGTTCTTCCGTGTTTTCTACCGTGGCCGGCAGGAACAACTTTGCTTTGTCCGTGAGAAAATCGCTGCTGTATTTTAAGGCGGATGGCATTGATCTCGACTGGGAGTATCCCGCCATCCCCGGTTATCCGGATCACCCGTTTAAACCGGCAGATAAAAACAGTTTTACCCAACTGATCGGCACACTTCGTAAAGTGCTGGGCAAAAAATACGAGATCAGTTTCGCAGCCGGCGGTTTTGACGAGTTCCTGGATTCGTCCGTGGATTGGAAGCCCGTCATGCGCAACGCGGATAAAGTATATATCATGAGCTATGACCTCGTGCATGGCAACAGTACCGTAAGCGGTCACCACACCCCGTTATATTCCACACTGAGGCAGAAACAATCCACGGACAACGCGGTATCGCGCCTGCTGGAAAAAGGAGTTCCCTCCGAAAAGATCGTGATCGGCGCCGCCTTCTATGCCCGCATGTTCCGGGTGGAGGATAGCATTGACAATGGGTTGTACCGGTCCTGCTTCTTTTACCGGGGCGTTTCCTATGCACAACTGTATGACAGTATTGCAGCGGCGAAAGGGTTCACACAATATTGGGATGAAACAGCCAAGGCACCCTACGCATTCAACCCGCAACGGAAAATACTGGTCACCTATGATGACAGCATATCGGTCAAGCTAAAAACACAGTATGCCATGGATCGCAACCTTGGTGGCATCATGTTCTGGCAACTGGCGGATGATAAATTTAGGGATGGGTTGCTGGAGGTGATCAGTAAGCAATCGGGCAGTCTAGCAGTCTTGCAGTCTTGCCGTCGCTATTTAGCGGGTCGATAGCTATCGATTTGATATTTGGCGGTAACCTGTTTGCATAGCGAATCCGGTGCAACACAAAGTGAATTATCCAAAGCAGCGAATGAATAACCCCGGGGGGATTTAATATGTTACCTGGCTTTGGCGGGCAAATCAATTTACGGCTTGCCAACCAAAACTTTCCAAAACGCTGTGACTACCTGCTTAGCCAGACTTTTATATCGGGAAAGCCCATCAATTTTAAAACAACATAATTCACGGCGGCATCACCGGGGTCGTCGGCCAGGCAAATGATTTCCGCGTATCTCGTTAGACCTGCTTTTGTCAGGATGTTCCAGATATCCTTTGCGGGCAGCGGCTGGCCATCGGCCTGAAGCAGATCCGTGTATGGAAGATGAATGAGTTTACCGGCCGGCAAATGACGAGGTAAATTCTTACCTGAGGCGATGAACAGTTTCGGGTAAACACCCTTTGTTTCATTGGTATCCGTAATAATTATACCCGGACGGAGATGTTGCGAATAGGGATGAGTAGCAACGGGTTTCTCCGGTTCCGTGTTTTTAACCGTAAAGGCAATGCTGTCCTTCAGTATCGTAAAGCCGGATGACGCCCAACTGTCCGCGGCATCAGGGAAAAAGGAGATCTTTTTTTGGCCGAGTTTTTCGAGGAAAATATAGGCAAGGGCCGATTCTTTTGTCAGTCCACCCCCGCTGATGATCACGGCTTCCTGTCCGGGATTGATTCCCGATAAACCCAGTTCACCTGCAATCTTAACGGGTTGGTGGAGATTACTGCTGAAAACGGAATGCGGAATATTGACAGCATACTGCACAT
>JBGATE010000044.1:0-17341 GCA_044229375.1 Chitinophagaceae bacterium
GAAAAACTCCTGCGCGAACTGGTTGATGATATAGAGGCTGTCGGCCGCCTGCATTTGAAGGCGCTGTTCGTCTGACTGAAAGGTTTCCTCGATCTCGATCCCGTATTTATTGGCCAGCCAGCGAAGCGCTTCAGGGTAACTGTATTTTTCATGTTCCATCACAAAGCTGACAGCGTTTCCGCTTCGGCCGCAACCAAAACATTTGTAGAGCTCCTTGGAAGGCGACACCGTGAAGGAGGGGGTCTTCTCATTGTGAAAAGGGCAAAGACCCAGGTAATTGCTCCCTCTTTTTTTCAGTTTCACAAAACCGCCGATGACATCGGTGATATCGATGCGTCCAAGTATCTGCTGTATGGTATTCTGCGAGATCATCCGGGGGGCGAAAGTTATTCAATTTACCTGTCTTTTCATCGGGCAAACTGAACCTGCAATGATAGGGATCAGTCTTTCCAACCGGCCGGGATGATTATCGTCACCAGGCCGTAAAATGTGGATTTTTTTTTGAGAAATACCGGCACAAACCCTTTGATTTACCCGAAATTGACCTTACCTTACTCCTGTTCGATCAACCCACCTGTACTATCCGGCACCCCCTCGAAAAGAGACAGCTCTTTATTGTTCAATCTTTAAATTTTAACGCCATGGTTCAGGTAGACATCTCACAGCTCTCTTCAGAGTGTAACGCCTGGAGGGAAAAGCTTCGTCAGTACAAGGAAGAATTCACGAAAGACGAAAGCAAACTCCAGGAAACAACCCGTCAGTCACTCTCCAAAGAACAATTGCAGGACGTAGAACATTTGCACAACCAGTTTCACATCCAGCTGATCAACATCCACGACTTAAAACAATCCATCAAGACACACGACCGGAAAATGAATTTTGAAAAGGTCGCTTTCAATGGCTTCGTCAACGAAGACAGCCTGGCCCGTCACGAGGCCCTGCTGGAAGAATTACAATCACTCGAACAAACCTTACAGGAACTTCGGGATGAGTTCAATAATTATTTGAAACGGTCGAATTGATTCACCAGGGATTGACAATTGGCAATGGATAACAGGCAATGGGCAACAGGTCCTTTTAAAATTTAGTTCTCTATTCACCATTCACCTTTCACCATTGACACTCCGCCCCCCAGGTTTTGTCTTTAAACACCCGTTAAATTCTCCGAAGGGGTTCTTCGGAAAAAGACAAATCATTTCTTCACGCAAAACAGGATCGCCATGCCAGAATTTGATACCTCACACGTAAAAAATATAGTCTTACTGGGCCATGCCGGCTCAGGCAAGACCACGTTAGCGGAATGCATGCTATATGAGGCCGGCATCATTACCCGCCGCGGCAGCATAGCCGAAAGAAACACCACAGGAGATTACCACGAACTGGAACAGGAACGTGGTAATTCTATTTTCAGCAAGCTCCTTCACACTAAATGGAGGGGTTATAAGATCAATATCATCGATACGCCCGGGTACGACGATTTTGTCGGGGAAGTGATCTCCGCTCTCCGGGTGGCCGATACCGGTGTGATGCTGCTGAACGCCGTAATGGGCGTGGAAGTGGGCACCGACATCATCTGGGAATACACCGAGAAGTTCAAAACCCCGATGATCTTCGCCGTCAACAAACTCGATGATGACAATGCCGATTTTGAGAAAACAGTACGGGAGGCGAAATCCCATTTTGGCAGCAAAGTGGTAATGGTTCAATACCCCCGGCAAACCGGTTCCGGTTTCCACGAGATCATTGACGTTCTCCGGATGAGGCTCTATAAATTCAATGACGGCGGCGGCAAGCCTGAAAAACTGCCCATTCCTGATGACGAAAAGGCCAGGGCCGAAGATTTACATAAGGAACTCATTGAGGCCGTTGCCAGCAATGATGAAACCCTGATGGAAAAATATTTTGACAAGGGGGAACTCGACGAGGATGAATTGAAGAACGGAATGAAAAAGGCCATGATCAACCACGACCTGTTCCCGCTATTCTGTCTCTCCGGTGAAAGAAATATGGGCAGTGGCCGGCTGATGGGTTTTATCGATAATGTTTGTCCCAGCGCCAACGAAATGCCGCCGCAAAAAACCAAAAGCGGCGATTTACTTCCCTGTGATGCCAACGGACCGGCCTGTATTTTTATTTACAAGACCATATCGGAACCGCATGTCGGGGAACTTTCCTTCTTTAAGGTCTATTCCGGCACGATCAGGAGCGGAATGGAACTGGAAAATGAAACAACCGGCGTAACAGAGAAGATCAGCCAGCTTTTCCTGGTGGAAGGCAATAAACGTACCGCCACCAATGAACTGGTGGCCGGCGATATCGGCGCCACCCTGAAACTGAAAAACACCCATACCAATAATACGCTCCATATAAGGGGCAAAAATTACGAGTTGCCCCCGATCGAGTTCCCATCCCCCAACATGACAGTAGCGATCGAACCACTTAAAAAAGGGGAGGAGGAGAAATTATCACAGGCACTGCACCACATACGGGAAGAAGATCCCACCCTGATCGTGGAAATTTCGCCCGAGTTAAAACAAACACTGATCCATTGCCAGGGTGATATGCATCTTGCAGTGGCCAAGTGGAAGATCGAACACAGCCATAAACAGGAAGTGAAATTTGTGAAACCGAAGATCGCCTACAGGGAAACCATCCGTAAAATGGCCGATTCCAGTTACCGGCACAAAAAACAAAGCGGCGGGGCCGGCCAGTTTGGCGAGGTATATATGCGCATCGAACCCTGGTACGAAGGAATGCCCGAGCCGGCGGACCTGAACGTAAGAGGACGCGATACCTATGACCTGGACTGGGGTGGCAAACTGGTTTTTTACAACTGCATCGTAGGCGGCGCCATAGACGCCCGTTTCCTGCCCTCGGTGATGAAGGGAGTGATGGAGAAAATGCATAATGGTCCGCTGACAGGATCATATGCAAGGGATATCCGCGTTTGCGTTTATGACGGGAAAATGCACCCGGTTGACAGCAATGATATTTCCTTTAAGATCGCCGGGTTGCAGGCATTCCGCCAGGCCTTCCAGCAGGCCGACCCGCAGATCCTGGAACCGGTCTATCATGTGGAAGTGCTTTGCCCCGATGACCTGACCGGCGCCGTGATGGGAGACCTGCAAAGCCGCCGTGCCATCGTGGAAGGGATCGACAGCGACGGACATTTCCAGAAAGTGATCGCCAAAGTGCCGCTGGCGGAAATGGATGGCTATTCATCGGCGCTGCGTTCCATCACACAGGGGAGGGCCAAGTTCAAAATGAGTTTCCTGGCCTATGAAGCGGTACCGTTTGAAATGCAGCGGAAACTGATCGATGATTATGCCAAACACGCGAAGGAAGAATACGCTTAAGAACCGATACTAACTGTCCTTGTTATGAAAAGAGGTCGTCGTAAAAAGCGACCTCTTTTGTATGTATAGTTTCAGTAGTTTTATCGCATGGAGAATTTGCCGGACCTGTCTGATCCGAAATGGTTTTTACTCGCATCGCTCATCGTATATGCCGTGGTGGTGGGCCGTTATTTCCTGATCTCCGGTATTTTTTATGCCGCTTTCTATGTCTGGTTCCCGGAAAAATGGAAAAAGAAAAAGATCAACCAGCGGGAATACCCGGCCGGGCAGTTCAAACAGGAGATCATCCGCAGCAATATCACCGCAGTGCTGTTCGGTTTTTCGGGGGGCCTGTTATTATTGTTGTGGCAAAAGGGATATGCAAAGATCTATATGGAATGGGATGCCTATCCCTGGTGGTGGCTTCCCCTGAGCCTGGTCATTGCCCTGATCCTTCAGGAAACCTATTATTACTGGCTTCACCGCTGGATGCATATACCCCGGATCTACCGTATCGTTCATAAATGGCACCACGACAGCCATATCGCCTCGCCCTGGACCGCGTTTTCCTTTCACCCTTTGGAAGGGCTTATACAGGCCATATTTCTCCCCCTTGTCCTGCTTTTCCTGCCGATGAATGTATTCGTCCTGGTATTCATGCTGCTCATCATGTCGTTCAGCAGTGTGATCAACCACCTGGATATCGAGATCTATCCCCGCTGGTTCTCCCGTACTTTTTTATTGAGGTCCGTGATCGGCGCCACGCATCATTCGCTTCACCACAAACAATTCAAATACAATTTCGGCCTGTACTTTACCTGGTGGGATAAATGGCTGAAAACGGAAAGCCCCGTGTATGATGAATTGTTTCAGGACAAAACGGAAAAATGATCCCGGTCCTTCGCTTCAAAAACAGTATGCATTTACCGGTCCCTGTAAACCGCTATCGAAGAGGTCTTATCATTCCAGTTGGAGATGTAGAACCTGCTTTTTGAACTGGTGATGGTATAATTTTTCCCCTTAAAGTACGGGTGCTCGTAGATCACCACTCTGTATCCATCCGGAACCGATAGGGAACTGAGCGCGTCATCCGGGAAACCGATCTCAGCCATTGTTCCGTAGGTGCCGGGTAGCAGTGAAGCGGATTGTCCCCTGTAGCTGTCATCGGTATAGATGATCACCCGCTGGCCGGCATCCGGGGGATAATACCCGCCGTTATTATTATACCCCTTCTCCTCAATGATGATTGAGCCGATCCTGTTATTGAGCGTACTGGAGAGACAACTGGTATTTTCCGAGATCGTATAATAAGAACCGGATAGATATTCGTTATTGATAAAGACCCTGGCCCGCAGGTTGGAGGGAAGTTCGATCGAGGAAATATCATATTTCAGTAATCCCAGTTTATCACCCCGGTAATTTCCCGGCTCCAGCCGGAGGCTGTTGCCGCGGTAGCGGCATTCGGTATAAATAGTAGCATAATGATTGCCGCCATATCCGCCGTTGTTACCGCCATATCCGCCGGAACGGTATTCGATCACCATTGACTTTATTTTATCATTGTAGGTTTTGCTGAGGCAGGACTGGTCGGTTTCAAATGTAGCATAGTAGCCGGAAGCGTTATCGTTGCTGGTATAGACCCGGACCCGCAGGTTGCCATGAACTTTGAAAGAAGAGATATTGTCCTTTAAGCTGCCCAGGGTTGATCCGGTATAGGTGCCGGGTCCCAGGCTGCGGGAATAACCGCCCGAATAACAATCGTTGTAAAAAGTGATATAGTCATTCTGGTTATAACCGGGCTGGTAGGTGCTTTCAACCACCAGTGAGGAAGCCATATCATTCCAGGATTCATCCAGGCAAAAAACATGGGAAGTGAACGTCCTGGACCGGCCGCTGAAATTATCGTGCTCGTACAGCGTGACCTTCATCCCGGAAGGGATCTGCATACTGGAAAGCCGGTCGTTCGCAATTTTCATCTGGTATCCCCGGTAGGTTCCTGCTTCGAGATAATAGGACTTGCCTTTGTAATTGCAGTCTTCAAAAAGGGTGACGTAATTCTGCGCCGGAAGGATGTAACTGAGCAGCATACCGCAGGCGGCCAACAGGAATTTCCTTGACATACGATTCGATTGGGTTTTGGTTTAATGTGTTACAACAGAAAGTTAGTAAACTTTTATTTATGAATGCAGATTTGGCAGGGAGACTTACCTTTATTTGAAAATTCACACCTCTTCATGAAGAAATATGGTATGCTTCTTGGATTTTTAACCTGCCTGTTCTCCGCTAAAGCACAAAAATCAGAATTTGACAAGTACCCTGTTTATACCGGCACCGACCTGGGGCTGACCTATACACCCGCGCAAAGCTTTTTCAGGATCTGGGCGCCTTCGGCAATGCAAGCGCGTCTGCTGATCTACAGCGATCATGAGAACCCGAATTTCATTGAAATCTTCCCGATGAAAAAGGATAAGCAGGGAACCTGGGTCTTTACCTGGAAAGGGGACCACAAAGGACAATTGTATGCGTTCTCCATTTTCAAAGACATGCAATGGCTGGATATCGTTCCCGATCCCTACGCGAAAGCCGTGGCGGTGAACGGGAAAAGGGCCGTTATCACGGATCTCCGGGACAGCAACCCGGAAGGCTGGGAACATGACAAAAGCCCGGCCTTCACCGATAAAACATCGGCGGTGATCTATGAACTGCATGTAAGAGATGCCAGCATTGCAGCCGGTTCGGGTATCCGGGAAAAAGGAAAATTCCTGGGTCTTACAGAAGCCGGTACCAAAAATGCGCAGGGATATTCTACCGGTTTGGATCACCTGAAAGAACTGGGCGTGACACATATCCACCTGTTGCCCCTGTATGATTTCAATTCACTGGATGAAAAACTCCAGTCACCCGGTTATAACTGGGGTTACGACCCGCTGAATTATAATGTCCCGGAAGGAACTTATTCCACCAACGCCTACGATCCCCTCACCCGGATAAAGGAGTTCAAACAACTTGTCAGGACCTTCCACGAGAACGGGCTCAGGGTGGTGATGGATGTGGTGTATAATCATACGGCCCTTACAGAGCATTCCCATTTCAACCAACTGGTTCCGGGTTACTATTACCGGCAAACAAAAGATGGTAAATTCTCGAACGCTTCCGCCTGCGGCAACGAAACAGCCAGTGAGCGGCCGATGATGCGGAAATTCATTCTTGAATCCATGAAATATTGGGTCAATGAATACCATGTGGACGGTTTCCGGGTTGACCTGATGGGGATTCATGATATCAGGACCATGAACCTGATTTCCTCCGAACTGCACAAACTCAAACCCGGTATCCTGCTGTATGGCGAGGGCTGGACCGCCGGCAGTTCTCCGCTTCCCGATTCAATGAGAGCGTTAAAGGCAAATGCCGCTAAACTGGACAGGATCGCCGTATTCAGTGATGAAATCCGTGATGGGATCAGGGGTCATGTTTTTGAACATAGGGCCCGGGGATTTATCAGTGGACAACCCGGGCTGGAAGAAAGTGTGAAATTCGGAATTGTGGCTTCCTGTAAACACCCCCAGGTGAATTACGGCAAAGTGAATTATTCCAAAAAACCCTGGGCGTCCCAACCCTGGCAAACCATTACCTATTGCGAATGCCACGATAATCATGTACTGTGGGATAAGCTTGCCCTTTCTGCAGGCGATGCAACGGAGGCTGAACGAAAGGAGATGTATCGCCTGGCACTCTCCATTGTACTCAGTTCGCAGGGGATCTCGTTTTTGCACGCGGGTTCGGAATTCATCCGCTCCAAAAAAGGCGTGGAAAACTCATTCAGTTCTCCTGACAGCATCAATGCCCTCGACTGGAACCTTAAGACGACGAATCATGACATGTTCGAATACGTGAAAGCGCTCGTCAGCATGCGTAAAGAACACCCGGCCTTCAGGATGAAAAGCGCGGCGTCGATCGCCGCCAATCTCCGGTTCCTGGATAAACTCCCGCCGGGAATTGTGGCCTATACCATAGATGGCGCAAAAGCAGGGGATAAATGGAAAAAGATATTGGTTTGCTTCAATGGAACGGATACCGTACAGACGGTAGCTGCCGGTACTAATAATTGGTTTAGCTTTATCCGGGACAACCGGGTCGTTTCCCCGGGAACTGAGAAGGGGAAGATCAGCCTGAAGCCCCATAGTTGCAGTATTTTTTATACCAGGTAACAGATGCGCATAAACCTTATTCTTCTGATAGCGGTTCTTTACTGCCTGCCCGCGAATGCCCAGCGTGGCAATGAACTGCTGGTGTATGCCGTGAAGGGGAAAGTTACATCACTCTTTAAGAATGCGGAAACACCGGTTAAGGTCGGTAAGGTACTGTACCCCGGAATGATCCTGAAGACAGATGATAATGCTTCCCTGACCATGCTTTGTGCAAAAGGCAAACCAATATCGGTCTTCCAAAAGGGAAATTACCCCGTGACGAAATGGAAGGATTCCTGCAACAATGCTACGAACTCGGTAACCGCGAACTACTTCAAATATATTTGGAGCCAGCTATACGCCTACAGTCCGGAAAATAAGGAAGAATTGCGTAAAAGAAACGATATGGCCGTGTCCAGGGGAGAAACGTTTGAAACCATACGCTCAAAAAAAACGGGGAAATTGATTTTCAGCAAAGGAATGGATACGGTTTGTTATGACGGCCGTTCCTTTCCCCTGTCCTGGAACATCAGCAATTACCTGGGGGATTATTATTTTAAACTGTATGATGCCAGTGGCAGGAATTTGCTTTACCAGGACAGCCTGCGCATCAATTACATTTTGCTGGACAGCCTGAAACACCTGCTGGTCGCCGGTAACAAATACAAATGGTCTGTTTCCGGAAAGGGAATTCCGGTCTCCCCCAAAAAAACAATTTACGTTGTGTCTCCCGGTGAAGCGGAAAAACTCGCACAGTCTCTTTTGATCCCTTTAGATATCCCGGAGGATACGGCCGCGCGTTTTTTCAGAACCGCCTATATACTGGAACAAAAACATTACCTCGCGGAAGCGTATGAATGGTACAAAAAGGCCGGTGAGCAGGAGGCTGAACTCGAGTTGTACCTTGACCAGCTGATCCGGTTCAGGAATGAGTTCTGGTTACGATAAGTCGCTTATTCACTGTCTTCGCTGTCAATTCGTTTGCCGATCAGGTAACCGCCGGCCCCGCCCAGCAACATGCCCACAATAAGCCACAGAATGGCGCCCTGGGTGGCAAAATAACCGATGGCAAAACCGGTCAATGCCCCCACGATCGTAAAAACGGATATTGCTTTGGCCCTGCTCTTCGGGGAGTTGACGTTCGTATCATGACTTTGTTTGAACTGGCGGACATGTGTCTTATGTTTTTTCCTGTGGTGTGGGCGGGCCATCTTTTTTTTGTTTGAAATTACAAAATCAGGCAATTAATTCCGGAAAGGATATTTTTATGGTTCATTTCAGCCTATGCGTTCCTTTTTCGGCAAGATCAAAGTACTGAATATTGAGAACAAACCTCCACCCGAGGGAAGGGAGGGAGAATCAGCCGGGTTTCTTCCGCTTGAAACAGGCGCTGTAAAATTCGTCCATTATCCCGATTGCCAGCAATTGATCATCTCGCTACCCCGACCCGGAAAGGATTACGGCGATCTCCGTTTATGGGATACCGGAACCGGCAGAATCCTTGAGACATGGCCGGTGGCTGATAAATTGAGCGGTGCCATCCAGATCTTATGGGATACGGTATCCCTGTCACCGGGCCATTACCGTATTGAAATCGACCATATTGATTCCGGCATGCATTCTATTGACCTGATAAAATATGAAGCAGGAGCGGTGATCCCGGGGGATGTCGTCATCCCTGTGCAGGAGGAAACCCGCGGCAAGCCCATTGTGTACAGGGATGGGTTTGGGAATATCATGGAGGATGAGGACCTGCTGTTACGGGAAAAGGTTTTGAAAGAGATCGCGGATACGTTCAGCCGTCATATAGAATATGAAAGCAGCGGCCGGTCAGGAACCGTGATCTATGTGGAAGGGGAGACCCGGATCCCGTTTTATTATGAAATCGGCGGAGGTGATTGTGTGGCCTGGATCGATCTTCCCGCTATTGATAAATGGGAATCTGAAACAAAAACTCCTTCGGATCGAAGGGAGGATATTGTTCAATTTACAGCGGCATCGGTTCATGCCCGCCAGGCTCCGGGTTGCCGGGTGGAGATCAGCGGGAATGCTATCAAATATTTCCGGAAATAATTTTTTGTTCATGGTTACAAAAACGATTACCGTTATTACTTAGAATGGTAACCTGATTGTTTCATTCAAAATAATAACCATGAAAAACGCGATCGTAATTGCCTTTATCAGTTCCACACTGTTTATTTCCTGCAGCAAGACCGGCATCCCGGAAAACGGGGGAACGGCGGGCAATACCACCGTGGTGTCCTCCACGGCGGTGCCAGCTGCCACCACCACTTCCTTCAGCAATGAATTCAGCGGGTCAACCGGTGTGGAATGGCAACGTAACAGCAGCAGCAGCTTTACCGTGCAATTCAATTTCAGCAGCCAGCGTCACAGCGCCGGGTACGATGACAACGGTCACCGCTCCTCTCATTCCGTGATCTGCACCGACGGACCGGTTCCGCAGGTTGTACTGGATGCATTCCGTTCCCTTTACCCGGCCGATAATGTGTATGAATGGAAATTAAGGAATGACGGCACCTGGAAGGCCCATATCATGCGCGGTACGGTAAAATATGAAGCAACTTTTTCCGCTTCAGGCACCCTGATCAAGTTTGAGCGGTCCAACTGAAAAATCAAATAAACAAGTATCAAACCGCCCGAATTCCCGGGCGGTTTTTTATGGCATGCCCAGTTTCCGTTTCATTGTTTCCGGCAAACCTTTTTTATTCACAAAAAGGATCACGGTCTTCATCCGGAAATAATTCTCTTCCATGTACAGGTATCCTTTGTATTTGCTGAGCCATGTTCCCCAGGAATTCTTCATCCGGTACCATTTTTTACCGTTCTCATCAAAACCGGAACCTGTAATCTGCAGCATATGGTCCCTTTCAGTCACTTCTGTTTGGTAGTTTTCCAGCCGTTGCGCATCATATTGCCAGGCTGAATCGGCCAGGGCGGCATACCCGCCGAAATAATTGAACCCGGTTTCGGTCACATCGCCTTCCCATCCGAGGGACCAGCCCCTGCTTAAGGCCGTATCCACGATCATCTGCATATCGGCAAGACTGATGTTCCAGAAACTGTCGTTGGCCCAGTTGTATTTGTCCTCCAGGATGAATTGTTTGTAAAGTGGCTTGTCAGAAAAGGAGACCAGTTCGGCATAATCATCCCCGAACCGCAGGATCTCTTTCGCGAAAGTCAGGGGTGTAAATTGTTTTCCCTTCCAGGTGAAAGTGGCGGGTACTTTGCCAAGGTACCTGTCGAGCGTGTCATTCAATTGCCGGATGTCATCCCTGTTCAGCCGGGTTTTTCCATCCCGTAACATTCCCTGTACGCAATACTTCATGGCTGTGTCCAGCCGGGCATGGTTGTGACTGTATTGTTCATTGGGTTTACCGTTATATACTTCTTCCGGCACCATTCCGTATCTGCTAACCACCCTGATCACGTCATGGAACTGCCCGCCGCCTTCAAAATAGGTCTTTCCGCCGGTGGCCAGGAAACGGTCAGCCTTATCAATATAGGCATACCGCGCAATGAACATTTCTGAAAGGTTGAGGCGTGTTTTGAATTGTTTGATGATATCGCTTTCAAACAGCGAATTGGTACCGAATACCCAGCAGGTGGGACTTTGTCCCTGGTCCTTTACCTGGGTGCATTCAACAGAATCGGTCAACCGGATCCGGTCGGTGGCCGGTTGTTCCGATAACTGAGCCCGGCCCGGGAGGAAGCACTCTAAGGCCAATAGGAGCAAAAACAACTTTTGCATGCGCCGCTGATTTTCCTGTAAGCTAAAAAGCAATTGCCGGTACTTTATACCCGTAACAGGGTATTAACAAAATAGCAGGATAAAAGCATACCGCGGGTTGTATACCGGTTTGACCTGTAAATGGACTAATTTTGTCTGACTATTCACCGGTTCATCCGGAGATTTTTTTATGATGTCTTACCTGGCCCGTGCCGCTGTTTTATTTCTTGCGCTGAATAATGCCATTTTATCCTCCGCACAATTATGTACGGGAAGCCTCGGCGATCCTGTTGTGAATATTAATTTTGGAACCGGGAACGACCCGGATCTGTCCTACACACCCCCGGGCGCGTATGCCTATGTTTCTTCCACTTGTCCGAATGATGGTTTTTTCACTGTTGTGAATGCAACCCAGGGCTGTTTCGGGAATACCTGGCATACGGTATCAGCCGATCATACCGGCGGGGGAGCATTCATGCTGGTCAATGCTTCCTATGACCCGGGTGATTTCTTTCGTACAACGGTCACCGATCTTTGTCCTAACACCACCTATGAGTTTGCGGCCTGGGTCATGAATGTACTCCGGTCAGGGGGGATCCATCCTGATCTTACATTCAGGGTAGAAAAACAGGATGGCACGGTACTGGGGCTTTTCTCCACCGGCCCGGTTGCCACGGCATCCTCACCCCAGTGGTTACAATATGGTTTCTTTTTTACCACGCCGCCTGACAACCCGGTTGTGGTACTGCGGATAACCAATAATGCTCCCGGAGGCATTGGAAACGACCTTGCGCTGGATGATATCACTTTCAGACCCTGCGGTCCTTCGGTTACCGCCATAATTCAGGGCAACAACGGGGTAATCAATCTGTGCGAAAATGAAAATACCCGGTTTATTTTTTCGGCCGACCCTTCCGCTTACTACCTTTCACCGGCTATCCAGTGGCAGCAGAGTATTGATTCGGGCTCAACCTGGACCGATATACCGGGGGCAGTATCCGTCACATTTACCAGGGAGCCAACTTCCAGTGGCCATTACTGGTACAGGTTTTCCGTAACAGAATCCGGTGCACCCGTCAAATGCAGGATCCATTCCAATTTCCTTGTCGTTAATGTGTGGCCGCTACCGCTTGCCGATGCGGGCCCGGACAGAGTATTGATATACGGTGACACTTTAGTATTGCATGCGGTTGCTGAAACCGGGGCTACCTATAACTGGCAGCCGGCACAATATTTATCCGATGTTTCATTGCTGCAGCCCTCCGCCTTTCCTACGGTCCGGACCAGTTACAAATTATCGGTTCTGACATCAAAAGGGTGCTATAACGAGGATTGGGTCACGGTCAAAGTAGTTGACCGGATCTATATTCCCACTGCATTTACGCCCAACAATGACGGTAAAAATGATCAATGGCGGATCCCCTTCCTGGATCCCGAATGGGGAGTAGCGGTTTGGATCTATGACCGCTACGGCCAGCTTGTTTACCAGGGAAAAGGTTCCGCATTGAGTTGGGATGGCAAAAAAAACGGAATGCCGCAAAATGCGGGAGTTTACATTTATCAGCTCAAAGTCTGGTCAACCGGCCAGTTACTCAAAGGCACCCTCATGTTGATCCGCTGATTCCGGTTGTCGTATCTCATAGGCAGAACGGTTCGCAATCGTTAACTTCGCGCTTCAAATAAGAATCCATATGAAAGAGGTTTATATCATTTCAGCGGTACGCACTCCGCTGGGGAGTTTTGGCGGTGTATTGAAAAGTTTATCCGCCACGCAATTGGGAGCGATCGCCATAAAAGGCGCTTTGCAAAAAGCGGGCGTTAGCCCGGAAAAAGTAACAGATGTGCTCATGGGCTGTGTTTTACAGGCCAACCTGGGACAGGCACCTGCGCGGCAGGCCGCCAAATTTGCCGGTCTGCCCAACGAAGTGAATTGCACCACCGTCAATAAGGTCTGCGCCAGCGGTATGAAAGCGATCGCGCTGGCTGCACAGAGTATCTTACTGGGTGATGCGGATATCGTAGTTGCCGGGGGCATGGAAAGCATGAGCAATGTTCCTTTTTACGCCGATAGCGTACGATGGGGAAATAAATACGGAAATACGAGCCTGGTGGACGGGCTTGCCAAAGACGGGCTGACGGATGTCTATGACGGAAAGGCCATGGGTAACGCCGCCGAATTATGTGCCAAAGAATGCGGGATCAGCCGGGAGGACCAGGATGCATTCGCCATCGAAAGTTACAAACGCAGCCAGGCCGCCTGGGAAAAAGGATTGTTCAAGGAAGAAGTGGTTCCGGTGGAAATTCCACAACGCAAGGGCGACCCGGTGATCGTTGCAAAGGACGAAGAGCCTTTCAATGTAAAATTTGACAAGATACCTTCCCTGAATCCAGCATTTCAGAAAGACGGAACGGTTACAGCCGCCAATGCCAGCACCATGAATGACGGTGCTGCTGCCCTGGTGTTGATGAGTAAGGAGAAAGCCGATGAACTGGGACTGAAACCGATCGCCAAAATTCTTTCCTATGCCGACGCGGAGCAGGCGCCCGAATGGTTCACCACCACTCCATCCATTGCCGTTCCGAAAGCAGTCACGAAAGCGGAACTGAAGATGGAGGATATCGCTTACTGGGAACTGAATGAGGCATTCAGCGTAGTGGGTATTGAAAATACAAAAAGAATGAAGCTGGATCCCGCAAAGGTCAATGCGCATGGCGGAGCCGTTTCCATCGGTCACCCGCTGGGGGCCAGCGGGGCACGTATCATTGTAACACTGATCAATGTACTTAAGGCCAACAAGGCAAAATACGGAGCTGCCGGTATCTGCAACGGGGGCGGGGGCGCTTCCGCAATGGTGATCGAGAATATAGGGTAAAGACAATTTCGGATCAACAAAACCGTAAGGCCTCCGCCAGCAAATAGGAATTAAAAAAAATTAACGATGAACACCCGGAACACGATACCGTTATAACCCATTCATGATCTTTTAACCGTGTATTGCGCTCCGGGTGTTTGGTGTGCCGTTTGACTGGCTCAACAGCTACTGTTACCTGGATATTTATTTGGAACTCATGTCCGCCCGTAAGAACAGCAGCTCACTCCAGATATCATTGGTGTATTGTCTCAGCGCTTCAAGATATTTATCAAATGAGTCTTCACCGTTAGCCTTCTCATACCTTTCTTTGAAAGGAGATTTGAAAAATCCCGGCTCTCTTTCTTTAAGTCCCTGCTTGTACCGGGTTACTATCGCGAACTGGGCGGGCCCCGAAGAACTGGATGAATAAACAGCCACCGTTTGGTTGCCGGCCTTCCAGGTATTTCTCATTTGCGTCAGCGCCTCTCTTAATTTACCACCCCATCCCGGTTTTGGAAACCAATGTGTGATATTGATCTTATCAGAATAATCACCCATCGCAACCGTGCTAAGCGAATCTTCATAAACAGAATAACTGCTGGAGGTTCTCTCGGTCAGGTAGATGGCTACGTTTTTGTTCCAGTCATTGTTATGATCCGTTCCGAGATTTCCCCGGGTATCGATCAACTCCCAGGAAAGAGGTCCTTCTGTTACGTGATATCCTCCATAATCGGGACCTGATTGAATTTCAAACACCCTCCATTTCCAGTCACCGGTGTGAAACTTTTGGGCATGTGCCGCCATTGCTTTTTCAAATTCAAGCACTTTGTCCACTTTTGGGAAGGCGCGGAACGTACTCACAATTTTTTTGTTCTGGCTTATTCCGAACAGGGGAATAAGCATGCAAAAAAGAAAAATCTTTCTCATGTGTTGGTAATTTGTCGTCTGCTTTCAGGCAGACAGGTTAAAAAATAAAAAAGGTAAGTTGAGATAGGGGAGGTGGAAGAACACAAAAGGTAATGTTTATTTCTTTCCGGTAAGAATAAATATTCAAATAACTACATCTGCAGCTATATCTGTCCGTTACCTGCCTGGTTCAGCGGCTAAAGGAATGGCTGAATTGAAGGACAAGCCTTTTCTGAAGCCAGTGCAGGTCAGAAAGATCCGGAAATGAAAGTAAGCTTCACGAAGCAAGAAATAGCGTTGTAAATAAGGCTGCCGGAGACGGGGACCCGTTTTACCAACTTGCCGGCCGAAGACCTTTTACCAAAGGGACATTGAAAAAGGACCTGTTACGGGGCTTTCCGTACCGGAAGCCCAAAATGAATTAAATTGCCAACGCATGAATCGTAAACGCATTTTCCTGTTACTGCCGGTTTTATTCTTATCCTTACCGTTTCTATCAGCCGGGCAAGAAAAAAATGTAACGATCCGTATCGTACAGGAAGAAGATGTATTTACACCTGGTGTCCGGGCAGCCTCCGTTATATTGGAAAAAAAATCATTTAAAATCCAGGTGCTGCTGCAGCATATAAAGGGCGTTTACCTGTTCGCCAGCCTTAACGATTCGTTGTACTCCCTGCCGGACCATATCCCCGTACCCGGCCTTGCCAGCCTGCCGGAAAGGACCGTGGCGGAAGCCGTGCATAATGATGAAAAAGAGCTTTTCGTGAACGACAATGGCTGGTCCTACTGGTTCTATGACCCGGCGTTGTCCTGGCACCGGTTTAATAAAAAGATAATATTGCTGGATAGTGGCCGGGTGATAGGCACAAAAACCATCAAGCAACTGGCATTTTTACCTTCCGGGGAAACAAAAAAGCTGAAGGACAATGATGCACCGCTTTACCTGTTTTTTGTGGCGGTGGAGGAGGAAGACCCCACCGGGAGACCCGCGAAAGAACTCCTCCGCCGGAAGATAAAGATAGAATGGCGTGAGGAAGACTGAATAAACCTGTAACTTTATTCCATAATTCTGTATATGCCACGACTCCGGGGCAACCTGCTGATCCTTTTCTTTTTTATTACTAGCATTCCTGTTCTTTCACAGGACAAAAAGGTATTGATCCGCCTGATCCAGGAAGAATCATCCGTTCTATCGGACTTTCAGACCAATGTCATTCTTGAAAAAAAGCCGTTCAAGTTCCAGATCATGCTGAAGGGGGTGGAAGGCGTGTATGTATTTGCCAGCATCCGGGATTCCGTTTACCGGTTTACCGAAACCAGCGTGATCCAGGATTTCGGTTACCTGAACCTTTTGGAACTCAGGGATGAGGATGTTTATAATTCCAACAAGGAGCTCAACATCAGTGAAGACGGGTGGTCCTATTGGTTTTATAAACCGGAACCGGCTGAACATGCCTTTAACCGTAAAATAATCAAATTCGACAGCAGCCGTATCGTTTGCACCAAAGCGATAAGACAGCTTAATAACATGGCTGAATCAAAGGTCCTTAAATTAAGGGATGTAACTACACCGCTTTACCTGTTCTTTGTGGTTGTCGCCGAATACGACAGCAACGGCCGGCCGGTAAAAGAGCTGATGCGCCGGAAAGTAAGGATCGACTGGATCGACGAGTTATAAAGAAGACCGTATAAGGCATTCGTATTATTTCTCCACCGCTTCGTATTTTTCCTATTCCTCCCTCACACTAAATATTCAGGGAAGACGTTATTACTGATTGACTGAAACCTGTACCGGTAATATTTTTCAGCAGACTAAACCTACTGCTGCCCGACCGGTCAAAGACCCGCATTTTTTTTTGAACCCTAAATAAAACGAAATGAAATCACGGATCCTGCCATACCTGGCACTCTGCTTAAGCGCAATTTTCATCCTCGCTTCCTGTAAAAAGGAATCTTCTTCATCCGATTATACAAATGAATCAACAACGCATGCCGATGACCAGAACCGGTTTTCGGCGGAACTCGATGCCGCCGCCAATGATGCCAATATCGTACTGGAAACCAATCCCGGCTTTTCCGGCCGGGGAGAAGGCACCCAATCCCTGATCTGCGATGCAACGATAGCGGTGGATACCCTGAGCAATCCAAGGACCATCACGATCACCTATAATGGCACGAACTGCCTGGGTGACCGCACCCGTACCGGGGTAATCGTTATTTCAATGGCGCAGGGCGTTCGCTGGAAAAATGCGGGTGCGCAGCTCAATGTCACGTTCCAGAATTTCAAGATCACGCGGATCAGCGACAACAAAA
>JBGATE010000045.1:0-17153 GCA_044229375.1 Chitinophagaceae bacterium
ACAATGATTTTCTCCTGGAAACGGTGGCCGGTACTGAGGGTCTGCAGAAATTACTAAGGTTTTCGAAAGGCTATTACTCGGTGGAGAACCGAAACGATACACTTCTTTTCAATGATCTCCGTTTTGGCCAGATGATCGGTTGGAGGGATATCCGTGCGCCCTTTGCCTTCTATTATTACCTGCAGCATCCCGAAGAAAATAAAATGCTGGTGCAAAGAGGTCGTTTTGCCCGCTGGGACCGTGCGGCATTCAGGTCCCTGGTCAAAAGGATCGGGGGGAACTGATACCTGTTTATTCCTCCTGTTTGAAATAAAAGGTGAATAGCGAAAGCATCATGCTGATAAAATTGTAGCAGATCCTTTGCCAGATGCGGCGCATGAAACTGATGGAAGCCGTATAATTTTCCGGAGTGATCTTCCGGCAATCCCGGGTGATGATGGTTTCCAGTTCTCTTTTTGTTTCGACCGCGAAAGGTTTGTGACGCACATCGAGATTCACTTCCAGGCTGGCATAGGCGCTGATGTTATTGATATTATAGGATCCAACGGTGACCCACCTGTTGTCATGCACCGCCGTCTTGGCGTGCAGTACCGTTCGCTGGTATTCATAGATATCGATCTTGTTTTTCAGCATCCAGTCATACAGGTACCGTTCGGCATGTTTGGCCACCATTACATCGGAGGGACCCGCCAGGATCACTTTTATTTTCACCCCTCTCTTTACCGCCATTCTCATGGTGCGTCTGAAGGTCCTTCCCGGCAGAAAATAACTGCACATGATATGGATCTCCTTTTCCGCGTTGAGGAACATTTGGAGATAGCTCTTCGATACTTCGTTCTTCCTTTTTACCCAGTCGTTTCTCCTTACCCTGACGGAATGCTGCTCTTTCTCCGGAATCAACCCGAAGAATTGCTCGGCTTTTTGACGGTCGAAATTTCCGGCAGCCGCTTTGCTGCCCCACATTTCCCTGCAAAGCCGGTGCAATTCAACAGAGGCTTCCCCTTCGCAGTACAGTGCCAGATCCAGCCACCCGGGCTGGTCCGGCATTTCGTTGTAACGGTTACAGACATTGAAGCCGCCCACGAGCGAATAGATCCCATCCGCCACCACCACTTTATGATGCATGCGGCGGCCAAAATAGAATTTACGGCTTCTGAACACAGGCTCAAACCATTTGAAATGAATTCCGGCTTCACGAAGGGAGGCAATGAATTGACGGGATAAGTTCTGGGAAGCATAACCGTCCACATGCAGGTACACCGACACCCCTCTTGCCGCGGCCTTTTCCAGTGCCTGTTTCAGCTGGGTGCCGGTCTCATCCTCCGCATAGATATAATACTGGAGATGGATACACTGTTCGGCCTTGCCGATCAGTTCCAGCAACAGGGTAAAATATTGTTTTCCGCCTTTCACCAGTTTCACCCTGTTGCGGTGGCTGTATTCGTCCCGTGTCATTGCGTTAAGTTAGGGGTGTATTCACAATTCTCCAATTCACCCCGTCTGCCAATGATATAAATCAAGCCCTGTTTTGATGCCGCTCACCTGCACCGTATCCGGGCGAAGCTAAATTTACAGTAAGTAAAAAAATGACACGGTGATTTTTGCGGCCGGGGCTTAGTAAAAATGGGTAAACCTGAGCTGATGAGCCGGCTGATCGCATTCATGTTGCTCCTGTTCGTTGGCCGTTTGGTTTGTGGACCGCTGATGTTCGTCCTGTTTAAATAGTTTGATCTTCTCATTCAGGCGGACAGGGATAAAATATAAGCGGCGAATCAGGTTGCAAACAAACCGGGGCAGGACCGTGATTGCCCCGGTTTTTTATTAATTTACCTCAATGGAAGTACCGGAAATATGGAAAGTGCTGGCGGGGGTGGCCATTTTTCTGCTGGGCATTCGTTTTCTCGAAGAATCGCTGCAGCAACTGGCCGGCCGGCAGTTCAAGTTATTCCTGAAAAAACAGACCACGCATAAGCTCCGGGCCATTGGCGGTGGCGCTGTCGTAACAGCCATCCTGCAAAGCAGTTCTGTAGTAAGTCTGATGGTGCTTGCCTTTGTGGGGGCCGGTATCATTACGATGCAGAACGCATTGGCGGTGATCCTCGGGGCCAACCTGGGAACTACTGTTACGGGGTGGATCGTGGCCCTGGCTGGCTTTACACTGAATATTGAGGAAATGGCACTTCCCGTTGCCGGTATCGCCGGGCTGGGCTATGCGATTTTCAAGCGGCATACAAAATGGTATACCTGGAGCCGTTTCCTCCTTGGATTTAGTTTTCTGTTTGTCGGGTTGGGCTATATGAAAACGGGCATGGAAGGATTTGTGATGACTGTGAACCTGCAGCAGTATGCCAATGCCCCCCTGGTCATATTTTTTATCATTGGCTTTGTAATCACTTCGCTGATCCAGTCCAGTTCCGCCACCATGGCCATCACGCTGAGCGCGCTTTTTACCGGTGTGATCACGCTGAACGACGGAATTGCGATCGTACTGGGTTCAGAAATCGGTACAACCATTAAACTTTTTTTTGCCAGTTTGAAAGGTGCCGCGGCCAAACGCAGGGTGGCCCTTGGAAATTTCCTGTTCAATATGATAACCGTTCTGCTGGTATTTGTATTCCTCCTCCCCCTGAGCCGGTTGGTCACCGGGGTGATCGGAATTAAGGAGAACACGGTGGCGCTGGTCTTTTTCCAGACAATGGTGAATATCCTGGGGATCGTTTTATTTTATCCTTTCCTGGGTATTTTCGGGCGGTTCCTGGAAAACAGGTACAGGAAAAATGAAGAAGAGACCATTTACATCCATCATGCCGATGCGCAGGTTCCCTCCGCCGCACTCGTAGCGCTTGAAAAGGAAAGTGATCACCTGTTGAATTCCGTGCTGGACTTCGCCTGGAACTGCTATGGATTAAAGAATCCTTATTTGAAAGAAATGCATTTGCATTCCGCTTTCCAGGGGATTACATTATCCGAAAAATATGAATACATCAAGGAACTCTATGGCGAGATTCATGGGTATAATATCCGGGTACACAAGAGTGTGGCCGATAAAGAGGATTCGGAAAAGCTGGAACGGCTGGTCTCCGCTTTCCGCAATTTTATGTATGCCGCCAAGAGCCTGAAGGACGCGATCCCGGACATGGAGCAACTCGAGAAATCCTCCAATGATATCAAATATAATTTCTACTGCCAGACAAGAGATTCGGTAAGCCGGTTCTGCGAAGATTTATACCAGCTCCGGTTCACATCACCGGCTCCTTCCGTGGAAGAACTGGCGGAATTATATCATTCGGTGACAACCGGGTACACCGCTAAACTTAAACAATTCTACCTGGATAGTGTCGCCGGGCAACTGAACGAAACAGAGATCACCACGCTGCTCAATTTTAACCGGGAGATTTATACCGCTTTCAAATCCTTTGTTTTTGGTGTCAAGGACCAGCTTTTTGACAGGGAGCAATCGAAGTACTTTGACGAATTGCCCGGTTTCATCCGCTGATCAAAGCCGGGCATTGCCGGATTGAGCAGACTCACCTGCCGGTGTGACCACGATCCTTTTATGGCAGTCCGCGATTGCGGATATTTGAACGGTAAGTTATTCAATCATATTAAATCTCAGCAATGAAAAAGAATAGAGCTCCTGCACGAAATGCCGGTATCTGGCTTGACCAGGAAGATGCGTATATCATCCAGGTTACCGAAGGGGAAGAACCTGTTATTAAAAGGATCAGGTCCGGGGTGGAATCCAGGATACGTTATAAAGGCGAGTCGAAAGACTTTGCACGGTTTGGGCAAGCTTACCTGAGCGACCAGGAAAAGAAACAGCGAAGACAAAGGAACCAGAAGGAACAATTCTTTAAGGATTTGATCGGTGAGATCCGGAAGGATGACTACCTGTACCTGTTCGGTCCGGGTAAGACAAAAGAAGGACTGAACAATGCCATTGAGAAGGAACCGGATTTCAAAGGGAAAGTGGTGGAAATCGTACCGGCAGACAGAATGACGCAAAATCAGTTGGTGGCTAAGACCATCGGCTTCTTTAACGGCGAAACGTTCAGAGCATTCAAAAAGCGGCTGCATGACCTTAAAAAAGCGGAGGGAAGTAGTACTGCATTGGCAGGGTAAGGACAGTTGGCAGTCGGCAGTCTGCAAACGGCTGTTAGAAATCGGGCTTGTCCGCGGAAGCCTAAGCATAGGAGGGCAGGGGTGCATATGAAAGAGTCGTTCGCAGTTAACCCGTACAGGTTCTTCGGGCGATCATATCCGGAATTATTTTAAATCAATAAATATCTTTTTTTACCGCTTGTTGAAAGAAACTTACCTCCCTTATTCGGCGATTTTAGTAGATTGGACCTGTTATAGATTGCATGCCGGAGAATGATCAGATAAAAAGTTTGCTGAAACGCATAGCCGTTGCCAATGACCAGCGGGCATATAAGCAATTGTTTTTACTGCTGCACGACCCGCTTTCAAAGTTTGCCTATTCCATTCTTAAATCAAAAGAGGAGTCAGAGGAACTGATCTCGGACCTGTTCATACGTATCTGGGAGAAAAGAAGTAATCTGACTGTGATCGACACCCCCCGCCTTTATTTCTATACCACCACCAAGAATATGGCCCTGAGCCGGATCAGCCGGCAAAAAAAACAGGCCGGGATCAACCCGGAGAACTGGCTGATCACCCTGAACAGTATCTATTTCAACCCTGAAAAGCTCATGATCACGGAAGAGATACTTCGTCAGATCCAGCTTTCCGTCAATTCACTGCCTCCCCGTTGCCGGCTGATATTCAAGCTGGTAAAAGAAGACGGGTTAAAATACAGGGAAGTGGCCGAACTCCTCCATCTTTCCATCAAAACCGTTGAAACTCAAATGGCTATAGCACTGCGCCGCATCGGAAAGTGCATGCAAATGGAGCTAAGGGACCCCCTCCCGCAAAAGGCATTAAAAAAAAGTTAAGGTTTCTTTAGGGGTAAGTCATGGGTTTTGATGTCTTTCTTATTTACCCCCAATCAGTTACTGCATGAGCCAGGAGAACTTTTGGATCTTATTATCAAAAAAGCTTTCGAAGGAAGCCAGCCCGGTTGAATTGCAGGAACTGGAAAAATTGATCGAGGAGCATCCTCAATGGCAGTACGCGATTCAGAATTTTGAGGATATATGGAAACAGCAGCCAGAAACGGACATGATGCTGGCAGAAGACGCATTCCTGGTACACCTGCAGCGGGCAAAGGAAATGGGAGTGGATTTTGAAAATACTTCTACACAAACACCTGTAATAGAGATACGGTCAAAACGGAAAAAATGGTACTGGGCCGCTGCGGCCGCAGTTGTGGTGATAGGGGCGGGAATCCTTGCTTTTAGCACCGGCATCGTAACCGGAAGCTCCGGGAAAACGCAAATGGCCCGGCAGGTGAATGAGATCTCCACCCGCCAGGGTTCCAAATCCAGGATTGAACTGCCAGACGGAACCGTAGTATGGCTCAATGCAGGAAGCAGGCTTACCTATAATAAGGAGTACGGACAACAGACCAGGGAAGTAATGCTGGAAGGCGAAGGTTTTTTCGATGTGATGAAGAATAAGGAAAAACCCTTTATCATCCATACTTCCAATATCAATATCAAGGTCCTCGGAACCGTCTTCAATGTAAAGGCTTACCCGGAAGACAAACAAACGGAGACCAGCCTGATCCGGGGCAGTATAGAAGTGACCATTAAGAACAGGCCCAATGATAAGATCATTCTTTCGCCTAGTGAAAAACTGGTGGTGGAGAACGAACCGGTGATCCGTATGCCGGAGAGGGGATTGCCCGACAGGCTTCTTCCTGCAATCGAGATCAAAAAACTTAAATACAATTCAGAAGACAGCGCGGTTCCGGAAACACAATGGATCGATGACAAACTTGTTTTTAATGACGAATCCTTTGAAGATCTCGCCGTGCGGATGCAACGATGGTATAATGTGCAGATCGATATCACGGACCCGGACTTGAAAGGAAAAAGACTGACAGGAAATTTTGAAAAAGAAACGATCGATCAGGCCCTTGAAGCGCTGAAGATCTCCATACCGTTCCGGTACGAGTTACGGGGCGCTAAAATTATTATTAACCGTTAATGTTTGAGGCCATATGAAATCCAGTAATTCAACATGATATAAAAAGAAAGCGGAATTCCGCTGCAACGGAATCCCGCCATCAACAGGTAGTAAACGGGGGCCACGGAGGTTGCCCGCATTCTTCACCTTCCAATCGTAATTTATGAAAAAAACTGAAACAGCTGCTGTTTCGAAAATGGTTCTGATCTTAAAGATTGCCCGAATTATGAAACTTACGGTTGCTTTTTTGCTGCTTGCCAGTCTCCAGGTTTCCGCGAAAGGATGGGGACAGGAACGTATTACGCTTAAAATGAGCGAAGCGGAGATCAAAAAAGTGCTATTAACCATCGAGAAAAAGACAGATTACCGCTTCCTATTCACGGAGGAATCCGTAAAAGGCAAACCGCGTGTGAACCTGGATGTAAAAGAGGCCACCCTCCCGGAAGTCCTGGATAAAATACTGGCCAATACAGGGATAGGGTATAAGGTACTTGGTACGAACCTGGTAGTACTGAAAGAGGGCGCCAACACCCTTGATATCAACACCCAGGAAACCAGGATAACCGGAAAAGTTACGGGAGCCAACGGGGAGCCGCTGGCCGGTGTTTCAATTTCTGTAAAGGGTACCCGTACCGGTACGGTAACCGATGCGAATGGAAATTTCGCGATCACGGTTCCGGATGATGCCATCCTCGTCATCAGTTCGATCGGTTATGAATCCCAGGAAGTTTCTGTAAAAGGAAAAACAGCCCTGGCGATTACTCTCCGCCTCTCTGAAAAAGTACAGGATGCCGTGGTGGTGATCGGTTATGGTACGGCTGTTAAAAGGGACCTGACCGGATCTATCACCAAAGTAAAAGGAGAGGCGATCGCCGCGCAACCCAATACCAACCCCCTTGCTTCACTGCAGTCTAAAGTGGCCGGTTTGAATATCGTGAACAGCGCGATACCCGGTTCTACGCCCGATGTAAGGATCCGCGGAACGATCAGTGTAGGATCCATCCGGCCGGTATATATCATTGACGGAATTTTCAGCGACAATATGGATTTTGTGAACCCCAGTGAGATCGAAAGTGTGGAAGTGCTGAAAGACCCTTCTTCACTCGCCATCTTTGGTATCAAGGGTGCCGCGGGTGCGATCCTGGTAACTACCAAAAAGGCCAAAGCGGGACAACTCAATATCAATTTCAACACCACATACGGTGTAAAGACCCTGGTGGACAAGATCGCCCTGGCCAGCGGGGATGAATTCAGGTCATTGGCTGCATTTGAGGCCAATAACCGGGTGGATGACGATCCTTCCGCCACTTCTTACCTCAGTTTTGTAAATAATGTTGGCGGACCCGGTATGGCCGCATTTACCGGGAATACAGACTGGATCGATGCCGTGACCCGTAACGCGAAATTCAGCACCACGAACCTGAGCCTGGATGGAAGTACGGAGAAGAACAGGTTCCACATGGGACTTGGTTACACGTATGATGAAGGCCTGGTAAAACATGTCCGGTACGACCGTCTGACCATGAACCTTAGTGATGAGTTCCGGGTTAACAAGACCTGGAAGCTCGGCTTCAATATTATCGGTTCTAAAGAAAGACTGCCCTATAACAGCGGCGCATTGGAAAACGCCCGTCGTTCACTGCCGATCGTTTCGGCCGACCCCCGTCAGTATTTCACGAAGAACCCTTACGGGGTGGATTCAGGATATTATAATCTCTATTCAAACACACCTATTATCCAGAACTCGGAAACCAACCCGCTCGCCACACTGGAGAACAACTGGGATAACAAGATCGATGACAAGTACCGGTTTGTGGGTAGCGCTTTTGTGGATATCAATATCACCAGGGACCTGAACTTCCGTCCCACCTGGTATGCGGATATGAGCTGGCGCAATAACCGGGAGTACACATCGCTCTATGACCTTTTTGATCCGACGCTTGCCGGCGACCAGGTCATCGGCCGCAATACGCTGACAGCCGTACGCCAGGACCTGATCAACACAAAGGCATTCCAGCAGGATTATATCCTTACGTATAAAAAGAGGTTCGGAGATCATAACCTTACCGCTACAGCCGGTTTCACTACTTACTATTTCAAGAGCGAACACGTGGCCGGTACCGTGAGCCAGAAAGTGGAAGGGGTAAATATCATACCGGACAATAAACGGTTCTGGTACCTGAATACAGGATTTGGAGATGTGAAAAGTATCATTCCCACCAACCAGAACGAATATGCTACGGTCTCCGGTCTTGCCAGGGTCCTGTACAACTATAAGAACAAGTATTATTTGAATGCAAGCTTCCGCAGAGATGGCGCCAGCCAGATCAACCGGGATTACAGCAAGAAGTTCCAGAGTTTCTGGGCCGTGGGTGCCGCCTGGGAGATCACGAAGGAAAGCTTTATGGACAATCAGAACCTGTTCAGTTTCCTCAAGCTGAAAGCATCTACCGGTTTACTGGGGAACTTTACAGCGCAGGGAAAGAACTATCCCGCCTATCCCACAATCTCCAGCACTTCTTCCGCTGTATTCGGGGAGAACCTGATTCCCGTGTATGTGGCCGATTATCTCTACGATCCCAATCTTCATTGGGAAACGGTTAATTCATCTGAAGTCGGAATTGAAGCCGATATGCTGAAAGGAAGACTGCATTTCGAAGCGGATTATTATTATAAAAAGACAAAAGACCTGATCGTACTGCTGGAGCCTTCAGGGATCTTGCCAACACTGACCAACAACGGTACCATCCAGAATAACGGGTTTGAATTTGTTGCCAGCTGGACACAGAAACTGAATGAGAAACTGAGTTTCTCCATCGGGGGCAACCTGACAACCTATAAGAACAAAGTGCTTCATCTTGAATATCCGGCCAGGCAGCGGATATCTTCCAGCGAGCAAACGCCCAACCAGGCAGAAACCGGGTACCCGATCGGTTACTTCTACGGTCTCGTGGTGGACGGACTTTACCAGTCCTATGCCGACATACTTGGTTCACCGGTTAATACCATCAATGGCGGTGGCGCGAAACCAGGCGATTTCAAGTATAAGGATCTCGATGGCAACGGCCTGATCGATGAAAAAGACAGAACGATCATCGGGAACCCCACTCCGGACTTTACATATGGTATCAGCACCACATTAAATTACAAGGCCTTTGAACTGGGCATTGATTTCGCCGGCTGCTATGGCAATGAGATCTACAGGGTATGGGGTACTTCGGAGCAAAAGAACTCCGTTTACAATTACCCTAAGTATTATACGGAAGGATGGACGAGTGCGGGTTCTTCCAACTGGGTACCGATCGTGAACCAGGACCACCTGATCAACAGGGCTCCTTCCACTTATGGTATCGAGGACGGCAGCTACTTCCGGATCAGGAACCTGAACCTGAGTTACACTTTTGCAAAATTGCCAAAAGTCACCGGTATCAAGAATCTCAGACTGGCTTTCTCGGTGCAGAACCTGAAGACATGGAAACGCAACCTGGGTTATTCGCCTGAATTCGCCGGCGATGCGCTGGGATATGGAATGGACTTCGGCGGAGCCGGCAGCGCCCTTCCCCGGGTGATAACATTTGGCCTTAATGCAAACTTTTAAAAGCAATTAAACTTTATAAAACCATGATAAAGATTAATAAACTGAACAGAATTGTGATAGGCGCCCTGCTTGCAGTACCGGCTCTTACTTTCCTGTCCGGATGTAAGAAATTCCTTGACCGGGAACCGCTGAGTGTTACGGTAGATGACATTAAGGTGGGAGCCCTTGAAGGGAAAGCCCTGGGTCTGTACGGAGCTGTGCGTAATTCAGCCGATCAGCCTTATTGCGGCGACGGGTTCGAGAATATTCCGTGGGTAGCCATGAACGGTTTCCGTTCAGATGACGCGGAAATAGTGGCGGACCCCGGCGCATCCGCCTGGCACCAGACCTACGATAATTTCCAATATACAAAGGATGACTGGGGTGCCGGACTTTACTGGGATAAGCACTATGTGTTTATCGGTTTGTGCAATGATGCACTGGATGAAGCAGCAAAGGGCGGATATACGGACCCGGCTTCACTGGTCAATATCGCCGAAGCAAAGTTTTTCCGGGCTTATTCCTATTTCGACCTGGTAAGAACCTTCGGGGATGTGCCCAAGATCGATTTTAAGATCAATTCCCCTGCAGACGGACAAAAGGCCAAATCGCCTTCGGCAGAAATATATGCGCTTATCGAGGCTGATCTCACCTATGCGGAACAATATCTGCCATTGACATGGGAGCCTAAATACAGCGGCAGGCTGACCAAAGCGGCAGCAAGAACTTTCCTTGCAAAAGTTAAGCTATACAGGCAGCAATGGGCAGCAGCGCTTAGTTATTGCCAAATGGTCATGGCTTCACGTCCCGCAGGGGCCAATGCCCCGTTGTTCACACCTTATTACAAAATATTTAAAACGGATGGAGAGCTTTGCGAAGAATCCATTTTTGAGATACAGGCACATAAAACAGCGGGTGATGGTAACAGTTACTGGAGCCGCCTCGGGCAATGCCAGGGGGTCAGGGGTTCAGGAACCTGGGATCTTGGCTGGGGATGGAACACACCCAGTCCTGCCATGGTGGGTGCCTATGAATCACCCAATGATCTCAGAAGAATGTCAACGATCTTATACTCCAACCAAAGTGATGGAGGAAGTGCAACCGGCGGGTACGGGCTAACCGTTCCCAACCTGACCAATGCCCTCTACTGGAATAAAAAAGTATATAACCAGTACAGCGATTACCAGGCTGCCGGACTGGGCACACCGAATAACGAAGCACAGAATACCTGGGTCAACCACCGGGTATTCAGGATGGCCGATGTGTACCTGATGGCTGCGGAAGCCGCTAACGAAATTGGTGGCGCGCAGAACCAGGCAGATGCGGTGGCCTGGGTAAACATGGTAAGAACAAGAGCCGGTCTTGGTAATATTGCTTTTGTGGACCAGGTAACATTGAGAAACGCGATCAAGCAGGAGAGAAGAGTTGAATTCGCGATGGAGTATGAACGATTCTTCGACCTGGTAAGATGGGGTGACGCGGTTAATGTACTGGGTGGCCTTGGCTACCAGAACAAACACCGTTATTACCCGATTCCCAACTCGGCGCTGAATGCAAATCCAAATCTTGTACAAAACCCTGAATGGTAATAGTAACCTTAAAACTACTTGACATGAAAAATATGTTTAGCTTTTGTCTTGCGGGCCTGGTGGCGGTATTGATATTGGGTAGTTGCCAGAAGATGGAAAGACCTGAACTGGGTAATTATCTCCAGGACAACACCCCGCCCAACAGTCCCCTGAAGTTTTATGCGGCCATGGATGGCGGAGGTACGGACCAGCTGCGTAACGCAGTGGACAGTATCCGTGCCAATTTCCCTGTATCCAATTCAATGACCTCCATTACAGGCATCAACGGAAAGGGGCAGCAGGGCGCCGATGGCTCCTCTATCGTGTATCCCAATTCCAATAAGTTGCCGCTGGCAACCAGCCTGACCATTGCTTTCTGGATGAAGAATACGGATGCCGGACGTACCGAATTCATATTTTCCCTGGTGGATGACAAGTATGGCTGGTCGCACAGCGCGATCTTCCTGATGCTGGAGCATGGTAATACAACGGCCACCACCCTCAAACTGGGTTTAATGGACCAGTGGCTGGAATGGCCTGATGGAAATAAATTCCCAAAACCATTGCTCGACGGAAGCTGGCACCACCTCGCATTTGTATATGACCAGACCACTTCCAAAATGACCTATTATTTTGACGGTGCAGTGGTAACCCCCGCGCCCGCTTCCGCTACAGATGTAAAGAATGGCGGTAACCCGAGAGGACCACTGGATCTTACTTCCTGCAAAAAACTGATCATCGGCGGCTGGAACAAGCATGGCGGTGCACAGGGTCCGGGTGATGACTGGATCAAAACCTTTACCGGTGGTCTTGATCAATTCAGGTTGTACAGCGCTGCCCTTACAGCTACGGAGATACAGGCACTTTATAATGCAAGGCAGTAATAGTTTTTGTTAGGTATATTAAAGCAGAAATAAGCAATCACGGGGCTGAACAATTCTTTGTTTGGCCCCTTTATTCATTAATAGAGGTTTAAATATTTATTATGTCAGCCAGGGGATTATCAGTTTCGGTATCGATCATTACTTTCTTACTGGTGCTGGCATCCTGCGGGAAAAAGAAGACGGGGATCTTTGAAAGCCTTTCCTCTTCCAAAACAGGTATCAGGTTCGAGAACAAACTGGTTGACCAGGATATGTTCAACATCCTGTATTACCTCTATTACTACAACGGGGGAGGGGTGGCTACCGGGGATATCAATAATGACGGGTTGCCCGATATTTATTTTACTTCCAACAGCAAGGGGAATAACAAGCTCTACCTGAACAAGGGAGGCTTCAAATTTGAAGATATCACTGCCGCAGCAGGGGTAGCCGGAACGGCCGATTGGAGTTCCGGTGTTACGATGGCCGATGTGAATGCAGATGGTTTCCTGGATATTTATGTAATGGCCAGCAGCCAGCACCACAACCTCAAAGGCCACAACCAGCTTTTCATCAATAATAAGAACAACAAATTCACGGAAAGCGCGGAAAAATACGGTCTTGCTTTTTCCGGTTTTGGAACCCAGGCCGCGTTTTTTGATTACGACCGCGACGGCGATCTGGATTGTTACCTGCTGAACCATTCACAAAAACCGAATTCCAATATCATGGATACGGCTTTCCGGAGAAAACCGGATTCCCTGTCCGGCGATCGTCTTTACCGGAATGATATTACGGCAACCGGTAAATATACGGATGTAACTACGGAGGCCGGTATTTACCGGAGCAGCCTGGGCTATGGCCTGGGCATCGCCGTTGCCGATCTCAACAACGATGGCTGGGATGATATCTACATAGGAAACGACTTTCACGAGAATGACTATTATTATATCAACAACGGCAACGGAACATTCCGGGAAGACGGGGCGGGTCATTTTAATCACTACAGCCGTTTCAGCATGGGCAATGATGCGGCGGATTATAACAATGACGGGCAAACGGATATCATTACGGTGGATATGCTTCCCCCGGATGAGAAAGTGCTGAAGACCTATGGCAGCGACGAGAATCCCGATACTTACAAGTACAAACTGATGGGACACGGTTACCAGAACCAGTATTCCAAAAGTTGCTTGCAGCGGAATAACGGGAACGGCACGAGTTTCAGTGAAACCGGATTACAGAGCGGCATCGCGGCTACGGACTGGAGCTGGGCACCGCTTTTCGCGGATTTTGACAATGACGGGAACAAGGACCTTTTTGTTTCTAGCGGAATCATCAAACGTCCCGTTGACCTGGACTATGTACGGTTTGTATCGGACCTGGTACTGAAAATGGATATCGGGAAAACCAACGAGTTTGATAAGGAAGCTATCGAGAAAATGCCCGACGGTGCTTCGCATCCGTATTTTTTCAGGGGTGACGGGCAACTGAAGTTCACGGATATGAGTACGGATTGGGGGACCGCATCACTGAAAGGCTATCATACCGGCGCATCGTATGCCGATCTTGACAATGATGGTAACCTCGATATGGTGATTAATTGCATCAACGCCCCGGCACTTATCTTAAAGAATAAAGCGCCTGCGAAATACACGGTTGATATCGCTTTTAAGGGCAATGACAATAATACTTTCGGCATTGGCGCAAAGACCTGGTTATTTACGGGCGGCAAAATGCAATACCAGCAACTGATGCTTACCCGGGGATTTCAGTCTTCCTGTGACGCAAAGCTTCATTTTGGAGTTGACAGCGTGAAGTATATAGACAGTATACTCATTGTCTGGCCCAACCAGAAATTCCAGCTGATCAGGAATGTTCCCGCCAAAGGGCTTATCGAAGTGAAGCAGGCGGAAGCGGGTGGTGTATTTGATCACGGTTCTTTTTTTCCGCCCTCCGTGCCGTTGTTTGCGGATATCAGCAACCAGGCGGGCGTTCAGTGGAAACATAAGGAGAATGAGTTCCTGGATTATAACCGGCAATACCTGATCCCTCACCAGCAATCCACCCGGGGCCCAAAGCTGGCGGTGGCGGATGTGAATGCTGATGGTTTGGATGACATTTATGTCTGCGGCGCCATCGGGCAATCCGGCCAGTTACTGATCCAGCGGAGTAATGGTTCTTTCCTTCCTTGGGATACGGCTGTTTTTGGAAAAGCGGCAGCCAGCGAAGATGTGGATGCGCTTTTCTTTGATGCCAATAAAGACAGCTATCCTGACCTCTATGTGGTGAGCGGGGGAAATGAATACCCCGACAGTGCGGAGCAACTTGCCGATCATTTTTACCTGAACGACGGGAAAGGTCATTTTGTACCGGCAGACGGAAATATTCCCCGGATTTTGAAAAACAAATCCAGTATCAGCAGTGCCGATATCGACAAGGACGGAGATCCCGATCTTTTTGTCGGCGGGCTGGCGGATGCAAAACGGTATGGGATTCCGCAGAACTCCTACCTGCTGCTGAATGACGGTAAGGCTGTTTTTCAGCAGGCGCCGGCAACGGTAATAAAATTAGACAGTACCGGTATGGTGACCAGTTCCGCTTTTGCGGATATCAATAAGGACGGGTGGGAGGACCTGGTCATAACAGGGGAGTGGATGCCGCTGAAGATCTTTATCAATAACAACGGAAAATTCACCGCAACGGAGATAGCAGGGTCAACGGGTCTCTGGCAAACCGTGCATACCGCGGATGTTAACGGTGATGGGTATGCGGATCTGCTGGCGGGCAACTGGGGACACAACACAAAGCTCTACGCCGGAAAGGATGGCCCGGTGAAGCTGTATGTGAAGGATTTCGACAGCAACGGTTCCATTGAGCAGGTGATGTGTTACACCATGGAGGGGAAGGAATATACTTTCCTGGCCAAGGATGAACTGGAAAGGCCGCTCCCGGTACTCAAGAAAGCCTATCTTAAATACAGTGATGTAGCCGGTAAAACGGTTCAGTATATGTTTTATGACCTGTTCAGGGATTATCTCGAACTGAAAGCGGAAATACTTTCTTCCTCTTGTTTCATCAATGACGGGAAAGGCAATTTTATCAGGACGGATCTGCCCGAAGAATTACAGATGGCGCCGGTATTTTCATTTACAGCGGGGTCATTTGCCAAACAGGACAGCTGGATTGCCGGTGGAAACTTCTATGGTGTTGTTCCGTACGAAGGCCGGTATGATGCCCTGTCAACGACATTATTCTCTTACAACAGAACAGCGAAGGAATTTAGGATCAGGGAAGCAGTCGCCCCCCCGCAGGGAGAGGTAAGGGATATGAAATGGATCCGGACCGCCGGAAATAAAGGGGTGCTGGTGGTTGCCAGGAATAACGAGAAGCTGCGTTTTTACGGAGAAACCAGGTAAGGATTAATTCAGGATCATGAAAAGGAATACCCGGAAGATATTAACGATCGCAGGAACGATGTTTGCCGCATGCTTGCTGTTTGGCGGGTGTAACGGGAAAGAGCAGGTTTATGACAAGAACCCGTTTGATGATCCTGCACTATTTTCCCGCACGGTGAAAGAACTGAACAATGTGGTGATGGAGAATAATTTCCCGCCAATTATCGCCAGCCGTAATTATGTGTATGCCTGCATCGCTGCTTATGAAGTAATGGTGTTGAACGACACCCGTTACCAGTCACTGGCCGGTCAGATCAAACACCTGCCTCCTGTTCCGCCGCAGGACACCGCCCATGTCAATTTCCAGTATGCCTCGATCCTTGCTTTTTGCAAAGCGGGGGAGGCTGTAACGTTTCCTGAAGGAAGCATGAAGACATACCGGGAAAAACTCGACTCCATCGTAAAGGCATCCGGCATGCCGGCAAAAATGAGCCGGGCGAGCAAACAACTGGCCGATTCCGTGGCCAATCATATTCTGCGCTGGAGCAAAAAAGATAATTATGCCCAGACCCGCACGGCGGAAAAATTCAATCTCACTTCGGAGGAGGGACGCTGGGTGCCCACGCCGCCCGCCTATGCCCAGGCGCTGGAGCCGCATTGGAACAAGATCCGGCCCATGGTGATGGACAGCGCCAGCCAGTTCATACCGCCGCGGCCTCCGGTTTTTGATATGAAGGACAGGAACAGTATGTTTTACCGGGAAGTACTGGCTGTAAAAAATGCCGGCGACAGCTTAACGGATGAGCAAAAGCATATCGCGGAATTCTGGGATGACCTGGGCAACCGCTCCATCGTGGAAGGACATGTGATGTTCACTGCTAAGAAATTCTCACCCCCCGGGCACTGGATGAATATTGTGGGGATCGCCGCGCAGAAAGCGGGGGCCGATTTTACGACTACCGTTAATGCCTATGCGAAAACGGCGATCGCCATGTTCGACGCCTTTATCCAGTGCTGGGATGAAAAATACAGGAGTAACCTGGTGCGGCCGGAAACCGTTGTCAATAAGTACCTGGATCCCGAATGGCGGCCCTACCTGCAAACTCCGCCCTTCCCGGAATATACCTGTGGGCACAGTACGGTCTCCGCCGCGGCGGCGGAGTCGCTGACCAGTGTATTTGGCGACAATTTTGCCTATACGGATACATCGGAACTGGAATTCGGTATAAAGAACCGCTCTTTTACTTCCTTCCGGCAGGCGGCGATCGAGAACAACTGGGCCCGGTTTTACGGGGGCATTCATTTCCATCATTCCTGTATTATCAGTACGGAACACGGGATAAAAGTGGGCACCCTGGTGAACGATCGGCTGAAAATGAAAAAGTGATACTCAATTCTGAAAAAGTTAATTACCATATGCTTTTTGCTGATCTACCTGTTCAACCTGGCAGGGAACACCCTTATTATCGATCATCTCATTCACAAAAATGACCGGATTCGCCTGCAGCAGATCGATAACGGCAGCTACGACCCGGTTCACCTGGTGGAAATGCGGATCCCGCTCCGGTCGCCCTATTATTCCAGTTCTGTTTCTTACGAACGGTTCTACGGCAATTTTGACCACGATGGCCGGTATTTTAATTATGTGATGCGGAAA
>JBGATE010000046.1:0-17064 GCA_044229375.1 Chitinophagaceae bacterium
TTTCCGCAGTTGTAAAATTTCCTTTCCTAAAAGGCCCCAATGGGATGCAATATCAGGAATATCAATTGAAAAGAGTTGAATTGAACTCCGCGAAGGAGTGAAATATTAACTTTTATAGTATAGGATTAAGTGTAATTAATCTTCACGAAATAGGAGCTTTGAATCAGGAGTTAACCACAAATCATCGGAAACTGACTCTGAACTCTGAACTCTAAACTCTAAACTCTAAACTCATTCCACCGGTACGCGCAGCGTAATCGCCGAATGACTCTTATGCAGGTCGACGTCGATCGTGGCGCGCATTTGCTCCAGTCTTTTTTCAAGGTCCTGGCGATGCAGCAGGTTGTTGAGCTGTTGCATATCACATTTATCGCTTTCGAACAGCGTGGTAAATAATAGCCCGTTCTTTTCCGAGCGGATATAAACATGGCAGTTGGCGGCTCCCAGCATCACCAGGTTCTTGATCCCTTCCTTGAATACCAGGAAGGCTTCGTGCCGGAGTTTCATGTTCAGTTCAAGGGTCTCCACTTTTCTGTCAACGGCAATGTCAATATTCACCCCATAGCGGTTCTTCAGGGCCTCGATATACTCGCGCATCCGGGAGGTTGTTTTTTCCATGCTGTCGTTCCCGGGGTCGAGGCTCCAGAGCATGTCATCCATGGCGATGATCATATTATGACTCTTGGTATGGATCTGTTCGATATACTCCTTTGATTTTTCCGGGTCCTTGTCCGCTTTCAGCCGGGCCATTTCGCTCAGAATATTGATATTGTTCAGCGCGGTGTTCACTTCCCCGTGCAGGTTATCGGCAATGGTGCTGCGCATCCTTTCTATCGCTTCCTTTCGCTGCATCCTTTCCCGGTCGAGCCAGAAAAGAACTGAGCCAAGCGCGATGGCCAGTAAACTGAAGAACCACCAGGATTTCCAGAAGGGCGGGTTGACCCTGATGGGTACCGATACAGACACATCGCTGATCCTTCCTTCCGCATCCATTGTCTGCATCAGGAAATTATATTTTCCGGGGGGCAGGTAGGAATAGATCGCCTGGTTATCCTTCCCGGCCATTTTCCAGTCCTTATCAAGCCCCTCCATCATATACCGGATCATAAAACCGCTGCTGAAAGACAGGGGAGAGAATTCGATCTCCAGCGAATTGTTATCATAGCGGAGCGTGACCTGGCTCAGCCGGAGCAGCGAATCCACCTGCAGCGATTTGTTCATTACTTTAAAATCGGTGATCCGGGGCTGCGGTGTCACGGTCGTCACCGTGATGGCAGCCGGATCGAATACGATGAACTGGTCACTGCCCCCGAAAAGGAGCCGGCCGTCGGGCAGGGCATAGGAGGAAGCTAAAACGAAACGGTCATTATCGATACCGTCATTCCGGTCAAACCGTACATAGATCTTTTTATGAATGTTCACCCGGTAGAGCCCATTGGTGGTGGAGATCCATAGCAGGCCTTTTTTGTCCTTTTCCATCGACGCGATATAGCCCTGCAGGAATTCGGGTCTGCCTATCTGTACGGTGCGGCCCGTCTTCCGGTTGTATCCCAGCGCATACCGGTTTGTCGTGATGACCATGGTACTGTCATCATAGTCAAGTACGGATGAGATACCTTCCTCGGGCAACCGGTAAGGCGCATCGGCCTGATCACTGAAATGATGAACAAGTTCTTCGGTAGCGGGGTCGATCACATAAAGACCGTTCGCGGCGGTGCCAATCCAAACCAAACCTTTACGATCCACAAGGAGTTTGTTGATCATCACGGCAGGTATCTTTTCAAAGCGGTGGATCCTGTTTTCCCGTCGAGCTGTTTTATCGGCTGATTCCCATTTGAATACGCCAAAATTGTTCATCCCCAGCCAGAGATTGCCTATTCGGTCCTCCGCCACCTGGCGAATGGTTCTGTCATTCAGTACTGCGGGATTATAATAATTGATCGACCGCAGGGCCTGGTTGATGGCAAAAAGACCGGGTTGTGATCCCATCCAGATGGTATTGCTGTCAGCCGAAACGGTCATACACCAGCCCGTTGGCCCCAGGTTGTTATCAATTCCACGTATGTTGGTTGGGATCAGGTTCAGATTCCTGTCGTACTGGTAAAGGCCATCGCCCCAGGTACCGGTCAGCAAATTGCCCTGGCGGGTATGCATAAAGGATAGTACACTGCCGTGTCCCGGGTTGCCGGTTACCCGGAATTGGTGCGGGATATTGGTGAAATATTGTTCGGACGGGTTGAACCGGTAAAGACCGTTATTACTGGTGCTGACCCAGATATTCTTTTCACGGTCCTCCGCCAGTGAAGTCACTCTTTCGTAGGCAATGCTTCTTTCATTCAGGTAACCGTTGTATACAAACTCAAACTGTTTCTCTTTTTCGAGGTAACGGGCAAATACATTCAACCCGGTTACCCAGATTGTGCCGTCCCACTGTTCAAAGAACCGGTAGGTTTCGTAATAGGATTTAAGGGTACTGATGAATTCGAACTTCCTGATAAGGGGTCCCCCGCTGTTCTTGTCATAACAATAGATCTCCGGGAATCCGCCGGCCCAGACCTGGAACCAGCAACGTCCTTTTTTATCGTAATGAAAATTATAGGCGGCCCTGACACCAGCCAGTGCTTCCACGGTCGGGTTGCCTTCGGGGTTGTGTCCCGTATAATTCAACTGCCGTGTATCGTGATTGTACACGGCTACTCCTTCTCCCTGGAGGGATACCAGGTAATTGCGGGTGCCGGGTTCCTGTACAAGGTCGGTGATGGCGGCCCCGGGAGGGGTTGCAAAGAAATTATGTTCCCAGGAAAACTCGTTCTTTTTTTCATTCCAGGTAACTACTTCATTGCCGCGAAGGGCCAGGAAAACATTTCCGTATTCATCCAGGATGAGTTCCTTGATCCCCGAACGCAGCGATTCGGGTTTTCTGACCTTTACAACCGCTTCGCGAAAACGAAAATTCCGGGTACTGAAGATACCGGCTCTTCCTTCTCCCGTAAGCACCCATAGGTTTTTGTTATGGTCCATTACCAGTTGCAGGATGGCGTTGGAAGGTATCGTAGAAGAATCACCGGGCTGGTGCCGGAATGTTTTGAAACGGGTACCGTCAAAACGCTGGAGCCCGTCAACCGTTCCGGTCCAGATAAATCCTTCCGCATCCTGCAGAACGGAATTATTTTCCGATGAAATCAATCCCGATTCGGCAGTATAATGCGTGAAATAAAATTTTTTTACCAGCTGCGCTTTCGCGGGTAACACGTACAGGAAACCAAAAAGGAAAACGGTAAAGAAAAGGGGCCTTGACAAAGCGGGAATTTATACTAACAAATTTAATCAATGCCTGCACAAACTGTTTGATACAATGTATGAATTGCAGCCTTGTTTTGTGGACTGTGAAATTGACCGCATGAACTGTGTGATCCGGGCATTGACAGCGGTGCCTGAAAGGACCGCGTGTTAACATTTTTTTCAAGGTTAAGTTAATGAAAGTTAATTGGTTATCCTTTTGTCAATTGATGCAAAGATCATCTCATTTCATGCACTGTGCGCTTGACTTTTGATTGTAACGGGTGCAACTTTATTTCGTCAAACATGACAGATAAACCTTAAACCTTGGAATATGAAAAAGATCATCGATTACACAACCTGGGCGATCAGCGCTGCCGTAACAGCAGGCGTTGCCTTTCACTTCGACGTGGGGAAGGAACTCACCGTATTTTTAAAATTAGTGGCGCAGAAACTCGTGCCCTGGGTAAATGCTGTTGTTTATTCATGAACCATTTCATTGCCGCCATTTGCCAGCAATGAACCGGAACGGTTAAACCTGAAAATGACACCCAATTTTTTAAGCAACAGGGTACTGAAAAGCATGAATGCGATCAGCAACACCAGCGTGAATTCCGGCTTCAGCCACCGGAGCCAGTACACTTCTATCAGTACGAACCCGTGCAGGAAGCAGATCAGCTTCGCGGCGAACCCATGGCTGAAACCCTGGTTGGTCAGCAGGTGATGTATATGCGTCCTGTCTGCCTCAAAAGGTGATCTTCCTCTCCATATTCTTACCGCAAACACCCGCAGCGTATCAAAAACCGGTATCAGTACGATACTAATACTGCTGTCACGAATCCCAATAACAGCGAACCGATATCTCCCATAAAGATCTTCGCGGGATTGAAATTGAAATACAGAAATGCCAGGATACCGCCGGCCAGGGCGAACGCGATCAATGCCGTGTTGGCATCACCGCTCATGGTCAGGAATAACCCCAGTGTAATAAGACTCATGAAGCCGATACCCCCGCCAGCCCGTCGATCCCGTCGATCAGGTTGAACGCGTTGGTGATCCCGGTAATGGCCAGGATAGTGAATGTGTATTGGGCTGTGAGCGGAAGCTCATATAAACCAAAAAGACCTTCAAACGAATTGATCCGGATCCCGGATAAAGCTATCAGCGCCGCCAGCCCGATTTGTATGATGAATTTATATCGCGCGGAAAGATCTTTCAGGTCATCGAGTATGCCCAACCCGAACAGGACGACGATCGAAAAGAAAAAACAGACCTGTGCCGGCTGACCACTGAAGGGAAACCAGAGCAAAAGACTCACCACCATACCCGCCAGGATCGCGATCCCGCCCATGGTGGGTACCGGGGCCGCATGGATCTTTCGTTCATTCGGTACATCAAAGAGACGATACCGGTTGATCAGGCTGATGATGGGGGGAATGCTGATCAGCGTTACCACGAAGGCGCTGATCAAACAAAGCAATGCAAACTTGTAGTCGAGTAAAAAAAGGTCGAGTTGCAAAAGAGGGTGGCTTTTCATGATAACCGGTTTTGCTGGTCAGGTTTTGGATGGTTGGATTCGAAACCTAAAATAGGACGCATTCGTAAAAAGCACAAGGGTTTTTTGGGGAGAAGGCCCCGGGAGACCTGTTTACCTTATAGATAACGCGATATTCCGTTCAATTCTTGGGATATTTGCTAAAAAGAGACCGTAATTTTCACATCCGTAAATGATGACCATCCTGTCCTACTTTTTTTGGTTCAGCCTGGGTATCCTGTTTTACTGCTATGCCGGTTACGGTATCCTGGTGTTGCTGCTGAATAATATCAGGGTATTATGGGTGAAGAACAAAACAGCCGCGGTCGTGGAATGGCCTGCCCTTACACTGATCATCCCCGCTTATAACGAAGAAGCCATCCTGGAACAGAAGATCGTCAATACCCTGGCGCTGGATTACCCGCAGGATAAACTCCGTATCCTGCTGGTGACTGACGGTTCAACAGACAGCTCTCCCGAAATAGTCAGAAGATTCCCGGTAATACAGCTCCTGCATGCACCGGAACGAAAAGGAAAATATGCGGCGATCAAACGGGCCATGCGGCTGGTTACTACACCGGTAGTGGTATTCAGCGACGCCAACTGCATGCTCAATACCGAATGTCTTAAAAAGTTAACAGCTCACTACAGCAACCCGGCAGTGGGCGCGGTGGCGGGTGAGAAGAAGATCCTGCGGAACATCTATGCATCGGCAGTCGGTGAGGCCGAAGGTATCTACTGGCAATACGAATCATTCCTGAAGAGAATGGATGCAGAACTCTATACGGTAACCGGCGCATCGGGTGAATTGTTTTCCCTGCGCACCGCGCTCTTCCGGGAACTGGAACAGGACGTGATACTGGACGACTTCGTGATCTCCATGCAGGTCTGCCTGCAGGGTTACCGCATCGAATATGAACCCGATGCCTTTGCCACCGAATCACCATCCGCTTCACTGGCGGAAGAAGAAAAAAGAAAGGTCAGGATCTCATCCGGGGCTTTCCAGTCGCTGGGCTACCTTAAAGGATGCATTAATTTTTTTCGCCACCCCCTGCTCAGTTTTCAGTTCATATCGCGGCGACTGCTTCGATGGGTATACTGCCCGCCTGCGTTGTTGGCACTCCTGATCTCCAATGTCATAATCGTCAGCAGCGGAGGAGGTCAGCCCTACAGCACTATTTTATTGCTGCAAACCATTTTTTACCTCTTTGCCTTCTTCGGATGGCGTTATATCCGCGCCGGTTAAAGAGCGGGATTGTTCACCGTTCCGTTTTATTTTGCCTTCATGAACTACTGCCTGGTAAAAGGCTGGATCCGTTTTGTAAAAGGAAAACAGTCGGTGCTCTGGGAAAAATCACTTCGCCAGGCGTTGGAATAAACAAGGGGTAAAGGTGAAAACACCTGCAGTATGAAATGAACCCAGCCTGCCGAAACAGTATTTTTGCGTTAAACTATTTACTATCCCTTCTTCCCCCGACATATTATCCAACCCGATCGAGTATTTAAAGGGAGTGGGCCCCCAACGGGCCGACTTGCTGAAAAAGGAGCTGGGCATTTTTAATTTCGGTGACCTGCTCGGCCATTTCCCCTTCCGGCATATCGACCGGACAAAAGTGAACCTGGTAAAGGAGCTTACACCGGATACTGAATTCGCGCAACTGGCAGGAGTACTGCTCCATTTTGAAGTGATCGGGCAAAAAGCAGGCAAAAGACTGGTGGCTGAATTAAAAGATAAGACCGGCGTGATCGAACTGACCTGGTTCCAGGGATTGAGCTGGGTACAGAAATTGCTGGAACCGGGACAATCCTACCTCGTGTATGGCCGGGTCGGTTTTTATAATGGCCGGCCACAGATCGTTCACCCGGAACTGGAACTATTGCGGCCGGAACAACCTGCCGGAAAAATATTTCTCGAACCGGTTTATTCCACCACCGAAAAACTAAAATCCAGGGGACTGGGCGGAAGACAGATCGGCAAACTTACACAGGTGCTGATCGGATTGATCCAGCAGAAGGATATTCCCGAGAACCTGCCGGAAAAGATCAGGGTGCAACTAAAACTCTGCGAAAGGTTCCGGGCATTCCGGCAAATACATTTTCCGCAGTCGCCCGCGGAATATGAGGAAGCGGTAAAGCGGCTGAAGTTTGAAGAGCTTTTCACGGCGCAACTGCGAATGGGGCTGATCCGCTCGGGCCGTCACCGTTACTCAAAAGGTGTTTTATTTGATAAAGTCGGCGAACTCTTCAATACATTTTACCGGGAACATCTTCCGTTTGAACTGACGAATGCCCAGAAAAGGGTGATCCGGGAGATCCGTTCCGATACCGCGAAAGGAAAGCAAATGAACCGGCTGCTCCAGGGGGATGTGGGCAGCGGAAAGACCATTGTGGCCGTACTCATCATGCTGCTGGCCGCCGATAACGGGTACCAGTCCTGCCTGATGGCACCGACGGAAATACTGGCGCAGCAACATTACAGCACGATCCGTAAACTTCTGGAGAAGATGGGTGTACCTGTGCAGTTACTAACGGGTTCAACCAAAGCGAAAGAAAGAAAAAAGATCCTCAGCGGGCTGGAAAGCGGGGATCTGAAGATCCTGATCGGCACACATGCCGTAATTGAAGATGTGGTGAAGTTCAACAATCTTGGTATTGTCATTATAGATGAACAGCACCGGTTTGGTGTGGCGCAAAGGGCCAAATTATGGCAAAAAGCGGCCATACCTCCCCATATCCTGGTGATGACAGCCACACCGATCCCCCGAACCCTGGCGATGACGGCATACGGGGACCTCGATTACAGTATTATTGATGAACTGCCCCCGGGACGGCAACCGGTGACCACGGTTCACCGTTATGAATCACAACGGAGTAAAGTGATGGATTTCCTGCGCACCGAGATTGCGAAAGGAAGACAGGTCTATATCATCTTTCCCCTGATCGAGGAGAGCGCCAAACTGGATTACGAAAACCTGATGAAGGGTTACGAAAATGTAAAGGCCTATTTCCCCGAACCCAGGTACTGGATCAGCATGGTACACGGAAGACAACCGGCGGATCAGAAAGAACAAAACATGCGCCGGTTTGTTACACATGATACGCAGATCATGGTATCAACAACCGTTATTGAGGTAGGGGTGGATGTACCCAATGCCTCGGTGATGGTGATCGAGAGCTCCGAAAAATTCGGTCTCTCCCAGTTGCACCAGTTGCGGGGCCGGGTGGGGCGGGGGGCCGAAAAAAGCTATTGTATCCTTTTAACCGGCTCCAAATTAGGTAATGAGGCCCGGGAGCGCATCAGGGTAATGACCACGACCAATAACGGGTTCGAGATCGCGGAAAAAGACCTTGAATTAAGGGGGCCGGGTGAAATTGAGGGAACCAAACAGAGCGGGGTCTTAAACTTTAAACTGGCAAACCTTGTCCAAGACCGGCCGATCCTGGAATTGGCCCGGAATATGGCGGCAGAAGTACTGGAAAAGGACCCGGAGCTTAATTCGGCAGAAAATTTGCCGCTAAAAGAATTCCTGAAAAAGCAGCGTGGAGGGATCGTTTGGAGTAAAATTTCCTGAATGCAGCTGGGTGGGAATAGTAAAAGAACGAAACCGGCAATTTTTGACAGAGAAATTACAATGCTGAAAGGATATGTTAACACAAGTTTTCAATCCGTTTCTGATGAAAATTTGTTATTTTAATACTACAAAGACTACTACCCTGAAACGTTCACTCATTTTTATAACTGCACTGTTCTCCGTACAGGTCGCCATTTCACAAGGCAGCATCGAATTTGTTGAAAATAAAGGCCAGTGGGATAACCGGGTCCGGTTTAAAGGCAAGGTCAGCAACGGCGATTTCTTTATCCGCGACAACGGGTTCACCATGGTCCAGTATAATCCATCCGATGTGGCCGACGTGATGCGTTTGCTCCACGACAGGGCGCCCGGTGTACCAGATGAAAGATTCATGGTTCGTACACATGCGTTTCATGTGGATTTTGTGGGCGCATCACCCAATGCGGTCCAGGTACCGGATAAAAAGTTACAGGCCTTCAATAATTATTTTACCGGAAACGATCCTTCGAAATGGGCGGGAGGCTGCCAGGTCTTCCAGGCCATCACCTTAAAAGACGTTTATCCCAATGTGGATGTGCGTTATTATACCGACAACGGTTTCCTGAAATACGATATCCTGGTTAAACCCGGGGGCGATGTTTCAACCATCGCTTTAAAATATAATGGCGTCGACAAACTGCAGGTAAAGAACAGGGAACTGTCCATCTCTACTTCCGTTGGCGAACTGAAAGAATCTTCTCCTTATACTTACCAGGCCGGTCTGACCGGGAAAGAGGAAATATCGTGTAAATACATTGTAAAGGATAACGTGGTAAAGTTCGATGTAAAGAATTATAACCGCAAAGCCACCCTGGTCATTGACCCGCTGATCGTATTCTGTTCCTTTTCCGGGAGCTCGGCCGATAACTGGGGCTATACCGCCACTTATGGTCCGGATGGCAGCATGTACGGAGGAGGTATTGTGCATGACCCGGGATTCCCGACCTCTACCGGCGCTTTCCAGACCAATTTCCAGGGAGGCGATTTTGACATTGGAATCATCAAACTATCACCCAATGGCAGTGCCAGGGTCTATGCTACTTATATCGGCGGTTCGGGAAATGAACAGCCCCATAGCCTTATTGTAGATAACAATGGCAACCTGGTAATGGCGGGCCGCACCAATTCACCTCTTACGGGTGCCGGCGCCTATCCTATTACCGGCGGCCAGGTAGGGCCCTGCGGGGATTATGATATTGTGGTCACCAAACTGAATGCGGCGGGTACTGCCATCATCGGTTCTAAAAGGATCGGTGGATCTTCCTGGGACGGGGTGAATATTTCCCCGACAAGAAGTAAAAATTCATTGCAGCAGAATTATGGTGATGACGGCCGGAGCGAGGTCATACTGGACGGTACCGGTAATGTACTGGTGGCTTCCTGTACCCAATCCGGCAATTTCCCGGCGATCGGTTCACCTTTCCAGGGCGCATTCGGTGGCAGCCAGGATGGGGTGCTGATCAAGCTTACACCCGACCTGGGGAGCGTACTTTTTTCCAGTTTCCTTGGGGGAAATGCTAACGATGCCGCCTATGTGCTTTCGGTGGCGCCCAATGGCAGTATCTACGTTGCGGGAGGCACCGAAAGCGATGCCAGCAGTTTCCCCGGTAATGAAACAGGCACCATCGGTTCCGTGAATAATGGCGGCATCGACGGGTTTGTGGCAGTTATCAACAGCTCGGGTACGGCAGTGATCCGTTCAACCTTCATTGGCACTCCGGGAACCGACCAGGTATTCGGGATACAGTTTGACAAAAAAGGGTTCCCTTATATTACCGGGCAGACAACGGGCAACTGGCAGGTATTCAATGCAGCTTACAGCAACGCCGGGGGAAGACAGTTCATTGCTAAAATGCGACCCGACCTCAGCGCGTATATTTATTCAACCTGTTTCGGTTCCGGGGCTCCCAATCCCAATATTTCCATCACCGCTTTCCTGGTTGACCGCTGTGAGAATGTTTATGTATCCGGATGGGGAGGTTTCTATGGCACGGTCAATGCCTTTAACAGCGCGGGTACAACCGGGCTGCCGGTAACGGCCGATGCGATAAAATCAAACACCGACGGAAAGGATTTTTACTTTTTTGTTCTGCAAAGAGATGCGGTCCAGCAATTGTTCGGAAGTTTCTTCGGGGAATTCAACCGGGCAGGTGCAGGATGCGATCATGTGGACGGCGGCACCAGCCGGTTCGACAGGAACGGGGTCATCTACCAGGCAATTTGCGCCAATTGTAACCTCGACCCTTCAGGGGTAAGGCCTGTATTTCCAACAACTGCTGGAGCCTGGTCCACCTCGAACAATGCCAGCGGCGCGGGTTGTAACCTGGCGATGTTGAAATTTAACCTTGATCTGGCAGGTGTTGACGGTGAAGTGCGGTCTGAAATTGATGCCGTAAAAGATACCGCCGGATGTGTTCCGCTGACAGTTGATTTCGTGGATTCAATCGCTCAGGCCATTTCCTATGAATGGCATTTTAACTATGTGCCGGGTAATCCGCCGGATCTTACCACCACAACTCCCAATGCTTCATTTACCTATAACAGTATTGGTGTTTACAGGGTCATGCTGGTGGCAGTCGATCCCAGCTCCTGCAATATCCGTGATACATCCTTTATTAATATCAGGGTGGGCGATGTAAAGGCCGATCTTCTTCCGGCTTGGCAACCATTTGGTCCGGGTTGCCCCAAGTTCACCTACCAGTTCATCAATAATTCCATCAGTACGGATATCACGAAACCAATACTGGATACTTCCATGGTCTGGGAATTTGGGGACGGCAGTCCAAGGGTGCCCGCACTGATCGGACCTGCCAACGCCGTCCTGCATACCTACCCGGCAACAGGAACCTACCAGGCACGGCTGATATTAAAGGACACAACGTATTGCAATAACCCGGATGACAGCGTTTTCACCATCAGCATCGCTGATAATGTCAAAGCCATTATTGAAACCCCTGCAACGGGTTGCGCGCCGTATTCGGCCTCCTTCAAAAGTGTATCGGAAAATGCGGTCTCCTGGCAATGGGATTTTGGCGATCCCGGATCACCGGATAATACATCCACGGATGAAACACCGGCACACCTGTATGTGAATCCCGGTACCTATACCATCCGGCTCACGGCCGGCAACCCGGGCACCTGCAACCTTACACATGACACTACATTTACGATAACTGTATACCAGGATCCCATACCCGCTTTTTCCTGGGCGACAGATCCGCCGATAGCCAATACGCCTGTCTCATTCACCAATCTTTCATCGGTGGATGCGGTACGTTTCAAATGGTTGTTTGGGGATGGCGACAGTTTGTTCACCGATTCAAGAGGACCGGTATCGCATCAGTACAACGCCACCGGCACCTATGATGCCTGTCTCACGGCGTATAATGCTGTGGGATGCGACAGTACCATCTGCATGCCGGTGAGAGCATTGATCGATCCGCTGGTGGATGTCCCGAACGCCTTTACCCCGCTTAGCAACGATGAGAACAGCGTAGTGCTGGTTAGAGGTTTCGGCATCGGTAAAATGACCTTTACCATCTGGAACCGCTGGGGCCAAAAAGTATTTGAGACCAATAACCGCTTCCAGGGCTGGGACGGGAAAGTAAAAGGCGTGGTGCAGCCGATGGATGTATATGCGTATACATTAAATGTGGAGTTTACCGACGGCGCCAAAACAACTAAAAAGGGAGATATAACGTTAATAAGATAGAAACAGGATAATTGTGATGTTGAAAAAAGTAAAACATATTACACTTTCGGCCATTTGTACCTTGTGCCTTGTGCCTTGTGCCTTTTCACAGGACCTCCATTTCTCCCAGTTCTTCAACACACCGCTGCTGACGAATCCCGCCAATACCGGTTTCATTCCCGATGGCGACTACCGCATCGGCATCAATTACCGTAACCAGTGGGCATCGGTAACGCCCTTTCCGTATAAAACGATGAGCGCATTCGGAGATTGGCAAACCATGCAGAACAGCGATAACACCGGCTGGCTCGGACTGGGCGGGGTGATCCTGCGGGATGTTGCCGGAACCAGCGTGCTCACCTCCACTAAAATTTATGGCTCGGTGGCCTACCACCAGATGATCAATGCGGGAAGCCTCGTGAGTCTTGGCTTTAACGTGGGCTGGGCCAATAAAAGGATCAATACCACCAATCTTACTTTCCCCAGCCAGTGGAACGGGAAATTCTTTGACGTGCACCAGACCGGGGCGGCGCCCAAACTGGATGACAATAATATCAGCTACCTCGACATGCAGGTGGGGATGAACTACGCTTATTTTCCCAGTAACGATATCTACCTCAATGCGGGGTTCTCGGCCATGCATGTGAACCGGCCCAAAGAATCTTTCTTTAATGAACAGCCCGGGGTGAATAACCGGATACCGGTCCGCTACACCGCTTTCCTGAACGGAAGTTTCAAAATGAACGACCGCGTGATCATCAACCCCAACGTGTACGGCTCCCTGCAGGCAAATGCCTACGAGATCGTGGGAGGTCTCAATGCGCATTACAATGCATCCGGCGACGGCGAAAAAGTGCTGATAGCCGGGGTCTATTACCGCTATAAAGATGCCATCATTCCCATGCTGGGACTTGGTTTCAAGGATCTTACTTTCACTTTTAGTTACGATGTGACCACCTCCTCACTAAGCAATTTCAATAATGGCAGGGGAGGTATGGAGTTCTCCCTGATCAAACAGGGAGTGGTGGACAGGTATATGGGCAACCGCAGGGATGCGATGTGCCCTTCCTTTAAAACATACTGATCTCTCCTGGTTTTTTTTGCCACTGATTACACGAATTATCACGAATTAGCCTCTTTACCCTGCATCGGTCAGTTCCCATCCATCTAATCGGTGTTATCCGTTTGATATTAATTCTTTGCTGAAAGAGGATACGAATGACACGGATTTTTATACAATACCGCATAACCCTTTTACTAACCGAATATCCCGAACTTCTATCGGCAGGGATCTGTTCCGGCGAAGCCGGAATAAATCCGTTATTATCCGTGTGCCATTAAAGTTCATCCGTGTGCCACTTCCATTCAGGTGCAGAGACACGGAAATACTGCCGTTTTGTATATCCCTTATTTATCCGATTTTTACAGCTCATTACTTTTATTTATGATGGAAACCACATCAGGCACCACCCTCTCAGCGGATCATATCAGGAGTTTTAAAAAGATCGTTGGGGAAAGTTTTGTGTTGTATGATGAAGAATCACTCCGCCATTACGGGCATGATGAGACCGAGAACCTGCATTTCCCGCCCGAAGCGGTGATCAAACCAAGGACCGTGGAAGAGATCAGTGAGATCCTGAAGATCTGCAATGCAAATAAGATACCGGTTACCCCCCGCGGTGCCGGCACGGGATTAAGCGGTGGCGCCTTACCGCATTTGGGTGGTGTGCTGCTTTCCACGGAAAGAATGAATTCCATCCTGCATATCGATGAGCGCAACCTGCAGGTGACAACCGAACCGGGCGTGATCACGGAAATTTTACAGGATACCGTAAAAGAAAAAGGACTCTTCTATCCGCCGGACCCCGCCAGCCGCGGCTCCTGTTTCATCGGCGGAAATATCTCCGAGAACAGCGGTGGTCCCAAAGCGGTAAAATATGGCGTGGTGAAAGATTATGTGCTGAATCTCGAAATGGTTTTACCCACCGGTGAGATCATCTGGACCGGCGCCAACGTGCTGAAGAATTCAACGGGGTATAACCTTACGCAATTAGTAGTGGGCAGCGAGGGAACACTGGGCATTGTCACAAAGATCGTTTTGCGGCTGATACCTTTCCCCCAATACGACCTGCTGATGCTGGTGCCTTTCCGCAGCCTGGAACAGGCCGGTGAAGCGGTGAGCGCCATTTTCAGGGCCGGATTCACCCCCAGCGCCATGGAACTGGTGGAGATCAACGCTCTCAGGATCGTGAGCCGTATGGTGGAAAGCAGCGCAGTTCCTGTTACGGAGGACACCCAGGCGCACCTGATCATTGAAGTGGATGGTAATGACAGGGAAGTGCTGATGAAGGATATGGAAGCCATTGGCGCACTGCTTACACAATACGATATCGGCGAGATCTATTTTGCGGACGACGCGCAGCAAAAAACGGAATTATGGAAACTCCGCCGTAAAGTGGCGGAAGCGGTTAAGCTGGACGGTTACACGATCGAGGAAGATACCGTGGTGCCAAGGGCCGAACTGCCCGCACTGATAAAAGGAGTGAAGGAAGTGGGAAAGAAACACGATTTTGATGTGGTATGCTATGGCCATGCCGGCGACGGTAACCTTCATATCCGCATCAAAAAAGAGGGGATCCCCAACAGTCACGGTAACCCGGTGATGACCGCCGCCCTTCGGGAGTTATTTGAACTGGTGCATGATCTGGGAGGAACCATCAGCGGTGAGCATGGTATCGGGCTGATCCAGAAACCCTATATGGACATAGTGTTCAGGGATACCCAATTGAGGCTGATGAGGGATATAAAGAAAAGCTTTGATCCGAATAATATATTGAATGCGGGAAAAATCTTTAACTGAGAATATGCCAGCGTCTGCAACGGCAACAGCCAGGGAGAATCTAAGGGCCACCCGAATCATAGGCCGGGCTATGATCATAGGGGTGAGTTTTTTTGCGCTGGTCATTCTGTTGCTGAATATCTTCCAAACAGGAGCTATCCTGGATCCGGCGGAAACGGCAAAGTCGCAGCTATTCTTTTTAATAATGGCCGGGGTAATGGGTCTTTTCTGTTTTTATATTGCTTTCACAGGGTATCAAAAAAAAATAGCGGAGATCCGTGAAATGTCAGGTACGCTGAGCGATAAAATAAACGTTTACCGGGCGACACTGGTCAGGTATATGGCGCTCTGTGAAGCCCCGGCCATACTCGGCATAATAATATTCTTTCTCACGGGAAATTTTATTTTTTTCAGTATAACCGGGCTGATGCTGGCGGCTATGTTGTGGAAGTCGCCAGGCGAAAAAAGGATCATCGCGGAGTTAAATCTTGACTGGAAAGAACAACAGGAACTTTCAAAATAAACACACTATGAAAAAGAAATTATTGACTTTGTTCTTTTGCCTTTTAACCCTGGCAACATTTGCGCAGGACGGGGAAGAAGAAAAAGGCGGCTGGAAACCCGACCATCTTTTCATCGGCTCCGGTATCAACCTGGGTTTTTCCAATGGCTTCATAATCGGACTGAACCCGGAAGTGGGTTACAGCATCAACCGGTTCCTCGATGCCGGTATTGCCACCAACCTGACCTATGTTACCCAGCGCAGCTATTATGCAAACGAATCGGCCCGTTACCTGGCCATCGGCGGGGGCCCATTTGTACGTTTCTGGCCCGTGCGCATGATCTTTCTCGGGGGGCAGTTTGAATATAATGCCATTACCTATAAAGAAGTGGTTGATGGCGCGACTATTTACAAGGAAAAATTCAACGCCTCCAGCCTGCTCGTGGGCCTCGGCTATGGCAACCGCATGATCGGGCAATCACAATTCTACACCAGCATCATGATCGACGCGCTGAATGATGTGAACTCTCCCTACCGCGATCAGTTTGGCCGCGTAATGCCGGTATTCCGCACCGGCTTTATCTTTTACCTGGGAGGAGGGAAAAAGGGAAATTAAGGGAATGGCACACGGATAACGCGGATGTAACGGATAAACACGGATTATTTACCAGAACTTATCTCAAAAGTCTGTATTTGAGTATCCCACAAAGACACAAAGAACACAAAGCACTTATAATCAATAAACATTTCTTTGTGTACTTAGCGGTTTTGTGGGAAATAGCACTTTTGAGATAACTATAAGTATAAAAAATATCCGTTTCAAACCTCCGGATCAGGGTCATCCGCGTGCTATTCTATTGCAAATAATGCATTAACTCACCCGGTGTTCGAATAATCGTTATCCTTTTAACTGCATCCTCGTAGAGAAATCCTTCCCGTTTCATCAGCTCAATATGCTCCACCAGGTGATCATAATAACAGCCGGAGTTAAGAATGTAGATCTCTTTATCGTGTATCGTCAGCTGGTTCCAGGTCACGGTCTCGAATAATTCATCCAGCGTGCCAAATCCACCGGGCAGGATCACCGCCGCATCGCAAACGCTGTAGATCCTTTTTTTCCGTTCATGCATGTCATCACAAATGATGAGTTCGGTGATGCCCCGGTGCTGCACTTCCCACTCCAGTAACAGCTTAGGGATAATGCCCATGACCTCCCCGCCATGCTGCATGACATGATCGGCCACCACACCCATCAACCCGGCGCTACCGCCGCCATAAATGACCTTTATCCTTTTTTCTGCCAGTAATTTTCCCAGTTCAGCGGCATGGGTTGCAAAGAGCGGGTTGGTTCCGTTCTTTGAACCGCAAAACACCGCCACAGACCGATTTTCCATATTCATATTATATTGAGGCAAAGGGAGAATAAATTTCTTTATCTTCAAAATTCTGTAATGCACATTTAGTATCCTTAATGATCAGTTAACAGAAACCCGTTTATATGTCAACAACCCTGCTGTTTGCCTTCGTTATCGGTTACTTCCTGCTCCTGCTCACTGTGGCATGGTACACGTCGCGTAATTCGGATAATGAATCCTTCTTTATCGGCAA